>JALOLT010000042.1 GCA_025455775.1 Fimbriimonadaceae bacterium
GCTGGGGAAGCCTGTATGGCACTGGGATCGGCGCTGCCGCTGGTATGTTCCTCGACTACGAATACAAGTGGAACCAGGGCGATCGAATGGACGGAGGAGTCACAATCAGTGGCCTCCTACGTGACGATTGGGGAGCTAATATCCGTCAGTTTTGGATGTTGCCAGACCGCACGACGATCTCAGCCCAAGTTGACGCTCCGGCCCACAGAAGCCTTTTCGCCAGCACTAACATTGGAAAGCCCTTCAATGGGTTTAGTGTCAACCTGAACGCAAACTATGGAAGAACGCTTCGCGGTCCCGCTTTTGAAAACAACAGCACGAGCTTCGTGTTCGAAAAAGATCCGATAAAAACTGGCAAACTCCCGGCGAACCTATTCCTTGGTTTCACCTCGACCAACCAATCCCTCAAAGCTGGTTCTTCGCGAGAATCCCAGTCCACTCTGGGTTTCCAAGCAAGACTCGTCAGCAATCCCATCCGCTTTGGGCCAGGTATGAACGGAAATGCCTCCTATCGGCTCGCCCAACTTAGCGGCACAAATGTTCAAAAGGGTCTAACTCAGCAGTTCAACTTTTCTCTCGGGGCTGCAATCACCGAAGGCCTCGCAATGAATCTGAGCTACGACTTCATCGACGATGGCTTCAGCTCAAGTCTCCTCGGGCAACATCGTCTCACCACCGAAGCCTACTTCAGTCTTGGCCGAACGAGCTTCACCGCCTATTTTTCCCGAAGCCTAGATGTAGATCGCCTGGAATCCAGGGGAACTTTTCGATACAACATGGGTTCGCTTTGGAGATTTAACTACTCCGGAACCTTCAGTAAGTACCTCACTGATTCTTATTCCGACCAGAGCTTCATCATTAGTTATAAACTAGGCTTTCGTGAGATTGGGCTTAGCTATTCACAAAGGACGCGAAGACTGGGGATTGAACTCTTGGGTACGAGCTTTAACTAGCTTTTGCCTTGTCTTGATCGCAACCATCGGTGCCCCCCAAGCCTTTGGCCGTTTTGGCTTCCAGCCCTTGGGAAGTGCCCCTGGCTTCACACTTTCAAACGAAGGATTCAGAGTCAGAGAATCAAGCGGCGATTTCCTCGCGTTTCGCTCACCCATACTCGAACCAAAGGTCCAAGCCATCAATGATCGGCGATTCATCGTCACAGCCAAGTCTCAAAGATTTTCCCCAAACGCACTCTCGGTCAATCTGCTTTCGCCAGGGTTCGAATTGACCTTCCCCGACGATTTCGAGCTAAAGGTATCTGCCCTTTCCAGCCCGATTCTCTCCTGGCCTGGCGGGTCAGTCAATGCCGGGAACCCGACAGCCGAGAGCCGATGGATCCTCCTTTCTTTCCAAGATCCCCAACCGCCATTGCTCCTGGTGTTTGATAAACCGATCCAAATGCAGATTTTTGGGCGCAGTGGCGATTGGCAACTCCAAACCACCCAACCCTATCGAGGCAAAGTGAGGGTCTGTCTCCCGATCGGGCAAAGGAGAATTGGTGCTCAGGTCTCCCAGATCGGCGAGGCGGTTCAGCAAGTTCTCGCCTGGGAGACGCAACTGACAGCACCTGCCCCGAATCTCGTCCGCCAAGAGGTTCGACAAGAGGGTAATCACCTCATCGCGACCTGGACATTTGACCGCCCCCACGCGGTCGTGCCTGTCTCTTTGCTCTGGGCCAGATTGGGAGGCTACCCCCTCGAACTCAGAACGGGAGTGCGAGAAAGCGGGGCAACTTTGGTGGAGGGCCCGATCGCCTATGCAACCGAATCGCGCCTGATTGTCCGATTCCCACTTCTCCCTCTTTTTCCGGGGCGTCCCCTTGCTCTTGGTGAGAACTCCTTCGCTCATCTGGCAAACGCTTCGGCATTTGATCTCCCGAGCGTGGTGGAATTGGCTCTCTCGAACTTTTCACCCCATCGAGATTCTCTCACCGTGCGTTCGACTGAGTCCACTCTCAACGAGTTTCGCCTGAACCGAACAAGCCAAAAGGAACTCTGGACTCAGATGGAGGTGCTCTATGGCGCGAGTGGGGAAGGGGTTGACCTCCTCGCTGCCCATGCCTTGCTTTGGCAGAGCGCTCTCACCACCGATGGAAAAGCCAGCCGCGACAACGCTTTTCTGAGCCAGGTTCTCAGATGGCGCGATGCCTTTACCTGGCGCCTCATGATCCCAGACCACACGACCCGCAGACGGGCGACCGCCCTCGCAGCCCTCGCCTGTGTTTTCTCGCCAGAGCTTGAGCGGAAGCTCACTGGATGCTTGCTTGAGGCGAGCCTTGCTGCCGATCGAATTTGGGTTGATTATCAGGCGAGGAGGAAACTCGGAACTCCTGCTTCCAAGTTGGTGAATCCCCTAGATCGCCTGAGGTACGGTGTCTTTCGCCCCCAACAAGGGAGTCAGTTTGACCGCTTTGTCGAGAGCCTTACGAGTGGGCTCCGAGTGATTGCACCATTTCCTGTCTTGGTTCGCCCGAATGGCAGCAAGGTCTTGTTGGAGTGGTCGGTCGAAGAAAACGACGAGGAACTGACCCTAATTTGTGCCTGGCCTGTTCAAGTTGAGCCAAAAGAGAATATCGCTCAGATTACGCCAGTCGCTGGCTTAGGTGCAGTGGCGATTCGATTGACTCCAAAGGGGTCCGGAAAGTGCTCGCTGAGTCTTCATATCCCCGAAGATGCGAGAGCTCTCCCGACTCTTGCCGCGGCACCTCCTTATCGAGAATAGATCAGGGCTGTACGAGGTCAGCATTGTAATGAAGGCCGACGTTTTCTTTCCTGGCCAGAGCTCCTGAAACCACAAGTTGCGCAGTAACCAAAAGGTTAAAACACTCCCGGGAATAGGAACTAAAAGAAGCCGGGGGGGCTTTCTCGTAGTCTTCGTGCCAGCCTCGAATCTTCTCCAGCACTTCTTCGAGCCCAGCCGTTCGCCGAAAGATTCCCACGTGGTGGCTCATCGCTCTCTGAAGAGCATGGCGGATCCGAACGCTCTCTGACTCTGAAATCGACTTGGGGAGCGCGATACTGTCTCTTTCCACTGCCGGCTCAGGTTCGTCTCGAACCGCGTCGGCAGCTGATGTCGAAAAGACCATCGCTTCCAGCAGACTATTGCTCGCCAACCGGTTGGCCCCATGGACTCCCGTACAGGTCACCTCACCCGAGGCAAAGAGCCCGGGAAGGGTGGTTCGACCAGAAAGATCGGTCACGACCCCTCCGCAGGAGTAGTGTTGCGCAGGGGTGATTGGAATCCAAGTCTTTTCGATCTCGATCCCGATTTCCCTCAGTTTCGTCCAAATGGTTGGAAACTCCTTTTGGATCTCCCTCACGTCGAGGTGGGTCATGTCGAGATAAACGCACCATGTGTCCAGCTTTTGAATCTGATTCTCAATGGCGCGGGCCACAACGTCCCGGGGGGCGAGTTCCAGCCGAGAGTCATAGTCGTACATGAATCGGCGGCCAGTATGATCCCGCAAAGTTCCGCCAGCTCCCCTGACTGCCTCAGTGATCAGAAAGCTTGAGAGCTGAGGGTGATACAAAGTCGTCGGGTGAAACTGCATGAACTCCATGTTTCGAATTTCAGCCCCAACGGAGTGAGCCAAAGCGATCCCATCCCCTGTGGCGACTCTCGGGTTCGTCGTATTGGAGTAGAGTTTTCCGCAACCTCCAGTAGCCAAGAGTGTCGCCCGCGCCAGAAAGTCTCTCTGTCCGATTTCGTCCAGCAGTGCACCAGCTCCGACACAGCGCCCCTGATTCATCAGGAGGTGGGTGACAAAGCAATTCTCATAAACCCGAATCCCCTTGTGTCCACGCACTGCCTCACTCACAGCACGCTCAACTTCCCATCCTGTCTTATCCGCATGGTGGACAATCCGATGGCGGCTGTGACCTCCTTCGCGACCTAGATCCAGTTCATTGCTCCCCAGCAAGTCAAACCTGGCGCCAAGTTGCTGAAGCCATTCGATCGCTTCTGGTGCCTGCTGGACCAAGAACCGGACGGCACATGGGTCACACAGTCCTGCCCCGGCAATAAGAGTGTCCTCTTCGTGCAGTTCCCAGCTGTCACTTTCCCCCACTGCGGCTGCGATTCCTCCCTGGGCCCAGTTGGTATTGCTCTCCGTGATTTCCGACTTTGTGAGCACAGTCACTGATCCATGCTCGGCTGCTTTCAAGGCGAAGGTCAAACCAGCCAACCCGCTTCCAATAACAAGATAATCGCACCGCTCCATGGGGTTCTTTTCAAAAGTCTACGCTACAAGCAGGGGCAGGGAGTTGTCGCTGGGCCTCTGATTTGCTAGACTCTTAAAAGACATGGCAGATTCAAAGTCTAAAAAGGTACATCCGCTGGTTCAAGCCTTTGTGATCTTCCATCTCTTGATGGTTTTCATCTTTTCCATTCCGACGAGAACAGATGAACAGAAGGTCGCGATTGCTCAAGGCACTGCCCCGATCCACATCGCCTCTCTCTACCATCTGGAGCGATTGGTGAGGGATCCCAAACTGCCGACCGGACTCTATATGCTCAGCACTGGTTTGTGGCAGTCTTGGGATATGTTCGCCCCAGACCCCTCAAAAGTCGATATCTGGCGAGATTCTATCGTGACGTTTCAAGACGGAACCGAGACGATCCACCCTTACCCTCGCATGAAGACTTTACCAATCGCTGAGAAGTATCTTTTCGAGCGATTTCGGAAGTACAACGAGCGTTTGAACAATGATTCCTACGGGTGGAAATGGCGACACACGTCTTACCGGGTTGCCTATGAGGCTTGGAAGGATCCCGCGAACCCACCGACTCGAGTGCAGCTACGACGACACTGGCTGCCAATCCAGCCACCCCCAAACCTGACTCCGATGGAGTACAAGAGCTTCGTCCATTGGGAAGAAGTGATTCAGCTTGAAGAGCTCCGCCGGTTCAAAGAAAGATGAGAACTTGGCGCGCCTTCCACGACTGGATGTTCGGCTTTGGATCCGCCACAGCCCTGGGAGTCTTCCGCATCATCGTTGGAGGCCTTGCCCTTTTCAACCTCCTCTTGCTAAGTCCTCACCTAGAAGAGTTCTTCAGCGAAAAGGGCTACTTTCCTGTTGCCTGGGCGGAGCGCTGGGCGGCAGAAGTCTGGCGTCTCAACCTCCTGCAGGGGGTCAAAGATTTTGGCCTGACCACCGCCTTCTTTTGGCTGGTCGTGATCGCAGCCCTTTTCACTTGTCTCGGGCTCTTTTCGAGAGTTGCAACCATCGCCCTTTTTGTGGGAATGGTGACCCTGCACCACCGAAACCCAGACATCTTGAACAGTGGGGACACCCTCATGAGGCAATGGCTTTTCCTGGAGGTGAGCTTGTGGCCTCAGAGACTCATTCAACTTCAGCTAGCTATCGTGTATTTCACGACCGTCTGGCACAAATGGGGCGGGCCAACTTGGCGAGATGGCACAGCCACCTGGTACCCAGCTCAACTTCACGAGTTTGACCGGTTTCCCTTTCCAGCCTTTATGCAGTCTCCCCCAATGGTGATGGCAACGACCTACGGCACTCTCTTTGTAGAGTTGGCCCTCGCAACTCTCGTCTTTCATAAGCCCTTCAGAAAATGGGTGCTTCTGGCTGGATTGGGGCTGCATGGCTACATCGAGTATTCGATGAATATCCCGCTATTTGCCTTCGTCATTTGTGCCGGCTACATCACGTTTTATAGTGGCGAGGAGACGAAGGATTGGTTCCTCAGACTGGGAGGTCGGTTCCGCCCGGTAGCGATTCCCTCGCTTCCGCCAGCGGAGTCTCAAACGGGAAAAGGGGCAGCGATCTTGGCTGCCGACTTTTTGGGGAGACTTAAACCACAACCGCAAGCGCCGGCGGAGGCAGGAAAGGTTTTGCCCCTTGTGCCTGGCTTGTGGCCTCTGGCCCCGGCAGGGCTTTGGCCAAAGTTCTTTCGTCAGGCATTTAATCCCTCTTCTCGCCCAGAATCTGGTGGAGCGGAGTCTGTTCAAAAGGAAGCGAGACCATGAGGCTGAGAGATATCTTCGGAATTGGGCGGGAGAAGACACCTGGGTTTGGCATTACCAAGTCCTTTTATCTTTCCGTCTTGGCGAGCAAAATGCCCTTACCAGCCATCACGGAAGTGATGAACCCAAGAGGGGAAGGAGGTGCCATAGCCGGGTTCGCTGCCCCTTTGCGCAGCGGGGCGACCAAAGACGAACTGACTCAGCCTTTTCAAAGAGGTCTCTATGCTCTGGCAACTCCGGATCGCAAGACTGTCCTCCGTCTGGCCGTCGTCAGCAAGGAAGAAGCGGGATTCCGCCCAGACCCCATCCTTGCCTCTAGCCTAGCCCAAGATCTGAGCCCAGAAACCTTGAACCGTATTCTCGCCACCTGGACTCTCCTCCAGGTTAGCTTCGAGAGCCACGACCCAGCCGTCCATCCTTCGCTCAACTTTCTCTTGCGTCTCGCCAGGCAAATGGCGAGTCTCACAGAAGGAGTGGTGGCTGATCCGATCTCCCGAAGGTACCGATTGCCAGAAGAAGTCTTGAGCGAGGAGTCAAGTCCGGAAAGAGTCTTTGTATCAGATGTTGTGACTGTCCACCACCGCATGACTGAGCATGGGCTCACTGCCTTTACTCTCGGAATGATCAAGTTCGACTTGCCAGAAATCGAGATTCAAGGATTAGAGGCAGAGGATCTGCCCTCAACCCAACTCTTCCTCTATGGAGTCTCACAGTCAATTCTGACTGGGAAGCTCCTGGAAGTCGGTGGCCTGTTGGGTCATTCCTCCGCCCCCTTACGGGTGGTTAATGGAGGTCTCGATCGAGCCCACTGGGAAGGAATCCCTTGTTTGGAACTGATCCCAGAAGGAAAAGCAAAAACAGTCTCACAATGTCTCAAAGTATGGAGGGAACAGTCTTGACCTACTCAGAAATCGCCGAAGACCTTCGCAAATCGCCTCTCAAGGGTTTTGCACTCCGTCGGGAGGCGATGAATCGGTTGGATGGATTGCCAGGATATGACTGGAGTGGCATCTACCGGCTCGACGGAGACCTCTTGAGGTTGGACGCCTTTGTCGGCGCAGCCACCGACCACACAGAGATACCAGTGGGGCGTGGCGTGTGCGGAACGGCAGTGGCAGAAAATCAGAACCAAGTGATCGCCGACGTGAGGGAATTGTCGAACTACCTGGCTTGCAGCCTAGAGACCAGAGCCGAGATTGTGGTGCTCATTCGTCGCGACGGAACGATCTTGGGCCAGATTGATATCGACAGTCATACAACGAACAGGTTTAGCCCAGCCGATGAAGCTGGGCTAGAAGAGATCGCTTCTGTGCTTGCCGAACGCTGGGACGATTGAAATCAGGCAGCTCTGCTGATCAGCCCGTCGTCGTCACTGCGTCTGGCTTTGGCGATGACAGAGTTCGCACTGTCCACCACTCCTGCCAAGATTTCGACTTGCGCTTCCACTTCCGTGACGTTCGCAATCAGCTGCTGAAGCTGAGACGACATTTCCTGCGAGCTCGCACTCATTTCCTCGGTACTGGCTGAGTTCTCTTCGGCAACTGCGGCGATGGATTCGATTCCCGCATTGACGCTCGAGATTTCGCGATCCATGAAGTTCAGGAGCTCGCTGTTTTCCTTGGCGACAGCATCAACATCGGTCATTGCCTTTGTCAGGGCCTGGTTTAGGGTCTGAGTCTCGCTGGCAGTTCGTGCGATTTGCTCGAGGCAGCTTGCTGCCTCCATTGTCACACTGGCTGCGCTTTCTACGTCGGCAAGAGTAGCGTTCATAGAGTTAGCCGCTTCCTGGCTTCCCGTCTGCACAGCCCCAATCAGATGCGTGATCTCTTTGGTTGCGGTTGAAGAGTGCTCCGCTAGTTTTCGAACTTCTTCTGCTACAACGGCAAAGCCGCGACCCATTTCCCCTGCCCTGGCTGCTTCGATGGCAGCGTTTAAGGCAAGGAGATTCGTCTGGGCAGCGATATCCTCGATGGTCTGAACGATGCGCCCGATCTCGTCGCTGCGGCTCGTCATGTCTGTGACCCGTGTGGCAGTCTCTTGCACAGTCGTTTTAACCCGATCCATCGCAGCGATTCTGTCGCGGATCTGCTCCCAAAGAGCAGCCTGTTCGACGATCGTTTGAATTGAGCTTTGAAGGGCTCCCACTGCTCCCCCTGCGTGTTCCAAAGCTTCCTGCTGCTTTTGGGCTCCTTGAGTCATCTTGCCACTCGCCGAGGCGAGTTGGTTCATGGAATAGGCTGCGGTCTGGCTCGATTCTGCCTGACTCGCTGCTGCTTGAGCCAACTGGTCGCTGACAGCCGAGAGTTCGCTCACAGATCGCGCTGACTCGTCTCCCGCTGCTCCCAGTCCCGCCGCTCGCGCGCTCAAAGTGGCTGTGACATCACCAGTCGTCACAACCACCGACCGGAGTTCCGAGATGAATCCGAACTCGACATACGACTCCATGATGAGAGCCTGATCGAGGTTGAAAGCTTTTTGCAAGGCAGCCATCCATCGCGACAGGCGTCCAGGCGTGAAGCGATTGGCCTTCACGAGGATAGGGTACAAGACATCGAAGTAGCTCGACATCGCCGCGTAGAACCACTTTGGCTCAAGTCCAATCACAGCATGAATTTTTCCTACTAAGAAGCGGCTCTCAAAATACTCCCCGTCAAAATTACCGAGAAGCATCGCTTCGAAATACTTTGGATTTGTCTTCTTGAGAGCCTCGACGGAGCTGCCAGCAGAACGAATGATCTGAATCGCAGCCGGGAACTTTTCCAGGTGGCGATAAAACTCATCCACGATCTCTGGCAGATGCTTTTCGACCAGAGGTTTCATCTCTCGAAGTGACTTCTGATCTTTTTCCGAGATGCGATTCATCAAGAGCCGATTGGTTCGCTCGCGATCCGTTATTCCAAAGGCGTTACACAGTTTCATGGCCAGTTTGCGGTTTCGCCGATCCGTCAGCGTCCCTACTAAATTCATCGGCCTTCCAGCGCCAGATCCTTAGCTCAAACGGCAAGGATTGAGCAAGAACGAACCTGGCTGAAGAGGCCTGGTTTACCGTCGCTTGGCTACAAGCTTCAGCCAGGCAAGACCGAAACCAGCGACCGCTCAGGCAATTTTCCTCATCATTCTTTCGATCCCTTGTCGGCTCCGAACCAAATTAGCTCGATGGTTACAAAGGGTTCGCTTTGGGATCTCCGAGGGCAAAACAGGAATCTCGCTCTCTTAATCCCTTGCCCTGGTTGTAAGCCTTTCGATGCGCTTTTCGTAAACCGGCCCCACCACGAGGCGGTCAACTGCGATGCTCGGCGTGTGAACCTGATCGGGATCGAATTGTCCCAAATCGACGAGTTCCTCCACCTCCGCCACACAGACCTTGCCTGCCAGAGCCATCATCGGGTTAAAGTTTCTGCTCGTCTTTCTATAGACAAGATTGCCCCACTTGTCACCCTTCCAAGCCTTCACGATGCTGAGATCTGCCTTCAGAGCTGTTTCCATCACATACCATTCGCCACCAAACTCCCTCGTTTCTTTGTCCTTCGCCACGAGGGTTCCGTAGCCTGTTTTGACGTAGAAGGCAGGGATCCCCGCTCCCCCAGCCCGGATTCTCTCGGCAAGAGTTCCTTGGGGGTTGAACTCAAGCTCTAACTCACCGCTCAGGTATTGACGCTCGAACTCAGCGTTTTCGCCGACATAACTCGAAACCATTTTTTTGATCTGTTTGGTCTGGAGCAGGAGACCCAAGCCAAAATCGTCGACTCCGCAGTTGTTGCTGATGACAGTGAGATTTTTGACCCCAGAATCTCGGATGGCAAGGATGAGATTCTCTGGGATTCCGCAGAGTCCGAAGCCACCAGACATAATCGTCATACCGTCAAAAAGGAGTCCATCGAGGGCGGCTGTAACATCAGTAACGACTTTGTTCATAAGTGTCTCCAGACGATGCATGGCATTGTACTGGAAGAATCGTCCCCCCGGGTGGAAACTCCCTCGCCCTTGGCACGCCACGTGAGCCACCACTGTCTCAGCCGAGATCCCAGAAAAAGAAAAGGGGCTGGAGAAACATCTCCATGCCCTGTCCAAGAATCACTGTAAAATGCTCCTCAAGAATCAACGGCTCCATAATGTTCACTTTTGATAGCTAAATACAATGAGATCCTGTTAAACCTAGTGAAATTGCCGAAAGCAGAGAGCTTTTTGGGATATTGAGAGCTGGTGCGTCAAGCGAGGGTCACCACGGAACCCCCTCTATTCCCTCGGGACCTGCGAAGGACCAAGGTAACCTCCCTCCAAATGCCTAATGCGATCACGATGTCGACTGGCGGACTCACAGTCCCAGCCGATCCGATCATTCCGTTTATTGAAGGAGACGGCACAGGCCCAGATATCTGGCGAGCCAGCGTAAGGGTCTTCGATGCTGCAGTTGAAAAGGCCTACGGCGGAACAAGGAGAGTTCACTGGCACGAGGTCCTGGCTGGCGAGAAAGCCTTCAACCAAACCGGAGACTGGCTACCCCAGGCGACCCTCGACGATTTTATCAAGTACTTAGTCGGGATCAAGGGACCCCTGACAACCCCAGTGGGAGGAGGAATCCGATCCTTGAACGTCGCCTTGCGCCAAATCCTGGATCTCTATGTCTGTTTGAGACCAGTGCGATGGTTTGACGGTGTCCCGAGCCCAGTAAAAGATCCCGGGGCAGTGGATATGGTCATTTTTCGGGAGAATACAGAAGATATCTACGCTGGAATCGAGTTCCAAGCGGGAACCTCTGAAGCTAAACAAGCCCTCGAGCTCATCCAAGCCAACTATCCCAAAATGTTCGACAAGATTCGGTTTGGAACCAGCCAGAAGACGCGAGACTTCTCGGAAGCTGCCGGAACTGGAACCGAAGAGGATGTCACCGTTGGGATTGGCATCAAGCCAGTCAGCAAGCTCGGTTCCCAGCGCCTGATTCGCTCGGCGATCGATTACGCCATCAACACCGGGCGAAAGAGCGTCACCCTCGTTCACAAGGGCAACATCATGAAGTTCACCGAAGGCTCCTTCCGCGATTGGGGTTACCAATTGGCCAAGGAAGTCTACGGCGCAGAGGAAATTGACGGAGGGCCATGGTGCCAGATTCCAGCCGGCAAGCCAGGTGCAGGGATTGTGATCAAAGATGCGATCGCAGACATCACTCTTCAGCAAGTCCTAACCAGACCGAAAGACTTTGACGTCATCGCCACGCTCAACCTGAACGGTGACTACCTCAGCGATGCCCTCGCTGCCCAAGTTGGGGGGATCGGGATTGCGCCGGGAGCCAACATTAACAATGTGACCGGTCATGCTATCTTTGAAGCAACCCACGGAACTGCCCCCAAGTATGCAAACCTGGACAAGGTCAATCCTTGCTCTGTGATCCTCTCTGGTGAGATGATGTTCCGCTACATGGGCTGGACAGAAGCAGCGGATCTGATCATCAAGGGTGTTGAAGGAGCGATTGCGAGTAAGAAGGTCACCTACGACTTCGCTCGCTTGACCGACGGGGCCACCGAGATTCTCTGCTCAGAGTTCGGCGACAACATCATCCAACACATGGCCTGAGCCGAGAGCTCTCCACAAATCAAGAACTGGCGTGCTCCCTCACTTTTGGGGCTGAGCACGCCTCTTTGTTTCCGCGATGTTCCAGTTTTTTAGGGTTAGTAGAATTACCTGGCTCAATAGTTTGGTTTGGCCGCAGACTTTTGGATGATTGGTTGGTAAAATTTCTTAACACATGAAATCAGTTGAGGGAACCTCGGAGATCCTTCCCGGACAACCTGCCCACCTGGATGGAGCTTCAAGAGATTTTTCGCCCTCTGATCTGATGTGGATCGCAGAGCAGTTCGCCATCTCTCCGATCTCCAACCTCGAATACTTTGTCGAGCGAGGCAACATCAATCTCCACACCTTTGAGATTTCAACGGAGTCAGGGTGCGACTATCTTCTGCAGCGCATCAATGACGATGTTTTCTCAAAACCGCAACGAGTGATGCACTCGATGGTTCGCTGGATTCAGGCTCAGCGTGACTATTTGGCCAGCGAGAAAGCTCCGACCGATACAGCCTGGGAACCGATCACCCTGGTGTCGACTCTTGACGGACGTGATTTTCTGGATCTCAGCGATGAATCAGGAACATCTGTCTGGCGCATGATGATCAAGATCCCTGATTCTGTGAGTTACAAGAGTCTCTCCGAGGTGAGGCCAAGCTACCGCCTGACTCTAGCCGAAGAAGTTGGGAGGGGCTTAGCTCTCAATGCCGACTTGGTCTCCCCGATCGAGGTTGCTCAACTCGAATCTTCGCTCCCAGGCTATCGCAATACCGGCACCTACATCGACCAGTTTCACGCAATTCTTGAAGGGGCGACATCTCCCTGCTATCTCCCAGAAGATCCAGAGATTCGCCTCGCCACCCAAGGCCTGTACTGCTTGGCAACCGATGAGGAATCTGCGAAGGCAAGGCGAGAAGATCCTGAACTGGCAGTCTTCATCCAACTCGTTCTGGATCAAAAAGACTGGGCAATGCGCATCTTTGACGCAGTTCAATCTGGCGCCATTCGAAAGACCGCGATTCATGGCGATACCAAGATCGAGAACTTTCTCTTTTCTCGCCAGGATGGCCGCGTCCGGAGCCTCGTGGATCTGGATACGATCATGCCCTACACCTGGCTCGCTGACTGGGGCGATATGATGAGGAGTCTCTGCAATGTTGCAGGCGAAAAAGAGCGAGACTTAAGCAAGGTACAAGTCGACCTTGATGTCTACGAAGCAGTGACAAGAGGCTTCTTGACCACTGCTAGAGAAGGCCAGCCAGAGGAAATCATCCTTATGGTGGAAGCGGTCAAGACGATCACTTTTGAACTGGGTCTGCGATTCTTGACTGACTACCTTCGGGGAGACAACTACTTTGCCCTTGGCGAAGATGATCCCCAAGACCTCAATAAAGTGAGGGCAATGGTGCAATTCACCCTATTCAATCGTTTGAAAGAGAAGGAACATCATCTCAATTCTCTCGTGACTTCGTTTTGCTAAGCGAGCGAAAATCTTATAACTAAACCAAGTGGTGAGAAAGTAACCATTTGGCGAGTTCTGATTCTTGGTAGGCATAATCCCACGAGTTATGGTCAACTCCTGCGAGCAAAGTGAGCTTCGCGAACCCTCCGGCCTCCAAGATCTGTTGTATTGCTAATTCGGACTGCTGGGGCGGAACAACATCATCTTCGAGGCCATGAAATGCCCAAACAGGAAGACCCTGGAAATCAGCGCCTAAATCTAACCTATCGGTGAATCCGCAGATTGGGGCCGCCGCTGCGAACCGCCAGGAACAGTGGGCCGCCAGCTCAAAAGTTCCGCAACCCCCTTGACTCAGGCCAGTGATATACCTGTGACTGTGATCAGGATGAAACTCTTTTTCGACAAGATCAAGGGCATCATTAACCATTTGGTGACACTCCGCCCAACGGAGGTCATAGTCTGGCTTTTGTGGAATGACAATCAGAAAAGGCCAATCGGACCTCCTTTTCATTACTGCCAAAGGCAGTCCAACCGAGAGCTGTTGGAGATTATCCGTGCCACACTCTCCTCTCCCGTGTAAAAACAAAATCGCTGGCAGAGGCTGGCCAGACTCCACGTCTGGGACGTAGACCACAAATCTGGACGACCCAATCCTGCGCTCCAGAAAACCAGATTCTCGCATCATCGAGCTCTCCTATTTGTTAAAAGCTCCATGATTCCAACGAACACCTCAGACTCAAAGCTCTCGGGACGAGGGGGGCCAAGGCGTCGAACGCGCAGTGCCGCATTGTCCTTCAGTTCCTCCAGAGTGCGATCCACCAACCGCGAGATTCTGTTTCGGTAGTCGTCGCGGAAGGTGCCAGATTGAGAAGCACTGACACTGACTGTCCCGTAAGGACTGGGAGATTCCAAGGTTGCGCTCACTGAAAAGCTGGCTTCGCCGTTTTCCTTAAAACGTCCTGACGAAACTCGAAAGGTGATTCGTCCCTGAGTTCCTCGTTCAAAGAACCAGACATCGTTTCTGCGCCGAAGCTCGTAGCTCAGGTCATCTTCAAGATCGGTTGGGAATCGTCCGCTGAGAGAGCCTGGCCTGTTCGTGGAGTCAAATCTAACCTGAACGTCAGTTCGGCCAATTTCGAGCATTCGATCCCATCTCGCCCCTGGGTCAGGCACTGGTTGGATCTCAGTTGGTTCGTCAACCAGGTCTTCGGAAAGGAGTTTCATGACAGTCGCACTGCCGAGGTAGACAGCTGTTACTCGGGGGTCTTGGCCATCGCCGTTCAGGTGTATCAGGATGCCACGCTCTGCGTCTGCCGCCAAGTTGTAGTCAGTGAATCGATTTTTTGCCCAACCTCTCGTGAGCTGCAAGCTGTCGGAGCTCGGCACTGAGGAAAGGGTCATCAGGTTCCTTGGAACCAAGCGAACCGCCCGAACTTTGGCGTTCCCTCCTCTGCCATCCAGGAGAGCATCGACGATCCATGCTGAAGATTCGCCGGTGCTGAGCCGCAGAGCTTCTGGAACGATCGCGCCTCTGGTCGTCCGGAATTTGCGCTTTATCTCGGAATCGGTCATGCCGTACTTGAGGTCGTCGTATCCGACTTCCGGCTGGTGAAGGGATAGGGGGGCGGGACGAAACTCACTTGCCTGAGGGGTCAAGACAAGAGAGAGGCTCAAGGCTATGAGCGAAGCGGACATGTCCTATTCTCTCACATTTTTTTGCCTGGCTAGGGTTCGTGAACCTCCCTTCGATCCTGTCTTCCAAGCACCCCCTGCAGAGTAGCCGCTAGCGACTTCTCAAATCACTATGCAAGAGAGTTGGGCCGGTAAGCCTAAACCGTCTGGTCGATCTGGCGAGGGTTGTCTTGGCATAACAGACATGTACCAGACTGTGCCAGCCTTACGGTGATCCGGGTAGCAAGCCTCTTTGTTCGGGGCGAGGCCCTGAGCTCGGTCAGGCGACGGCCGAATCGCATGAGATTGCTCCGAACAGGTCTTGTTGTCTTGAAGGTAGTTTGATCGTTTCTTAAGCAAGGCCAGTTGCTACCATGAGTGTAGAAATGCAAGGGATGAGGATCCCTTTACTATTCATGGCCACGCGATATAAAAAATGCGTTAGATCCAAGGGCTCGGAGGGAAATTGCTTCAAATCTTTGTGCCCCTTTTGGCAAATCGTAGTGGCTTTCTCTGATGGCATGGTCTTCTCACATCCGCCACCGACTTATCCGAGCAGTGAAGACTTTCGATCAGTTCAGCCTAAGCGAAACAACGAGTCTCCTAAGGGCATTTTGCTTTTGGATCCATGCCGCTAGCACCAGAGAAAG
Source organism: Fimbriimonadaceae bacterium (assembly GCA_025455775.1). Classification (GTDB taxonomy): domain Bacteria; phylum Armatimonadota; class Fimbriimonadia; order Fimbriimonadales; family Fimbriimonadaceae; genus JALOLT01. The sequence continues at coordinate 15,326 of JALOLT010000042.1, forward strand.
AAGACTTGCTCAGGTATTTTCAGAAAATCTCCCATCCAATCAAAATTAGGAGGCAAGACTCATGACTTTAGCCCAATGGCTCACTGAGGCAGAACTGCTCCTCCAGAAAGCAGGTATTGAGAGCCCCAGGCTCGACGCTCAGGTGCTGGCAGCTCATTGCCTTGGCCAAACGAGGAGCTGGATTCTCGCCCATGGAAATCAAGAAGTCACAAGAGCTTTGCTCGACTCATTGCTTGACCGTCGACTGAGACGTGAGCCTTTGGCTTATATTGTTGGTTCGCGGGAGTTCTATGGCCGCAGTTTCATCGTTTCTCCGGCTGTCTTAATCCCCCGGCAGGAAACCGAGGCCCTGGTTCGCCTAGCCCTGATGCGCGTGAGCAAGGGAGAGAGTGTGGCGGACCTCGGAACAGGAAGCGGCTGCATCGCCATCACCCTCGCCCTCGAGTGTCCGGGGCTCTTTGTCACGGGGGTTGACCTCTCGCCATCGGCTCTGCGAGTCGCGATGAACAATCGCCTGAGCCTCGGAGCAGCAGTGGAATTCTTGCCAGGTGACCTTCTCGAGCCACTCCAGATGCGCAAGTTCGACCTCATCATCAGCAATCCTCCCTACATCGGGTGGGGGACAGAGCTGATGCCGGAAGTCGGGAAATTCGAGCCGCAACTGGCCCTTTTTGCAAAGGAAAATGGGATGGAAGTCTATCGCCGCCTAGCGCAGGAATGCTCGCTACACACGAGTCGCGTCATTGTCGAAGCAGGGGATGGAATGGCAGAGGATATCAGAAAGGTCTTCGAGGACAACGGATGGCGACCAGGTGTAAGTGAACGAGACTTGGATGGTTGGGAGCGAGCCTTAGAGTTTCTGTTTCCAACCTCCGATGGCGAATCAAGGAGATAGTTTTTCAGTTTTGCGCGCTCGGGCCCGCGGCCAAACCCGCCCGGTTCAACACTTGGTCGGCAGGTTCCAAGCGCGCGGCCGGGCCGCCCCCTGAGCGCGCAAAACTCTCTCGAAAAATACGTGGGATATCAGGAGCCAGGCGACTTGGTACATCGGGCACGACCTCCTCAGAGGTAACCTCATCACCTCATGGCGGAGCAACTCTGGGCCCCTTGGAGATTTGACTACATCAAATCGGCGGATCAAAAGAACGCGGAAGGGTGCATCTTTGTCGAGCTCCCCCAGCAGCAAGACGACAGAACCAACCTTATTCTACACCGGGGCAAAACCGCCTTCGTCATCATGAACCGCTTTCCCTATACAAGTGGACACCTCATGGTCGCTCCCTATCGCCACACGGCAGAAATGGCGGATCTCAGCGACGAGGAACTGCTGGAAATCAACCAATTGGTTGCATCCTGTCTCCGCTGGATCAAGAGTGCCTACCAACCAGACGGCTTTAATGTCGGAGTCAATTTGGGCAAGGCAGGCGGTGCAGGGATTCCAACCCATATTCATTGGCACATCGTCCCCCGCTGGAATGGAGACACAAATTTTATGACATCCGTCGGAAACACCCGCGTGATCCCCCAAGCTCTGGATGTGGCCTACGACATTCTCAAAAAGATCCTTGACGAGGAGAAATCTTGACCCTCGAAGCCCTGAAGCAAGCCTGCTCCACCTGCCACGATTGTCGTCTCAGTCAGAAGCGCAGGAACGTCGTTTTTGGCGAAGGAAATCCTGCTAGCCCGCTGGTTTTGGTCGGAGAAGGCCCTGGCGACGAAGAAGACAAAACTGGCCGCCCCTTTGTCGGACGATCTGGTCAAATGCTGGATCGTGCCCTCGCCGACAATGGCCTCTCCCGGGCTGATGTCTATATCTGCAATACAGTCAAGTGTCGCGCTGCCGACTGGTCGACCGGCAAGCCGCAGAACCGTCCCCCAAGTCCCGACGAAGTTGCAACCTGCCGCCAGTGGTTGGTTCCTCAACTCGAAGCCATCTCACCTTGGGTTATCGTCTGCATCGGGGCTCCCAGTGCCAAAAACCTGATCAAGAAGGACTTCAAGATCACTCAGGAGAGAGGCAAGTACTTCCGGTGTGCCTACGCCAAAACTGCCATCGCGACTCTCCACCCGAGCTACATCCTGCGGCAATCCACAAAGGAGTTTGACGGTGGCTACAGCCTTCTGGTGGCAGACATCCACCTTGCTTGGACCACTGCTCTCCGGCTCAGAGAGGAGAATAGAGGATGAACCAGAATAGCTTGAGAGCCCTCCTGGCGGAAGCTCCCCTGGTTGCGAGTGTCCAAACCGCGCCAGGCTCCCCGCTCGACGCCCCTGAGGTATTGGCGAGACTCGCTCAATGCAGCCTGAACGAGGGGGTAAGGGTTCTGCGACTTCAGGGCACTGCCAATATCCAAACGATACGAGCCCAGACAGGCGCTCCCGTCATCGGCCTGATCAAGAGGGATTTTCAAGATTCGGAGGTCTACATCACCCCGACCTCGCAGGAGGTGGAAGCACTCATCGCGACTGGCTGTGAAGTGATTGCCCTGGATGGCACCTCCAGGATCAGACCAAGAGGCGAGAAACTCCCTGACCTGATCCAGATGATTCACCGCGTAGGCAAACTGGCGATGGCAGATTGTGATTCCATCGATTCGATCCGATTTGCAATTCACTCCGGAGCGGATATCGTCAGTACGACCCTGAGTGGCTACACCCATGAATCCTCCGCGAGGCAGGGTCCTGATCTGGAACTTGTCGCAGCCACTGCGCGAGAGTTTCCCGACGTTATCTTGCTGGCAGAAGGCAGGTACGAAACAGAATCTCAGGTCAGTGACGCCAGACGACTTGGGGCGATGGGAGTTGTCATCGGAGGAGCCATCAATGACCCCCTGAAAATGACGAAGAAGTTCCTGGCTGCTGCCAAAACCCAGACCCAGCGAAGAATTGGGGCAGTGGATTTAGGCGGGACGTGGCTTCGGTTCGGAGAATTCATCTTCGACCCAATGCCACGACTCCTGAGGAGCGAAAGAATCCCTTTGCCCCCACTTCACACAGACAGATTGGAATGGATTGAGTCCCAGGCGAAGGATCTGCAGCAGGTTGGAATCTCGGCTGGAGGGGTGATTGACCCCCAAACCAGCAACATCGTTGAGGCCAAGGCCTTCGTTCCGGACTACGTCGGCAACTCCTTCTCACTCCCGGGGCGCGAGGTGGTCGCGATGAATGATGGCCTCGCCCAAGCCTTTGGCCATGCTCAGGCCTTTCCTCTTTCGCGCCGAGTAGCGACCCTCGCCCTTGGCACTGGGGTCGGATGCGGGGTGGCCAGCCGCCTCACCGTGGAGAGTGTCGATGAGAGAGGGGATTATCCGAGGCTGAATGACCAGACCCTTTCAACCGGACAGACCTTTGAAGACATCCTTGGCGGGCTCAAACTTGGGGCTAATCCGAGCCAACCAGACCAGGCCAAAGCGATTGAGGTCGCTTCTGAAGCCTACACAATGGTTCGCTCCTTGTTTCAGCCGAACTTAGTGGTTGTCTGCGGGGGAGTTGGTCTGAGTTCCTGGCTTTTGCCTCTGTGGGAGAGCCTCGGCGCCTCCGTTGCTCTCTCTCCCTATGGTGCCGATGCTGGTCTATTTGGGGCTGCTTGGCTCGCGTATCATGACCCCATGGGAGCGAATCGATGAGAATCGCAGTGGTGGGGGCTGGCATCATGGGACTGAACACGGCTTTGGTTCTTCAAGAAAGAGGCCATCAGGTGACCCTCTTTGAACAGCATCATCCGGGAAACAAATTTGGCAGTACCGCGGGAAGAACTAGGATCGTGCGCCAGGCTTATCCAGATGCTTTCTATACGAGCTTGCTGAAAGAAGGACACAGGCTTTGGTACGACTTGCAGGATCAGCTTGGGGAGCAACTGATTCACGAAGTCGGCCTCCTTTTCTTGTCCCCCGAAGAGGGGGAGGAATTCCTCGAATGTCGCGCCTCCCTCGATGAACTGGAAATCCCGTATGAGATTTTGCGCCAGCCAGACGTGTCACAGCGAGGTTGGAACATGACGATCGCTCCAAACGAGGTGGCAGTTCTGACCAAAGAGGCAGGGTGGGCCGACGTTCCCTCAGTGCTGGGTGGGCTCAAGCGCCTGTGCCTTCTAGCCGGTGTCGAGTGGGTGCAGAAGAGGGTGACGGATCTCGAAACCTTGTCAGAATTTGATAAGGTTGTCGTTACGGCTGGAGCATGGGTGAAACAGTTCATCGACCTCCCGGTCAAAACGACCCTCCAGACTTATTGCTATGCCAGCCACCCCTACCAAGGCCCGGTTTGGATAGAAGGCTTTGGCGATCACCTCTATGGCTTTCCCATCGAGCCAGGAACCGAAGTGATGAAGGTCGGCTATCACACACCTGGCCCTCTGACCGATCCTGACTCCCCCACCAGAGAGCCGGATCCCGTCGCCCTCGCTGCGATTCAGGAGGGAATCCGCCGCAGGTTCGGGATTCCCGAACCTGAAATTCACGAGGCGGGAGTCTGCCTCTACACAGTGGCACCAGGCGACGACTTCCAGATTCGGTGGAAGAATCCAGTCACGCTTGTCGCGAGCCCATGCAGTGGACACGGTTTCAAGTTTGGACCTTGGATGGGAAGATTCCTTGCCGATTTGATCGAGGGCCAGGAGGATCTATCCCTCTGGCCCAAGTTTAACGGATCTTTACTGCCCTAGGTGAGGTTCAATCCAAGGCAGGCTTGACCACACCCTTGCATTCGCCAAATCCGATCTTGAGCCCGTCCTGTTCGGCATAAGCTGTCAGGATGAGGGTGTCGCCATCTTGGAGGAAGGTTCTGGTTTCTCCCGTTTCGCTCAGAGTGATCGGACGAGTTCCACGCCGCGAGAGTTCTAGCAAAGAGCCAGCCTCGTGCGGTTCTGGGCCACTAATCGTCCCGCTCGCGGTCAGATCTCCGAACTCCACTGGCGTTCCGTTGCTCGTCAAGTGAGCAAGCTGTTGACTCAAGGACCAGTACATATGCTTCATGTTGGACGTCGCGATTTTCTCGCTCTTGTTCATCTTCGGGGTCTGGAGCCAGACTTCCAGTTGCACGTCAAAGTGAGGCCTTTCTGGCTGCCTTAAGTAGGGAAGGGCAGGGGGATCTTGTTCCATCCCCTCAATTCGGAAAGGTTCTAATGCGTCGAGGGTCACGATCCAAGGGGAAACAGTCGTCGCGAAGGTTTTTGCCAAAAAGGGGCCGAGGGGCTGGTATTCCCATCGCTGAACATCTCTCGCCGACCAGTCGTTTACGATGACGAGGCCCAAAATGTGGTCTTCAGCGGCTCTGGTGGTGATCCGTTTGCCCATTTCGCTTCCTTCTGCCAAATAGAATCCCATTTCGAGTTCGAAGTCCAGCTCTTGGGTGGGGCCCCAGGTTGGATTCTCGTCGTTGGGGCCTTTGGTTTGGCCCTTGGGGCGGATGATCGGGGTTCCGGATGCCACCACACTGCTCGCCCTGCCGTTGTAGGCGATTGGAACGTGACGGTAGTTGGGCAGGAGGGGTGGTTGATCTGGTCTGAACATTTTGCCGACGTTGCTGGCGTGGTGAATTCCACTGTAGAAGTCGACAAAGGCGTTCGGAGGAATTGGAACCTGGAGGTTGGCTTTGTCCAGAGGGATCAGAGCCTTTTCGCGCAACTTTTTGCTATCGCGGAGCTCACTATTCTCTGCAGATAGGATCTCGAAGACCCTCCTTCTCAAGGCAGGGAGAGCCTCTCCTTCGAGTTCGATGAAACTATCGAGGATCGGAAAGTCCTCTTCGCTTAGCATCCCGACCTCGCTTAGAACCAAGAGGTCGAGGGCAAAATCGCCAATCGCCACGACCACCGCTTCGTTCCGACCCTTTGGTGACGCGAGTCCAAAGGGAAGATTTTGGATGGGGAAGTGAGAATCAGCAGGAACCGGAACCCAGGAAGTTGCCTCGCGGGGGATGACAAATCGTTTCATTGGTGTTTCACCCTACCTGAGCCGCCTCTATGACTTCTTAAAGAGGGCAATCGCGAGCTCCTTTTGCTTGCGGTGATCGACGATCGGCTCGGGATAGCCGTCGGGAGCAAAAAGTCCATCATGAGGCCAGTGGATCTCGGAGTTACTCACCCCCCGAAGTTCTGGCACCCAGTCTCGAATGAACCGACCCTCCGGATCGAACTTCTGGCTCTGCAAAACAGGGTTGAAGACGCGAAAATAGGGCTGGGCATCGACTCCCGTTGAGGCAGACCACTGCCAGCCTCCATTGTTGCTCGCGAGCTCGAAATCCAAAAGGCCATCTGCGAAGTATTGCTCTCCCTGGCGCCAGTCGATCAGTAAGTCCTTGGTGAGGAACATGGCGACGACCATCCTCAATCGGTTGTGCATCCACCCGGTTTGGTTGAAACATCTCATCGCGGCATCGACAATCGGGAACCCTGTTTCGCCTCGCTTCCACGCTTCCAGGTGTTGTTCTTCCCCTGGCCATTCGAGGTCATTGAGTTCGTGCTTGAATGTCTTGCCCTCCCCGACATGGGGGAAACAGGCGAGGATCATGTGATAGAACTCTCGCCAGATCAGCTCGCTTTGCCATTTGAGGGCCCCCTCCGAGCTTGACCCATTCACTGCTCTCAAGCACTCTCTGATGCTGACCGTGCCAAACCTGAGGTGCACGCTCAGGCCAGACGTTCCCTCGATCGAGGGGATGTTACGATCCTGGCCATAGCGATCGACTCTGGCCAGGAACTGGCCTAGTCTTTCCTGTCCCGCTTTTGCCCCTGGTTCTAGCCAAAGGGATGTCGGATAAAAGCCGATTTCTAGCAGAGTGTGGTTGCCCCATTTTCCATTTTCGAGAGGCTTTCTTTCGCTTGCGAGTCTGGTGAGGTCAGGATGATGAGGAGCGAGATCGCTGGGTCTGAGCCTCCCCAACCATGCCCTGCTGTAGGGAGTGAAGACCTTCATCGGCTCCCCTGCCTGGCTCAGCACTTGTCGCTTTTCAAAGATCACATGGTCGCAGACAGTTTTGAACTCTATGTCTTTGCTCTTCAGGGTCTCCTCTACTGCCTTATCGCGTCGAACTCCGTAGGGGTCGTCGTCGTGGGCGGCGAACACGGCATCTGCCCCGAGTTCTTTCGCCAGTTTGGGTATGAGTTCGGTTGGGTCGCCATGGGCCGTGATCAGACAACCACCGAAGGCCTCGACGAGTTCCTCGATCGATTGGTGAATGAACCACAGGCGACGGTCATGTCTGGTCGGCAGAAAATCAAGAATCTCTGTGTCGTAGACGAAAACCGGGATAACCTTCTCGCTCTGGTCTGATGCCAGGGAGAGAGCCTTGTGATCATGGGGCCGAAGGTCGCGGCGGAGCCAGCAGAGTGAAAGGCGGTGAGGGCGGTCAGGCATAGTCGCCCCTGATACTACGTTCCTCGCTTCCGTCCTGGTCGTCTCCATCGCGACTTTCGCCGGAGTCTGGTCAGACGATTGACCGCTTGATGAAGGTGTCAGCCCTGGTTTCTTTTACCGGTCGAACCCCGACAACCTGGTCTGGCTCGAAGTCGAGCAGTTTGAGCCAGTCCTCGACCGCGTCACTCTTCGGGAAGATTTCATTCTCCCTGTACTCGGCGGAAACAGCATCGAGGAGGTCATCGGTCGTGAGACCGTGGGGGGTGTCGCGGTCGGCGATCGCACGGCGAATGGCGACATCCTTGGCCCGATCAACCACCGATTTGAGGAGAGCTCCGCTGACAAGATCGCTCCAGTAGAGGGTCTGAGTCGCCCCGCTTCGGAGTTGGATTTTGAGGAACTCAGTCGCTGGAACCTTGCGCCAGAGCGTCTGAGAGGTGGACTCGATGAGTGCCTTCTTGGCACAGGCTTGTGACTCGTGTTCGTGGAGAAGTCGCGGATCCAGAGGCAAGTTATCGTGTAAGTAAAGACTCAAGATGTCTCTCGTGCTTTGTTCATTCGGCCGAACAACCTTCACCTTTCGATCAATTCTTTCTGGCCTGAGGATAGCAGGGTCAATGTAATCGGGCCGGTTGCTGGTGATGATGAGAACCACATTTTCCAGCTCAACAAGGCCATCCATCTCGGCACAGAATTGGGGAACAACTGTGTTGCTAATGTTGAGATATCTGCCGCCGCTCCTGGTTCGAAGAATTGATTCTGCTTCGTCGATAAACACGACAACCAGCTGGCCATCGCGGGCCCGAGACCGAGCTGTGGTAAAGATCTCTCGCACCATCCTCTCTGTTTCACCGAGCCACATGTTCAGGATCTTTGGGCCACTGATGTGCAGAAAGCACTCCTTAACGTCTATGCCCTTTCGCTTACTGTACTCTTTTGCTAAGTTATAAGCGGTTGCCTTGCCGATCAGGGTCTTGCCACATCCTGGGGGGCCGTAGAGCAAAATACCCTTCACTGGCTTCTTGTCAAACTTCTCATAGATCTCGGGATAGAGGAGGGGGTTTTCGATCGTTTCGCGGATGAGGCGAATTGCTTCCTCCTGACCTCCAACTTTCTCCCAAGGAGTTTCTGGGACATCTTCGATGAAATAGTCTTTCGTGTCCTGGTGGGCAAAATGCTCGATAGCGAACCGACCGGTTGGGTCGAGGCGAACCTCATCCCCTGCCTTCACCTTGACCTCTCCCATGGAGCCAGCTCGTTCGATCAACCGACTGGACTGGCCCTGCATATCTCCCCCGACTCTCAACCTCCCGTCCGGCATGACGTCACTGACTTTGAAAAGGGTGCCGCCGGTCGAATCTTCCATGAGACCGATGACAGCGTAAGCCTCATTCAGCCTGACTCTTCCTCCTGCCTTGAGAGATGAGATATCCAGGTTTGGGTCAACTAAAGCGACGTATTCCGTATCCCCCATTGCGACCAGAACCTTCCCGCCTTCGAGTTCGCGCAAAAAGATCCCGACGCGGTTGGCAGGCGCAGTCAGCTTTTGGTAGGCCTCTTCGTATTTGGCATTGAGTTCTTCAAGTTCTGCGCTCTGCTTCTCGCAGCCCTTGATCTCTTCTCGCAAGGCAGCCAGATAGTTACGCAACTTGGCCTCCTCGGTTAGAGGGGTTGCGTCGATCCTTTGCAGGAGTTCGTTAGCACGTTCCAAGGGGGAATCCATCTCAACTGATACTACGCCGTCAAACGGTCAGTCTCTCCCAAACCCTGCCACCTGGCGCAGGGCTCCGACGTATGAACCACTAAGATGAAGAATAAGGTCTGGCTGGCGGCATTGCCATTCGCTCTGATCGGGGCAATGGTGGGAGCTGCCTATGCGACAGCTCCCAGCGATTCGGTGAAGATCAAAAAGGCCCTTGGTGAACAGCTTGACGGAGCAAAAGAGGGCAAACCTGGGCCAGTGCTCGACTATCTCAGCCGCGGCTTCAAGTATGGCGACTTTGAGATGGTGGATCGGAGCGAGGTCGCGAAAGTGATTCGCATGGTGAAGCCGGATATCGAGGTCCTGCAGATGGATCCGATCATCACTGGTGACAAGGCGACAATCGTGAGTCCAGTTCGCTTAAAAGCTGACCTTGGTCCATTCCCGATGAACACGACCCTGCCCCAGGTCACCATCACCTTTGTTCGCGAAACAGGCACGATGTATGGAGTTTTGCCAACGTCTGTTTGGCGCATGAGCTCGGTTCAGGCGGAAGACCTGCCAACTTATTGAGATGAGAATTCATACTGAGGTTACAGTTATGGCGCGGTCTCTCTTTTTGCTTGGGGTTGTTTCCGTCGGTTTTCTCTTAGTGGGGTGCGGCCCTGGAGAGCCAGAGGGTCGGCTAGAAGGTTCTTCGCCGGGGACAGCTGCTCCGAGTGCTCCTGCTCCTAGTGCTGTTGAGTCTGGTTCTGCGTCAGGTAATTCACCTTCTTCGGCGACTCCTGCCCCCGGAACGCCTGAACCAGCAGCTCCCGAAGAGCCCTTAAAGGCTCCTCCTGCGACGACTGGCCAGTAATTGGCTTACTAGGAAAGGGAACTCAGGCTTGACGCCGCTTTTGTGGTTTTTTTGGGCAGCCGTGACCAGGAAGAAGCGATACGAGAAAGGCCATCCCGCGACTCGAGCGCGGCATGGCCTTTATGAGCGATTTTTTCTTAGTCCTCAGAAGCCTTCTTGAAGTGCTCGAACAAGTCCTCGTCGCCTTGCTCTCGTTTCTTCTCCATCAAGGCCATTGCTTTCTTTGCTGTTTCTTTTCGCTTTTCAGCATTCTCCGTCCTGGTAAAGACCTCTACTCCAACGTAGAGGTACCACAGATCCTCTTTGAGGCTGATCAGGAGAGTGGCTGCTTTTTCTGCGGTTGCGTATCCTGCTTTTTCTGCCGTGAGCATAATGGGGAGGACGCCAAGGCTTTGCGACCAGCTTTCATCTTCAGCGAGGGTTTTTACCTGTTTTTCGTAAGTTGGGAAGTCCTCTAGGGCAAGCCACATGAGCTTGATCTTCGCCACTTCCTGTTTGGCTTCCTTATCGCCTGGGGCGATCTTCTTTTCGAGTTCGTTCAGGTCAGATTTCGCCTTCACCCGATCCCCTGCGATGGCTTGTTCTCCAATCTGGTTGATCTGTTGAATCAATTCTTCCCTGGCTCGTCCGTCGGTCCATTCCTTTTGAGCCTTTTTCACGTCCCAGGTTCCGGCTTTGATCTTGGCGAGGGGCTCGTCCAACTCCATCGGGTGGCCAATCCACTGGATCACTCGATCTTTAACCACGAAAGTTGTTGGAATTCCGCGGGAGCCAGAGGCATCCATCCAGGAGAGGGCCATTTTTTCTTTTTCGCCGCCGTAGGCAACGTTGTAGTCCATCTTGTTGCCCATTCGTTCAACAAACTTCTCGACTTGCTTTCCTGCGTTATCTTCCCAGATGCTCACCCCAATGAACGTGACATCTGTGTTCTTTTTGGCGAGCGAGGTGAGGTGGGGGATCGCGTCAATGCAAGGAGGGCACCATGTCGCCCAGAACTCCACGACATAAACCCCTTTGGTAGCGAAGTCTTTGACTTCTTTTCCCTTAACCCAATACTTCACGTCAATGGCAGGAGCAGGAGAACCAGGAGCAATCGAACTAGCCGCAGGGGCTGCCTGAAGGCTTGCAGCAGTAGTGATGAGCAAGGCAAGAGCACTTGAAACCATACGAATATTATACGAATGGATCGGAAAAGTTGGTGCCGCTTTTTCGATGGGTCGCGAGACTCGGCTGGTGCCCTGGGGCATATTCCATACTAAAGGTTGTGACTTCGAAGAGATCGATAGTTGATCAAGCGCGTTTTGAGCGCTTGGTGAGGCACCACAAGGATTCTGTTTATCGACACCTCGTCAAAGTTTGCGGGCACAATGAAGATGCTCAGGACAGCCTAGCCCTTGCTCTGCTTCAGGCTTACAAGGCACTCGATCAACTAAGTTCCGATGAGTCATTTCGGGCCTGGCTCACGACGATCGGGAAAAGGGTATGTACCAGGATGAGGCGCAGTCCTGTTATTTTGGAAGCTCTCGAGCTTGGCGAGAAGTACCATATCAGCCAGCCACCAGAAGACGAGTTTGAATTGGCGATGATGAAGGATTGCATCCAAACTGCCATGGCTGATTTGCCGGCAGGGATGTCAGAGGTGTATTCTCTCGTTGAACTCGGGGAGTACACGGTTCAAGAAGCGGCTGACGAAATTGGCATCTCTCTCGCTGCAGCAAAGTCTCGCCTCCTGAGGGCCAGGACAAAGGTGCGGTCTCACCTTGATCAATCGGTTTGCGGCGGCGGCTGAATTTCCCCCTATCTTTACCTTCTTAGAGAGTTGCTCAGGAAAGTTCGCGAATCACTTCAGCGATTCGATCTCCGTAGTCGTTCCAACCGCCTAAATTCTTCACTTTTTCGAGTGCAGCTTGCGACATATTCGCTCTCAGATCTGGGCTGTTTGCTAAGAGTTGCATCCGATCAGTGATAGCATCAGGGTCTCGAATTGGGACAACGAAGCCGTTGATTCCCTCATCTACAATGTCGTGGGCTCCTGTATTTGTGGTGCAGATAACCGGACATCCACAAGCCATTGCCTCCCCCATCACCATTCCGAATCCATCTTCAATACTAGGAAGGACAAACACGTGGGCGGTCGAATAATGTTTCTTCAACTCAACCTGGCTCACAGTTCCAAGCTCTATAATATTACTTTTGATCTTTGCGATCTTGAGAGGGCTGGCCATTTCCGGGGAGACTCCGCCGATCAGAGTCAAAGACTTCTTGGGATGATCGAGTTTTTCAAAGGCGTTTAAGAGATCGTGAGAACCTTTTCGGAGGTTCACACCCCCCACATATAGCACATTGAAAGAGTCATCGGGCGGCTTGCCGACTGGCGTGAACAAACTAAGGTTTACCCCGTAAGGAACCTTTCTTAGTTTCTTGGGATCTACGCCTTGTTCGAGAAACGTTCTCAGACTAAACTCAGATGGAACTGTTATCAAATCTGCTTCTCGATACTCGGTAAGTTCCTTCTTAATGTTTCGCGGCTCCAGACCATCAAAATGTTTTCCCCATCGCTCATGTTCCTGGCGTAGGATCATGTCTTGATAACTTTTGTGGCTACAGTTTCGATCCGTGATGAAACCTCTTCCCAGTTCCTGTGCCTTGCGACCACTGTGAAGTCCCATGCCGCTAATCGCCATCACGTGGGTTGGCTCAGTGAGTCTGGTT
>JALOLT010000043.1 GCA_025455775.1 Fimbriimonadaceae bacterium
CCGCCGAAGACATTGCCGAAACCGTAGCGCGGTGGACAGGGATTCCCGTGCAACGAATGTTGGAAACCGAACGCACGAAATTGCTCACGATGGAAGAACGCCTTCACCGCCGCGTGATTGGTCAGGACGAAGCAGTAACGGCTGTCAGCAACGCGATTCGCCGTTCTCGAGCAGGCATCAGCGACCCAAACAAACCGATTGGCTCTTTCCTATTCTTGGGCCCCACTGGGGTTGGAAAAACTGAGACAGCCAAGGCTCTGGCTGAAGCACTCTTTAACGATGACCGGGCGATGGTGCGGATTGACTTGAGCGAATACGGTGAAAAGCATTCGGTGGCGCGATTGATCGGGGCTCCTCCTGGCTACGTCGGCTACGAGGAGGGGGGGCAGCTCACAGAGCCAGTGCGTCGTCGTCCCTATGCGGTTGTGCTCTTAGATGAGGTTGAGAAGGCCCATCCTGATGTTTTCAATGTCTTGCTACAGGTCTTAGATGATGGCCGGTTGACGGACGGGAAGGGTAATACGGTGGACTTCAAGAACACAGTTGTGATTTTAACCAGCAACATTGGGAGCCATCATTATGGGGAATATCTTTTGGCCAACGAGAACTTTGATGATACAAAGACAAAGGTTTTGGAGGAGCTAAAACTCTACTTTAGGCCAGAGTTTATCAACCGTTTAGATGATATCGTTGTGTTTCGCGCTTTGGGGGTCAATGAGATTAAGGAGATCGTTGGGATCCAACTGGGGCTCTTGACGGACAGGTTGGCCGAGCGAAAGATCGAGTTGGTTTTGGCGGAGAGTGCCTTGACCCAAATTGCGACGGCTGGTTATGATCCTTTGTACGGGGCTCGTCCGCTGAAGCGGGCGATTCAGAAGGAGGTGATGAACCCCTTGGCCCTGGCGATATTGGCGGGCGAAGTCCGGGATGGCCAAAGGGTCTTCGTGGACTACCGGGAGGGGGCTTTCGTCTTCACGCCAGACGGGAGTCCGGTGGTTTAGCAGAAGAATATCTGAAGCGACGCAAGGATTTACGAGTGCCTGCCCCGCCTCCCCGAGGCCACGCCCTCCCCTCCGCTTCGCTTCGGGGCTGCGCCTCGGCAGGGCAGGGGAGTTTCCCTGACACGATCGGATCGCATCCTTGGAGGCCTAAAGGGGCCTGCCATTTGTGGGGAAATCCGTTTGGTTTCTGAAACTTATGTGACCGTGCCGGAACTAGCGAAAGAAACCCATTTTCAAACACAAAAAACTCCCCAGACCAGAAAGTCTGAGGAGTGGCAGCACAAGGGAGAAGGGCTTAGCTCTTCTTATTCTTGCGGCGTCGCTTGGCAGCGAGGGCAGCCAAAGCAAGAGCGCCCATGGTCATTGGCTCTGGTACTGGGTTAAAGACCAGTGCTTGAAGGCCATTGTTCGTATTCATCGCGTAGAGGACGGTTGTGCCGTCGTTCCTGGTTTCTCCCCATTGAACACTTCCGGCTCCGTTCCCATTGCCGATACTCGGGCCTGTGATAGAGGTTCCAGAGACCACGAGGGTGGGAGCACTTGGCGTCGACATGTTATAGATGAGGACGTTGCTCGAGTTGTTGTCGAGGATCGCGAGGTAGGGGATCCCGTTGATGACCTTGTAGTCCATCGCCCCAGTCCCGCCACCCAGGGTGCCTGGGTTCACGGATCCGCCGTTTGCACCGTTGGTGGCAAAGACGATCGGGGACGACCATTGCTTTCCGTAGACGTCTGGTGCTCCGCTGCCAGCATCAGCCGCAAAGGTGATTCCTTGTCGGAAAGAACCAGCTGCAGTGCCTGCGACTGGCACGGTCACGCCAGTTCCGGTAAAGGTTGTTGCCGTTCCTGTGTCATCGAACTGGACGTATCCACTGATACCAGTACCTGACCTTCCCAGAATAATGCTGGTGGTGCCAATGCCACCCTTCACATCCATGCTGTCGCCGACTCGGATATTCGCTCCGATTGCGAAGGTCTGAACCTTTGGCCCCGTACCGGACAAGCCGTCTGCTTCACTGTCCCAGCGGTAGAGGCGAAGAGTTCCGCCTCCGGCAGCTGCCCCGACGAGATTTGCCATGTAGATCTGGCCACCACTGTTGACACCGATTTGGTTGAATGCAAATGTTCCCCCTGTGACGATGCCAGAACCAAACTGGAATGAGTTAGCGCCTTGCGCACCGGTGGTCCCGTTGAAGGTCCAAACACCATTGAAGGAGCCAGAGTCTCGGCGAGCGACGTAGACGTTGCCGGTCACAGGGTTGTAAGCCATGCCACGAGCGTTGTTGCCTTGATCTAAGACATTGCCGGAAGCAGCAGAAGCGACCCAGCCGTTGACTCCAAAGCCTGAGAGGCCAGTAAGAGATGCCTGGGCATTTGCCAGAGCACAAACAGAAAGGGCAGCGATTAAAAGGGATAGTTTCTTCAAAATTCTTCTCCTTCGAAGGATCGTTCAAGGTGGGCTAACTCTGCCACGATGGCATAATCGCCCACACCTCGCTATTTTAGCTTAGTAGAGATGCCTGATTGAGGCCTATCAACCAGCAAAGTTACTGGTTTTTTCGAAACCGCGAGAACGTTATCTCAGATTGACGGAGGTGCATCCATCACCCTTCCACAGCGTAGAATCATCACAGTGATAAATCAGGTGAACTCACCGGAGCCGACGGAGCTCGCGAAATCCCTCGAAGCCTTCACGCAAGCTGCAGGGCAAAGTCCAGGTTCTGAGCCGAATCCATGGAAGCCGACCCCTCGCGTGCCGTTCAACTGGCCTCCTCATCCGATCAGCCACGACTACCACGTTCTGGCGAGCGATTGGAGTGGGCAAACGGAAGTAACGGTCTATGGAGAGAAGCTCCAGGTTCAGACAGCCCATACAGCTCAGGGCTGGTTTGGGAGAGTGGAGCGGCTCTGGAACGAAGCCAGGGGCGAGACAGAGGATCATATGTTGCGAAGCATCGCCCTTGGTACCGAACCCTTTTTCCAACGGATGTTCGCCATTAGTGCGACTCTTGGGCTGGAAAAGCGCTTTGACGGGAGGATCAAGGATTTGGCAGCTCTCGACTTACTCAAACTTCTTTATTGCAAGGATCGAGATGTTGCCAACGAAGCCAGGATCGAAATCGAAAAGAATGCTAGTTCCCACCTATACACCCCAGCCTTGATCGCAATTCTAAGGGATCAAATTCATCCCACCCGGCGGAGTGCACAGTGGTGCGTTTTGGACATGTTTGAAGACTTGCCTTCATTCACCCGGGATCAGGAGCAAGAATCAGACGCGATTTGCGCGATCAAGGAACTGATGTGGATGAGTGGCGACGACTATGCCCGCACAATCTACAAGGCTGGCGTTGTGCTGGGTGGTCATATCTGCACAGAGGAGGCAGCGGAAGCTCTGATCGAAGTGATCGATGCTCCCAGTCGCGTGGGCCGCCGATCTGCAATGCACGCCGTTTTTCACCTTGTGGAGTGGATGCCAGGGAAAAAGGATGAAGTAGTGAGAGCGCTCGAGCTGGCAGCAAAAAATGACTCTGAGCCTGTCCTTCGATGGTTTGCCCAGGCCATGGCAGAGGATATCAGCGAAGGAAACCTCGAACATGTGACGGAACCCCTCTTTCCGGAGGAGCAGTGACGTCGCTTGCCATAAGTTTATTGCTTTCCACCCAGCCCTTTGACTTGACGGTTCGCCTCAACGAATTGTTGCAGCGGGAGGCTCTGCGAGGGGCAGTTGTGGGGGTTGTCGTCCAGAGGAAAGGAGGCGAGGTGCTCTTTAGCCACAATCCTGGAATTCGGCTGGTGCCGGCCAGTAATCAAAAGATCATGACGGCTGCCTTTGCGCTCGAGGTTCTAGGGCCAAGTCACAGACCCCTGACCAAATTTTGGAAGGAGGACGGTGCCCTCTTTGTTCAGCCTTCGGGAGATCCTTCACTCTCGGTGGAATCACTCCAGGAGGTTCGGAAACACTTGAGACTGAGGCCAGGGACGAGGGTTTTTGTGCATCACCAGTGGGAACCAGGCCACCCTGGTTCTTGGGAATGGGATGACATGCCCTTTCGCTATGCCGCTCCGATTCACTCTTTTTCGGTGAACCGCGGGGCCTGGGTTTTGGAAGCAGAGAAGGGGAAGATCCTGCCTGTTTCGCCTGGCCTAGGGGTTACTGTTCGCCACGTCGCTGGGGAGGGGCCTCCCCTGGCGAGCTACGACTTTCAGGCACGCCTGGTGACTGTCACAGGAAAGTTGCCAGAGGTGAAGACGCGTATCGGGATTTTCGCTCAGCCAAACCCAACGGCTTTTGCAGTTTCGATTCTGGGGAGGGAATCATCCCGGCAAACGCCCCCCTTGCCCGCCCGTGCCCCTGATTGGGTTATCGAAGGGCCAGAGGTGAGAAGTCTTGTTGCCGAATGTCTTCAGCCGAGCGACAACATCTATGCCGAACACCTCTTGCTGATGGGGGCGAAGGCTCGGAACCCAGACCTGCGAACCTTCGTCCAGGCTCGCTCGGAGCTTGCTCGGTTTGCTGAGTCTCAGTGGGGCCTGACCCTGGAAGACTTGCGGGCGGTGGACGGAAGCGGACTTTCCCGCCACAACTTAGTGACGGCGAACGGCCTGGCACGTATCTTGCGCAGTGTCTTGGACAAGCCCTACCAAGACGATTTCCTCCAGGCGATGCCATCACCCGGTCGAGGGACTCTGAGTTCGAGGCTTCCTGGCGTGCCGGTTTTGGCTAAGACGGGAACTCTGAATTCTGTGACCTCTCTGAGTGGCTACATTCGCCCTAGTGAAGCGGACGGTCTGATTTTTAGCGTGATGATGAACAATGGTGTTCGTCCCGCTTCTCAGCTCCGCGAGATCCAGGATGAGATCGTTCGGATTTTGGCTCAGTTTTCGACTTCTGGTACCCCCTCTTATGGCCGAAGAAACTCTCGAGAAACCGAATTGGTTCAGGTCAATCTTTCCAACCCGGGCGATTCTGCTCTTGGTGTTTATTGGCTTTACTGACCTTGTGATGACGGCTGTGTTACACTCCCAGGGCTTGATCATTGAGCTGAATCCCCTGATGAAGCCGCTGATCGAGCATAGTGAGTGGTCTTTTGCTTTTGTGAAAGGTTTGACTTTGTTGGCTGCTTGGTTTGTGATGTGGAAACACAGCCGGGTGAATCTGGCCTTTGTCAGGCGGATGGCTCTGATCGGTTCTGGTGTTTACTTGGTGGTTTGGACAGTGTGGTTTGTTATCGGCTCGATCACGGTCGGATGAAGGGTTTGGAGGACTGACTTGGTTTGACCCGCGCTGGCCGGCGGCAGACCGGACGAGTGCTTGGATCGGGACTGCCCAAGCCGGGAACCGGTCGGGTTTGGCCGTGGGGCCGGCAGCGCGGACCAGAAATTTTGACCTTCTGTAAAATCCTTGTCCCGAGACAAAGATATGGTTCGGATTGTTCGAAAGGGTTTCTGATTGCTCAGGGCGATCCCAGAGGAGTCCCTCAATGAAGTCCGAGTCAGGGTAAACAGAACCAGATGTCGAAACTCATTTTAGTCCGCCACGGTCAATCTCTTTGGAATCTGGAAAACCGGTTCACTGGCTGGGTCGATGTCCCTCTAACCGAAAAGGGCAGGGCCGAAGCGACCCGAGCGGGAGAAAGGCTGAAGGGCACCGAAGTTCACGTCGCTTACACCAGCGGCCTGCAAAGGGCTCAGGAAACCCTGAGACTCATCATGGGTGCCATGGAAGTAGACCTTCCTGTGATTCGAGACAGTGCCCTTAACGAAAGGGATTACGGCGATTTGGCTGGCCTAAATAAGGATGACATGCGAAAAAAGTACGGTGAAGAGCAAGTCCATATTTGGCGAAGAAGCTATGACGTTGCTCCTCCAGGAGGAGAGAGTTTGAAGGACACGAGGGCGCGAACTTTACCATTCTTTGAGCGAGCAATCATGGGAGATATGAGACAAGGGAAGAATGTGCTTGTTGTCGCTCACGGAAACAGCAACCGTTCCATCGTGATGGCACTGGAGAACCTCACTACCGAACAGGTTCTGGAATTGAACCTTGAAACAGGAGTCCCCCTCGTTTATGAACTAGACGGGGAGACTGTTGTGAATAAGACTATCCTCAGCTAAGCCGTTTGTGTTGCATCTCGCGAGTCAAAAGCTTAGCGGGGAAAGCGAAAGTGAGCAACCAGACGGTAACTGAGAAGCACGTCTTCTTCGGCAGTTTGCCAAATGTTGTGGATCACGTAGGGAACACCCCTGCGGTTCTTCTTATCGCTCACAATGCCGACATGATCTAAGCCATTTGGAAGCTTCCAGAAGACCACATGTCCCGGGCGAAAGTTCTCGATGTGCTTACCGTCCGTTCGCAATGACAACTCCGCTGCATGGGCCCGAAACCAGACGATCAAGTTCCGACACCTCCGGTGATCGATATTCGAATCCCTGCGACGACCAATCGCAGGGTAGTTTCGGCGACCCGCGTCCTCGTGAACAAGCTTCTGTAAGTCGTAGCCTGCATTTCGGAACGCACGAATGATGACGTCAGTACAAGCACCACGGTCAGACGGGACGTCACCCCCAGGGTAGGCAATACGATAGTAGGTTTGCGAATACTGAGCTGGATTCGTCAATTGCTTCTTGGCCCCTTCCAAAATGAGAGTCAGTGCCTGCTGGCTGCTCCTCTGGGGTCGGCTTTGGGTTTGCCCTTGCCCGATTTGGATCCCTAGAACGAATCCAGCAAGAATCGTCAAGGTGAGGCCCAGTCTCCGATTCGTTGTCATGATCTCAACCATGATGCCCTAAATATCTTACATTCTTGGGCCGATCCTCCCAGATCTCCTCATCAAAATCTTAATTGCGACAAAACTGACAAGCCTGCTTGCAATTGATACTTTTTGCGCAAAGTTCCGTTATTTTGACCTTTAGGGGGGATGCATATTGCGCCTCACATCACAAGTTTCAATCGGCCGAATCTCTTGGTATCCAAATCTGGTGAATTCGAATTCACCGGTCTGGCCTGAATCGATACGACTGATAGCTTGACGCCTGGTAACCTGTATATATCAGGCACACGGGGCAGAGCTCCGGAGGCGAGAGTTGCGATATCCGGCTCCCCCCTTGCAACCTGAATACTCCTAACTCTTGACGCAAAATCATGTTTTCTACAGCTCCCTTTCGCGCCCGTGTTCTGAAGCATTCTCAAGAGGTGATCGATCAGAGCTGCCTGCTCGCTGTTGATGCTCACTGCGCCGAGAGCCTGGACTCCCTGGAAGCAAGATTTCACCTCATCCAGGCTCAAGTCGCTCAGCTAGAAGCTCTGCTCTCTTATCAGCGCTGTGCTGCTGGATCTGAGATGCCTGACACCCCCCTGTCTTACCCCGAGGCTCGGGCTAAGGCCAGGTCGTGCATCACTTCGGTTCAGTCATTTCTGAAAGAAGATTAGACAGGAGAGAAACTCGAACCCTCAGGTAGCCCTGCATAAAGCGGATTTCTCGGCTAGAAACTACCTTTGAAGACCCTGACTTTTTTGCTCATTCCAGCCGAGAATTGAGACTGCACGCTGCTCGCCTGGTTTGTTGTTCAGGGTGCGAACAAAAGTTTCTCGACTCAAGGATGATTCTGCATGCTGACTGGTGATGTGTTTGTTGACGAAGGGTTGATCACCGCGCAACAGCTTCAGATGGCCATCAATAAGCAGCTGGAGCTGGGAGGCACCGACCCAATTGCTCACGTGATGGTTCAAATGGGAATCATCACCGAAAAAGATCGCGTTCGATGCTTGGGAAAAGTCTGGGAAATACCCTATATCGAGGTCTTAGAAGTTGTCCCCAAACCAGACGCTCTTGAACAGCTAGACGGTGCTACGGCCCGACGATTTAAGGCCTTACCTCTGGCGATGGATCAGGCACGACTTATCGTCGCGATGTCTAACCCTTTGGATGTCTTCGTCATCGACGAACTGCGGATGATGTCTGGCAGGGAGGTTCAGCCAGTTATCTGTCTCGAAGAAGATCTTCTTCGTGCCCTCGCTGATCACTACAAGTCGGATTCCAATACAAATGCTCAGTTTGACTCGGTTCTTAAAGGATTTGATGAAACCCTCGAGGTTATCACTGAACAGGACCCTGAGGAAGATGATGAGTCCGATAATGGCGTCATCAAGCTGGCCACCTTGATTATCAATCAGGCTGTTACGGAAGGGGCAAGTGACATTCACATTGAGCCTCGAAAGCACGAGATCATTATTCGATTCCGTATCGACGGTGTCATGATGGAATGGAAGCGACTGCCTCGAAAAGTTGCTGCAGCCCTGACGAGTCGATTTAAAATCGTAGCGAATATGGACATTGCGGAAAAAAGAGCACCGCAAGATAACCGGATAAGTGCCGTTGTAAATAACAAACCTTACGACTTTCGCGTGTCAACGCTACCAGTGGTTTACGGCGAGAAGATCGTCATGCGTGTCTTGGATAAAGGGGGCATTTCCATCGGCCTCGCCAAGCTCGGATTTCTCGATCACAACCTCCACATCCTTGAAGATATGGCTGCCAGAAGTTATGGAATTTGTCTCGTAACTGGGCCAACTGGTTCGGGAAAGTCCACGACTCTCTATAGCCTTCTTAACCAGTCAAATGACGGCCTTAAGAACATAATCACAATTGAGGATCCTGTCGAATATGAGTTAGAAGGGATCAACCAATGCGCGGTAAACAACAAGGCTGGTATGACTTTCGCTGCTGGCCTACGGGCAATGCTTCGTCAAGACCCAGACGTAATCATGGTGGGGGAAATGCGCGACACTGAAACCGCTACCATCGCCATGGAGGCAGCATTGACTGGCCACCTTGTCTTTAGTACACTTCACACGAACGATGCTCCGTCGGCCCCTGGACGTCTCACCGACATGGAAGTAGAGCCGTTTCTAATCTCCTCGTCAATCATAGGGGTCTTAGCCCAGAGATTGGTACGACAAGTATGCCCCCACTGCAAAACGCCAGTATCAACTTCTCGCGACGCCCTGATCCATCAAGGATTACCTCTGCCGGACGATCTTATGGCTCAAGGAAACGGAGAAGTTACCGTCTTTAAAGGAAGGGGCTGTGATCGATGCAAGGGCACAGGTTACAAAGGAAGAAGTGGAATTCACGAATTGATGGTGATGACAGATGACATCAGAGATGAAATCCTCAAGAAGTCACCATCTCACATTTTAAGAAAGTTAGCTGTCGCTAACGGCATGAAGACTCTCCAGCACGATGCAGTGCAGAAGATTCTGCTGGGAACAACCTCTGTCGATGAAGTCATGAGGGTTATTTACGCATAAGGGATAAAAATTAAAGAGAAGAAGATGTCTGCCGCACCTATACATAATACAGAACAGGCCGTCGCGAGAGTTCTTTCCTCCATGAAAGATATCGCAGTGCTTCCGCAGGTTGTCTTTAAAATCATGGAGATGACAGGAAACACTGATGCCTCCATGCTTGAACTTGAAAAGGCTATCGTCATTGATCCAGGCTTCAGTACGAAGCTTCTGACGATTGCGAATTCTGCTTCTTTCGGACTTCCCAAGAAGGTCACTTCGATCAGAGAAGCCGCAATGTTTGTCGGATTTAAGCAGATCAGACAAATGGCGATGGCGGTCGGCTTGTTTGATATGTTCGTCGGTAAGACAGACAAGGAGTCCCTTCGTAGAAGAGATTGGTGGCGACACTCTTTAGATTCAGCGGTCTGCTCTCAGAGAATCGCCTATCGATTTGGGGTAGACGCAGACATTGCCTACACATGCGGTCTTCTACACTATATTGGAAAGACGCTTCTATGTCGATCTGACGCTCTGGCATATACGAAGGTGGAACTTGTTGTTGAGCGTGGTGCATCTGTTAGACAAGCGGAAGTTGCTGTCTTTGGGTGTGATCACCAAGACGTTGCCATCGCTGCAGGAATCAAGTGGGGATTTCCTATGACTCTAATATCTGGCTTAGTGTACATGGATCCTATGGGACCACAAGATCCAGAACCTCACCTGCGCGCAGCAACAGCTCTCGGGGACAGCTTTGCGACTTTAGCAATTACCGGTAAACCTCATGATGTTGGTGTCGCTGAGCTAGTACCAGGGTGGGCTTCTGCCTTGCTTAAGATCGGTTCAGACGAATTGGAAAATCTGATGGAAGAATGCGCAGGAGCAATTGCGAAAGCAGTAAAGTTTGGACTGTGAGCCTGTCTCCTCAAGAAGTACTTCAAACTGTCCGATGATTCAAGGGAGGAGCTCGAGTTGAACACAAGGAGCACTCTCATAGAGGACAGATGTCGGATAACTTCAGCTGGGATAAGGTATTGAACGGAGGGGAAAGTGGCGAGGTGCAGAAGCAACCGACAGAGCCACCAAGTCCTGCGACAGAGTCCGTAAACTCCAATCAGGATGATGAGCTACTCAGTCAGTTCTTGCCTCCTAAGACTGCTCGTGAAGGATCAGACTTACCGAAGTTGCCGAATCCTCTCGAAGATTTAGTATCTAGCTCTTTCAATCCTAGCGAAGCAGCAAATTCCTCCCCAATCATTGCTGGCGCTCCTCCGATTGCAGATCGTTCCGCGCCTAAGTCCACTGCTGATGCAGAGATGGAAGACATTCTAAAGCAGTTAAAGAGCGCGCCAGCTCATTTAATGGCAGACATTGAGGTCAAACCATCGGAGCTCGGAAACTCGTCAAACGTTCAGGATGAAACGCGAAATCCTCATATGCCAGCTCCCGTTCCGCAAAACCTCTTGAGTCCTGAAACCTTTGTTAATAAATTCAGAGTTTCAGATGAGTTGCAAGAGCCAGGGATCGCCAGGATTACGGAAAAGCTCTTACCAGTTGAGCATATTCACATTGACGAGTTGTTATGCTTGGCAGTAGAGCGGAAAGCAAGTGATATTCACTTAACGGCTGGACTCCCGCCAATGGTTCGACTTGATGGCGAAATCATTCCTTTACCTTATGCAATCTTGCAACCTGAACAAAGCAAGCGCCTTGTATACGAGATCTTGAGTGATGAGCAGTTACAGAAGTTCGAGCAAACCCACGAAATGGACTTCGGTTATGCTGTCAAGGGAGTCGCAAGGTTCCGTGTTAATCTCTATGTTCAGAGAGGCGCTGTGGGAGGAGCTTTGCGTTTGATCCCAAACAGGATTCCCACGTTTGATGAGCTAAGGCTTCCATCTGTTATCCGTGAAATCAGTAAGCGAAGTTCGGGCCTAGTCTTGGTAACCGGCCCAACGGGATCTGGAAAATCGACTACGATTGCTGCGATGTTGGATGATATAAATGGACGACTTCAAGGTCATATCATGACTTTGGAGGATCCAATTGAGTATCTACATCGCCATAAGAAGTGCATTGTAAACCAGCGCGAACTGCACAGTGATACCTACAGTCTTCATAATGCCCTGAGAGCTGTCTTACGTGAAGACCCTGACATCATTCTAGTTGGCGAACTTCGCGACCTGGAAACGATCGAAGCTGCTCTGACTCTTGCCGAGACAGGTCACCTTGTGTTTGGAACATTGCACACTCGTAATGCGCCAGCTACCATTGATAGAATTATCGACGTGTTTCCATCTGATCAACAAAGTCAAATAAAGGTTCTGTTGGCTAATACGATCGAAGGAGTTGTTTCTCAGCAGCTTCTTCCCAAATTGGGTGGAGGACGGGTGGCATCTCTTGAGATCATGACTGGGTTGCCTTCCATTAAGAACTTAATTCGTGAAGGCAAGACCCATCAGATGTACTCCGTCATTGAAACGAGTCAAAATGCCGGGATGCAAACGATGGATCGGAGCTTGAGTGATCTTTATCGCTCAGGGATGGTCAGTTGGGAAGAGTGCGTGATGAGGGCCGTCGACAAAGAGTCCTTTACGCGCCTCGCGAAGAGTGCTTAGCTTATTGGTACACCCGGACATAATCTACTAGGAAGCGTGACGGAAAAATGGTGTCGTCAATGCGCTTCTGACCGCCCCATCCGCCACCAATCGCCAAGTTCAAAATGATGTAGTGAGGCGTTTCGTATGGCCATGCATCGACTCCTGTTCCGTCGTTCTTAAAGGTGAAAACCTTCTTTCCGTTAAAGTAGAAGTCCAAGCGATCTCGATGCCAGTCTAGTCCGTAAACTTGCATGGACTTCCAACCATCTGGTACACGAACAGATGCTCCTTTTCCCTTGCCATTCATGTGATTAAAAGACTGGGTGTGAATGTTGAAGTGCACAAGTTCTGGGTCAAAGCCAACGTTTTCCATTAAATCGATTTCCCCACACTTCGGCCAGTTTACAAACTTATTATCTTTTAGGCGAATGGTCTCTCCTAGCATCCAAATGGCAGGCCAAGTACCCCTACCAGTCGGGTACTGCGCTCTCACTTCGACGTACACCTTCTTCCAAGCTTTCGCCGTGGTGATGGAGGCACTCGTGATTTCGCTCCCCTGGTATGGTTCTTTTCTGGCTTCGAGCACCAGTAGCCCATTCTCCACACGGCAATTCTCTTGTCTCATATCTGTGTAGAACTGAGCCTCGTTGTTTCGGATCTTTCCAACCTCTGGTATCCAATTCTTCCTGGAGAGAGGCTGGGAGAACTCATCTGACCAAATGAGCTTTCGTCCTGCTTTGGGGTCAGACTCAGGTTGCAACATCGCAAGGGTGACAAGGGGTACAACCATCATGGGTAGTATATTTGCAAACGGAGACGTTGAGCGTAAGTCCTTTCGATAGTGGAGAACCGGCTGAGGACTGTAGAATCAGATATGCCTCGAAAACTCTGGGGGAAGCTTCCGCGATGGAAGCAGGCTCTTCTTTATCTGGGGATTTTTGTAGCTCTGGTAGCGCCTCGGCTATATAATGTTGGCACCACCGGCCTTACTCAGGGTAGGATTCAGCCGAGTCGACATGAGCAGCCTGTGATGGGGGATCAGGCTCGTCAGGAGGGCCTTCTTATCCGTAATTTAGGACTTACCCTTGGATGGGGTTACCTCTTTGTTGCAGTGCCGTTGCTTTTGTTCTGGCCCAACAAGCCGAAGGATGAGAATGTATCGTCCGCTCCCTGATCGTTTAAGACCTCAATCCCTAAGTGAAGTTGTGGGTCAAGGACACTTGGTGGGATCTGGCAAGGTCTTTGATCATCTTGTTCGTCAAGGCCAAGTTCACTCAATGATTCTTTGGGGTCCTCCCGGAACAGGAAAGACGACACTTGCCAGAATTCTAGCTCGCTCAGCGAATCGGAGAGTCATTGAGTTAAGCGCTGTCTCTGCGAGTAAAGAGGATCTTAAAAAAGTAGTTGAACGAGATTGGGGAAAGGATAAACAAAGTCTCTTCTCCCAAGCGAGCCAGGATGAGAGATCGCCAGTACTCTTTTTGGATGAAATCCATCGGTTCAATAAGGCCCAACAAGACTATTTATTACCAGTGGTAGAGAGCGGCCACCTTGTTTTGATCGGTGCCACAACAGAAAACCCATCCTTTGAAGTCAACCCAGCACTCTTGTCTCGGTGTATCGTGTATCCACTTTACCCTTTAGACCCTCTTGACCTTGAGTTGATTTTGGGTCGCGCTTACCAGGGGCCTGGCACGATCGACTCTGGGATAGTAAAGTATATCGTCCGTGTTGCCGCTGGTGATGGTCGTCAAGCATTGACAATTTTACAAAATGCGATAGAAGTGTATGGAGAATCGTTTACGATTGCTGATCTCGAAGGCCTTTTGCGAGAACAGCCAGCAAAGTACAGCAGAACTGAAGATCACTACAATACAGTCTCGGCTTTTATAAAGTGTATGAGGGCTAGCCATCCGTCTGCGGCACTTCATTATCTCGCAAGGATGATTGCTGCAGGAGAAGATCCAAAATATATCGCTCGAAGGATGGTCATTTTTGCAAGTGAGGATATTGGTTTAGCGAGCCCAAGAGCGCTCGAATTCGCCAATGCGACCTTTCGGGCAGTGGAGACTATCGGATACCCTGAGTGTTCTTTGACTCTGGCACACTGTGCGATCGGGTTAAGCCTGGCTCCAAAAAGCAGAGCAGTGCCTGATGCTCTAAAGCTGGCCCTAGATGACGTGAAATCTCATCCAGATCTCCCGATTCCGCTGAAGCTTAGAAACGCACCAACCCAGCTCATGAGAAGTTTCGGCTATGGTGAAGGAAATGGAATTGGGGATAAAGAAGGGTTGTTGCCAGACGTACTAGGAGTGGTTGACTACTTAGACTGGCCCCCGATGAAAGAGGATAAGACAGTTTAGAGACACAGACTTTATGGATTCTCACAACTTCCCACATCGCCGTTACAATCCTCTGACTGGGGATTGGGTGCTTGTTTCGCCTCATCGCACACAAAGGCCTTGGCAAGGTGCGAAAGAAGCAGTTACGGAGACTCGTGCACCTTACGATCCGAATTGCTACTTATGCCCAGGGAATATCAGAGCAAATGGAGAGATTAATCCGATGTATCAGGGTGTGTACGTCTTTACAAATGACTACCCGGCCTTGCTTCCTGAGGGACCCGAGGTAGTTGATGAAGATGTACTGTATCGGAGCCATTCCGTCTCTGGCACTTCGAGGGTCATGTGCTATTCGCCGGGACATGATCTTACTTTAACAGATCTATCTGTCAGAGACATTGGAGAGGTCATTCGAGTTTGGCGAGAACAGACAGAGGAGCTAAACACCACTTACGCTTCTGTGCAAATATTTGAGAATAAAGGTTCTGTGATGGGGTGCAGTAATCCTCATCCCCATGGACAAATCTGGGCTAGTTGTCAAGTGCCAAGTCTCGTCTCGACAGAGATCAGGATGCAGACTGAATTTTTAACGAAGAATTGTCTTCGTCTACTCGAAGTTACTGCAAAGCGTGAAGTCGAGGATCAAAGTAGGGTTGTTTGTCAGAATGAAGACTGGGTGTGGTTGATTCCTTATTGGGCAGTATGGCCGTTCGAGATTCTCTTACTGCCTAGATTCGAAGCCAGGCGTCTTAGTGATCTCAATCAGGATCAGACGGAGAACTTGGCGAAAGTCTTGAAGGAGGGCTTGACTGCTTATGACTTACTCTTTGATACTTCGTTCCCCTATTCAATGGGATGGCACCAATGCCCTTCGGGACTTTCGGCGAAAGAAGAGGAAGCTTTTACGCTCCATGCTCATTTTTATCCACCCCTTTTACGAAGTGCTACGATCAAGAAGTTTATGGTTGGTTATGAGATGCTCGGGGAGTCTCAGCGCGACCTGACCCCAGAATTGGCGGCCGAGAGGCTTCGACGGGCAATGGATTCCGGACAGAGTTAAAGCAGTATGTGTTGCAAGGTTATCTCGTGTTCTCAGGCTCAAATGATGGAAGTGATTAGAGGAATTCCCGTTTGGGGGCAGCCAGTGGACAGCGAGGCACTGCGTCAAATCGAGTTAGTGACTGGTAATGACCGGCCCGCTGCTCTTATGGCTGATCATCACGTAGGCTATTCGATGCCGATCGGCGGTGTTGTGGCGTATCGAGATGAGGTTTCGCCAAGTGGTGTCGGCTTTGATATCGTTTGTGGAAACAAAGCGGTTCTGACAGATTTGCATGGCAAAGAGGTTCGGAGAGACATTAAAAGGTTGATGGATGACATTGTCAAAGCCATTAGTTTTGGGATGGGGCGGTCGAACAGTGAGCGGGTTGACCACGAACTTTTTGATGATCCGGCTTGGAAGTTAGCACCAGTGAAGGCTATTAAGCTGAAAGCCCAGACACAGTTAGGAACAGTCGGAAGTGGGAATCACTACGTGGATGTTTTTGTAGATGAGGAAGATAGGGTTTGGATTGGAGTGCACTTTGGGAGCCGTGGATTAGGTCATACCATTGCTACGTTCTTTATTAAAGAAGGAGGAGGAAAGGATGGAATGTTTGTTCCTCCGGTCGTTCTGAAAGTTGGTACTGCCCTTGCTGATGACTACTTAACTCTCATGCACTTGGCCGGGCAATATGCCTACGCAGGGAGAGACTATGTTTGTCAAAAGGTCTGCGATATTTTGGGCGGGTCGATCGTGGAAGAAGTACATAATCACCATAACTTCGCATGGCTAGAGGAGCATAGTGGTGAGAAAGTATGGGTCGTCCGCAAGGGTGCTACACCAGCCTTTCCTGGACAACTGGGTTTTGTGGGTGGATCGATGGCTGACAAGTCGGTGATCTTAATGGGTAAGGAGTCAGATGAGTCACGTCAGGCACTCTATTCGACAGTTCATGGAGCAGGGAGAGTAATGTCCCGGACTGCAGCAGCTGGCAGGGTTAAGAACGGTGTTCGTCAAGGAGGGAGAATTACACGAGAGATGATGATGAAAGTACTAAAGCACAAGAAGGTGGAACTTCGTGGTGCTGGCACTGATGAGTCGCCACAAGTTTATAAGCGACTGAAAGACGTTCTTGGTCATCACTCCGAGACAGTTGAGATCATCACAAAACTCACCCCTATCGGAGTCGCAATGGCTGGGGAAAACGAGTTTGATCCCTATAAAAATTAGTGCCCTCTTCTCGCGAAGAAAAGGGCATTATGGCGCTGTTAAGGTTGGCTGAGAGCCAAGGCTTGTGAGAGATCATGAATCAGGTCTTCAACGTTCTCAAGTCCAATCGAAAGGCGAATAAAGTCTGGGGTGACTCCAGTGCTTAATTGTTCTTCGGGACTTAACTGTTGGTGGGTTGTACTTGCCGGGTGAATGACAAGACTTTTCGCATCACCAACGTTTGCCAACAGGCTAAAGATTTTGAGGGAGTCGATAAACTTGATGGCAGCCTCGTAGCCACCCTTTACACCGAAGCCAAGAATGGCACCGTACTTTCCGCGACTATGGATCTTTTTAGCAATAGAATAGCTGGGCGAACTTGCCAGACCGGGGTAATTCACGCAACTAACCAGAGGGTGATTCTGGAGGAACTCGGCGATTCTGTGAGCGTTTTCAGAATGTCGATCCATTCGGACAGGCAGAGTTTCGATTCCTTGAAGTAGTAGCCATGCGTTAAAGGGTGAAATTGCCTGGCCTTGATCTCTCAATCCTTGCACTCGAGCCTTTAGGCCGAAGGCCACATTCCCAAGACCAGGAAAGTTGCCGAATGTTTCCCAAAACTTGAGGCCGTGATAGCTTGGATCAGGTTGAGTAAAGTTCGGAAAGCGTCCAGTAGACCAGTCAAAGTTCCCACCGTCAACGGCAATACCACCGATGGAGGTTCCGTGTCCACCCATAAACTTCGTCAGGGAACTCACAACCACTGCTGCACCGAAGTCAAACGGTCTTACGAGATAAGGAGTTGGCAGAGTGTTATCGATCATCAGAGGAATACCTTCTGAACGACCAAGCTTAGCAACTGCTTCGATATCAAAACTATCTACCTTAGGATTCCCGACGGTTTCTGCGTAGAAGAGCTTTGTGCGTTCATTGGTGACCTTTAGGAAGTTCTGCGGGTCTGATCCATCGACAAAATGTACTTTGATTCCCATTTTCGGAAGGGTGTAGTGGAAGAGATTATAGGTACCCCCATATAGGCTGGAGCTTGAGACAATTTCGTCTCCGGCCTCCACTATTGTCGTAATGGCTAGTGTTTCAGCTGCCTGACCGCTCGCTGTGGCGACGGCATGGCTTCCCCCTTCTAGGGCGGCTACACGACTTTCAAGTACAGCTGTAGTGGGGTTCATCAACCTGGTGTAAATGTTGCCGAATTCTTGAAGACCAAAAAGCCGTGCAGCGTGTGCCGTGTCGTCAAAGACGTAGCTCGTCGTTTGGTGAATGGGCACGGCCCTCGACTTTGTCGTAGGGTCGACTTCCTGTCCCGCGTGGAGGGCCAATGTCTCGAAGCTGTGTGGTCTGGCAGTGTCGCTCATTTCCGTTCCATGGTACTCAAGGGAGCTTGATTGAGAATTAAAATTAGGAAGCTACTCGTGAGATACCTGCTTCTGCAAAAGAAAGTTAGGTAAGTGCCACAGTTTAGTTATAGAGAGTTCGGATACGAGTTCGCTCGTGGTGCGACCTTTGCACTAAGAGCCAATCTCTGAGCGTATTCGCGAACCGGTTGCACCAGAGACCCTTTCGAGAGGCGGGTTCGGATACACTAAGGGCATCGTCATGGATCGGCTGAATTCAGAAGGCATAGATCGATCTCAGCTCAAGTATGCCCTCACACAGGAGAGGATGGTGAAGGAGGCTCGAAGGGTCAATCGGTGCCTGCTGTGCGCTGGTCCTGGTGTGAATGAGGCTGGTGTCTGTGACGGATGTTCGGCACTTTTGAGTGGAGAAGAGGCAAGACTCGTCGAGCTTTGGATGGCAGGGGTTAAACCTTAAGGTGTCAGCCTGGCTCATTCCCGGCGGGATAGCTGTCTTGATTTTCGCTCTAATCCTTTACCGCGTGATTTTAGGTCGAAAAAAGCCAGGCTACCTTGCCTTGGCGGAGTATTGGGTGTACACAAGTCAAGATAGGCTACCTCCGCAAGAAACTTTGATGGATCGGATGATTAGTAGCAATCCACATAACCGCCCTGGTCGGCCCTGTATCGGCGCGAGAGAGGGTTTGATTTTCAGCGACATTCGATTAAATTTGGCAGTAGCGAAACGGGAGAGAAACCCCCATGCTTTTCGGCCTGACCTCTTCAAAGACGACGTTCATCCTCCGGTGGAGGTTTTGGAGATGCTCCCAGCGTGCAGTAGTTTCGTGACGTGTCGCTATGTTAGTGAAGTTCCGTTAAAGGACT
Source organism: Fimbriimonadaceae bacterium (assembly GCA_025455775.1). Lineage (GTDB taxonomy): Bacteria > Armatimonadota > Fimbriimonadia > Fimbriimonadales > Fimbriimonadaceae > JALOLT01. The sequence continues at coordinate 18,719 of JALOLT010000043.1, forward strand.
TGAGACATCTGCAGTTCTTACCTCATATGGCTGATGCGGTATCGTCACTCATGCAGGGGAAAGTTATCTTCGATCCAATTATGGAAAAGTTATGGACTGCCGCGGAGTTTGTGGATCTCCTTAAGAGCAACAACAATGCGGAAAGGCCTGATTTTCATGTGAGAGTTGTTTGGAGGTCAGAGAGTGATGGGTGCTATGCCGTCACAAAGGGTCTCAGGAAGGTTGGTATTGCGGAGCTGAGGAGCGAGATTCAGAATAGGGATCACGAGGTGCTCGTTTCTGGGTTGCTCCTGCGCATGGCTTTTGCTTTGTTTCGGGCTCCAACCTCCACTGCTGACTTCGAGATCAAGGAGCATGGAGACGAGTTTAAGGTCAAGAGAACAACAGACTTTATCGAAGGGTACCAAATCGTTAAAATTCAACGGAGCCGGGATCTAGTATGACAGCTATCCGCCTCATTCCATGCTTGGATATCGACCAAGGGAGGGTCGTGAAGGGAACCAAGTTTGTCAATATTCGTGACGCTGGCGATCCAGTGGAACTTGCAAAGTTCTATGATGCAGAAGGGGCCGACGAACTCATCTTTCTGGATATCACGGCGAGTCATGAGGGACGTCCGAGCGTAATAGATTTGGCGGCTCAGGTGGCTGAGCAGGTCTTCATTCCTTTCACAGTGGGAGGGGGTATTCGAAGCGTAGAAGAGATTCGGGCTGCACTTTTGGCAGGTGCAGACAAGGTGAGTTTGAACTCGGCAGCAGTTCGAAACCCTGGTCTGATCAATGAGGCCAGTCAGAAGTTTGGTGCCCAATGTGTCGTTGTGGCGATAGATGCTAAAAGGGCAGGGAACAGATGGGAAGTTTATGTGAATGGGGGGCGTGAAGCGACAGGGCTTGATGCTGTAGCCTGGGCGCAGAAAGTTGTCTCCTTGGGAGCTGGTGAGATCCTTTTAACATCGATGGATGGAGACGGTACGAGAAAAGGATATGATCTAGCATTGACCAGAGCCGTGAGCGAAGCAGTGGGGATCCCTGTCATCGCGAGTGGAGGCGTGGGAGAGGTAAGCCATCTCATTGACGGAGTCTTAGAGGGTAAGGCTGACGCAGTTCTTTTGGCTGGAATACTTCATGATGGTGTCGCGAGAATCCGTGACCTGAAGGCCGATATGGCAAGTGCCGGATTGCCAATGAGACTGTAATCAGAGAGAAATAACATGTCATTAACAAGAGAAAAGCTGAACCAGGCAGTGAAATTTGTGCAAGAAGCAGATCTGGACATCTGGTTGACCTTCGTAAGGGAAACGGCCGGCGGGAGCGACCCAGTTCTTCCTCTCTTGATCGAAGGCGGGTTAACGTGGCACTCTGCCCTTATGGTCACTCGCGGCGGAGACAAGATTGCGGTCGTGGGCAATTACGACGCAGACCCATTGGTGGCAAGCGGGGACTGGGACAAAGTCATACCCTATGTTCAGGGTATGAAAGAGAATCTGCTCGAGGTGTTTGAAGAGTACTGTCGTCCAACGCCAAGAATCGGTCTAAACTTTAGTAGTGATGATACGAAGGCAGACGGCCTGACTCACGGCATGTTTTTAACTCTCCAAGACTGGGTTCGCGACTCAAGGTTCGAAGGAGGGTTTGTCAGTGCTGCAGGCCTTTTGAGTAAGCTAAGAGGGATCAAGACTAAGAGCGAACTAGAGCGGATCGAAGGGGCGATTCTTGCCGGAGACTTGATCTTTAAAGAGATTGCGGAGTTTGCCAAAGTGGGAGTGAGCGAGAGGGCAGTATACGATATCGTTCATCGGTGGATGCGAGAAAGGGGACTGGGTTTCTCTTGGGATCCTGCTGGTGATCCAATCGTGAATAGTGGGCCTCATTCTATGATAGGGCATGGTGTCCCATCTGATAAAATCATCATCGAGCCAGGTCACATTTTCCACGTCGATCTCGGTGTGATCTGGCTTGGATATTCGAGTGATGTCCAAAGGTGTTGGTACGTGGGAGATGAAGTGCCAGAAGACGTTCAAAAAGGACTGGATGCAGTTAACGCTGCCATCTCCGCCGGGGCTGAGTTGCTTCGCCCGGGAGTCTTGGGACATGAGGTTGATGCTGCTGCCCGGGCCACGATCCAAGAGCGTGGCTACCCAGAATATCTCCATGCATTTGGCCACCAAGTTGGACTTGTCGCTCATGATGGAGGGGCGATTCTTGGGCCTGAATGGGACAGATACGGGGATACACCGAGAATCCCGATCTGTGAAGGTGAGATTTACACGCTTGAGCTGGGAGTCACCTTACCAGAAAGGGGGTACCTTGGCTTAGAGGAAATGGTGGTTGTGACGGCAGAGGGGTGCGAGTTTTTGACGACGCGGCAGATGACCATGCCCTTGATTCGCCCGTAAAAAAAGGCGACTGCCCCGGGGGTAAGGGGGGGGCAGCCACGAGTATTAGGTTAGGTTGGTTTTGTGAACAGGTCTCGGAAAACTAGTGGGATTTTAGGGCCTCTTAGCGAACAAAATGCCGACTGCCATAATGAGTGGCAAAAAGGCAGAAAAGGCGGAATGATCAGGAATCGAAACAGGCAGATTGCCTTTGTTTGCCAGGGCGAAAACCGCCGCGCAGGATCCAAAGACGATCAATCCGAGTTTCAATCCACTGTTGCTTCCGTGCTTCATTGTTTGAAACATGTGGCAAGCTTTGGGCCAAGTGCTGGGCAGAATGCAAACCTGGTGAGGTTGCGAGCACGAGCAGGGCAAATCAGTCCCGAAGGTGGACGAGAGGAAAGAGCAAACTAGGAGAAAACATGGAGCACCAAAAGGTTATCGTGGTGGATTTCGGAGGTCAGTACACTCAACTGATTGTCCGCCGAATCAGGGAATTAGGGGTCTACAGCGAGATGGTGCCTTGGTTCAAGGCTGAGGAAGAAATTAGGCGAGAACGCCCAGATGCAGTGATTCTTTCCGGTGGTCCCCGATCTGTTTTAGAGGATGGAGCTCCGACGCTCGACCTAGGGGTGCTCACTGATCTCCCGGTCTTGGGAATCTGTTATGGCCAGCAATTAATGGCTCACAAGCTTGGCGGAAGGGTGGAAAAGTCAAACGAACGAGAATATGGGGCCAGAATTCTTGCCCACGTTGCTCCCGGCTCCCTGGTTGCAGAAATGAATCAAACAGAGGTGTGGATGAGCCACGGAGATCAAGTGATGTCCCCTCCCAGTGGCTTTACCGTCACTTCCTCGACCGCAACCTGTCCCATCGCTTCGTTCCAAAACGAGTCAGCACGCCAGTATGGAGTCCAGTTCCACCCAGAGGTCAGCCACACCCCTGGCGGCTTGGCGATTTTGAAAAAGTTTCTCTTCGGCGTTGCGCAACTTTCGAGCAACTGGACAGCCGAAAACTTTATTGAAGAAGCGATTGGGAAAATCCGACAAGAAGTAGGTGACAAAAAAGTATTGTGTGCAGTGAGCGGCGGGGTAGATTCTTCAGTCGTTGCTGCCCTGATGACTAAAGCTTTAGGAGATCAGGTGACTTGCGTCTTTGTCGACCACGGCCTGTTGAGAAAGGGGGAAGCAGACCAGGTGGTTGAAATGTTTACCGAGACCTTTCACCCTCACCTTGTTGTGATTCGAGCTCACGAGCAGTTTTTTAGCGCTCTATC
>JALOLT010000044.1 GCA_025455775.1 Fimbriimonadaceae bacterium
CGAGCTCTTCTTGCGAGGGGCGAATCAGGAGATTGCGGACGAAAAGGGCATGCCAAGCTTTCTCAACAATGAATCTGACTTTGATTCGGTGGTTGGGATCAGCTCCTCCGTAGGTATCGACAACGTAGAGGTTTCTGTCCGCCACTGCCGCCTGTGCCTTATCCCTCAGGTGAGCAAAGGTCTCGGGGGACATTTCCGCGTTATTCTCCCACCAGATGTGCTCCTCGCTAGAAGGTTCTCGCACGATGTGCTTGTCCTTGGGGGTACGGCCCGTGTACTTCCCAGTCTGGGCTACGAGGGCTCCGTTTGCAGCGAGGGTTCCTTCGCCGTTTCGGATTGCGTGTTCAATGAGTTCTGGTGTGGACAGATTCCAAAAGGTTTGTCTCGCCGTTGAGATGCTGATAGGTTCCATGAGAATTGTCGTAGTATCACGCAGTATCGCCTCATTTGTCGCGGCTGAAACGGGTATGTCCCAATCGATCGACAGGGGTGAAACGAGGAATTATAAGATGACCGATCTTAGCTATGACAAACTCTCACCCGAACTGATTGATTCTGCTATAAAAGACCTAGAGGGCTGGCAAGTGGTGGAGGGTGCTCTGACCAAGACTTTCGCTTTTGAGACCTACGCGAGCGGCTTGGCTTTCGCCGCCGCGGTCGGTCACCTTGCAGATCGCCTGGATCATCACCCGGACATTCTGATTGGATACAAGAAGGTGACAGTCTCGATGATCACCCATGATGCAGGGGGCGGACTGACTTCTTACGACTTCGAACTCGCGCGGCGGATTTCCGAGCGACTCTGACCTTCCAATAAGGCGGCTCGCGTGTCTGCGTTATTGACTAAGCAAGAGGCTTCGTAAATTGGTTAACGATAGAGTTGGGATTCCATCCGGTTCAATCTTTTCTGCCTGGATTGAGATGCTTCGGAAGGATCTGGCATGTTTGGCCATCGCCAAAAACTGCATGGCTTCTTCGGAGGATCTCATCCCGAAAAAAGCATAAGAAGAGGAATACCACTCGAGCTCTTCAGGCGAAAGAGTAGAGTTCTCCGTCGGAGTCGTCTCATACCAGGTTCGGTAATCTCCTGGAGATGCTTCAAGCAGCTTGCGCTCAAGTTGCAGAACATGATCGGCAAGGCGTGCCTGCAGGACGTCAAGATCCTCACTTTTTTTTCTCCAAATCGACTGCCAGAGCACATGCTCAGCTTTCGGAGAGAGTATGGCCCCTAGATGAAACGAGTGGAATCCAATTTTGTTGCTCAGATCAACGGTTTTTCTCGTCCAGGTAAACGGCTTCGGAGACGTTATAGGCCAGCTGTGAAGGTACTGCTCTTTCCTTTCCCCGGAAACAAACTCATTAGAAGCTGATAGGCCTAACCCAACCTCCCCTTTCTGGGGACGAACCAACTGCCCCGGCCCGAGCAACAAGATCCCTTCCATGATTTGCGCGAGAAGATCATCTTCTGGTTTTTCGCTCACCTCTACGGGAACAAGAGCCCCGCCTTTCCCAACCGTTTTTCCCGCACTTTCGATCCACTTTAAGACAACCTCGATTCTCCGGATCCTGAAGGGATCCCCTTTCACCCAAAGAGTGACATCGCGGAAATCTTCGCGCTGGAACCCCAGTGCCGTGGCTTGTCTAGCGCGGTCTTCCGGCTTAGCTGATGCTAACGTCCGCCGTTCCGTTCCAATGAATTCTGAGGAGACGTAGAACTCTCGTCGATCCTGGCTTGAACCAAGCGAGAGCAAGAGCAAGAATTGTGAAAGCATTCTTTAGTACTTCCTTTCCGCATACCTGCGAGTGATTGCGCTTCCAGTCCTCGAGCGGCTCACGTGAGCAATGTAGTTCTCGCTCATGGTAGGGTTTCTACCATAATACGATATCTCCGCCCAGTCAACTACCTGTTAAGGTTTCTTTCGAACCTTAACAGGTAATGTGACTAACTCACACAGGGCTCCTTCGACGATACCAGCGTCCGGCCTGCCTTTCAGCTTTCGCGCAACTGCCAGGATTATCCTCGACGACGGCTAAGTGACTTTCCTTGTCACTTAACTGAAGCATTCCACTTTCCTCAATATTCTTCGATACCCCTGGCACCAAAGCGGTTAGAGAGCTGCGCGAAGACGCTTCTCGACCGCTGCCCAATCGATGACCTTGAGGTAAGCGTCCAGATAGGCGGCACGGCTCCCAGGGAAGTCAGTCCAGAAGGCATGTTCGTACACGTCGCAGGCCAAAATCAGGTCGTTTTCCCACATGGGGTAGGTGTCTTGAGCGTCGCCAATGTAGGTGAAAAGGTGGCCGGACAGGCGATCCCTGGCCACAAAAACCCAGCCTCTGGCGCTCAAAGCTGTTGCCCGGAAGTCGGCCAGAAAGTTCTCCCACGAACCAAAGGCCTTCTCAATCTCTTGCAGAACCAGACCCTGGGGCTTGCCACCCTGTCCACCGATTGTCTCGAAGTACACGAGGTGGTTCAAATAGCCGCCATAGGCAAAGGCGTAGTTCACCTTGAGGGCCCTCATCTGACTGAAGATTTGGTTGGGAGCAGCAGTTGTGTTCCTTAAGTCCAAAAGAGCCGTCCGGATATTGTTGGTTTGGGTGGCGTAACTCGCGAAAAGACGTAAGTGGGCGTCGTGAGTCGCCTTGCTAATTCCGACTCTGGCTGTTGTGTAGACCTTCGCATCAAGCTGGGTTGGAACCGGCAAGATCAGCTCCTTTGCCAAAGTTGCAGGAGCTGACTGCGAGGCAGTGGCTTGGAAAGTTTCGGCGAAAGCTCCGGCGGAGAGGGCAGCAGTAGTTGCGACAGTGGCAGCCCCGGCAAGGACTTGGCGGCGGGTGAGGTCAGACATATTCCTGGTTCAAGTGACGCAAATTTCAGGGGACCTGTTAGCGACCGGCCGAGAAAATAAGCACAGACTAGGCCACCAAACTCGGCAAAAGCCAGCCCAACCCAGGCACAATAAGAGCGTGGCGATGCAACCACCCAACAAGACTCTTCTGGGAGCTCCTCCGGCGGTCGACCCGAACAAAACAAGGATGGGATCCCCTCCCGGCTTTGATCCCAACCGGACGATTCTGGGTGGCGCACCGAACCTCAACGTCACAACGACTTTGAAGCCTGTTCAGTGTCCAGTATGCAAGACCTTCAACCCAGTAGGCGTTAAGTGGTGCGTTGAGTGTGGCCTCATTTTTGAGTTCGCTCTGGATGGCGACGCTTTCGGAGCTCCTGCGGTTCAACTCCCGGTTCTGATCGAGTCGAGCGGCAAGGAGCATGTTTTGCGCCCAGGCCTAACAGTGGTCGGGCGACAAGGAGACATCATCGTTGAAGACACTCGTGCCAGCCGACGACATTGCCAATTCGAGTCGCAGCAAGGAACCGTGACGGTCGAAGACCTTGGCTCCACCAACGGAACCTTAGTGAATGGCCAAAAGCTGAACTCAGGTGAAAAAAGGCAGGTCGTGGCAGGAGATAAGGTGAGCCTCGGAGGCTACGAACTCACCGTCGGGATGCCAGGAGAGGCTCAAAAGACTCTTGCCGCCATCGGCGGAAGGACTGCCGCCATCTCTGCCGCACCCACGACGAGCTCTGCTGTTGCCTGGCTTGTACTCCCAGATACCGAGGTTCCTTTGAGCGAAGGATCGATGGTCTTTGGTCGCAAATCGGAACATCCCATCTGCATCCCCGACCCCTATGTGAGTAGCAAGCATGGATTGATCGAGGTGGAAACAGGCAGCGTTTACCTAACCGATACTGGCTCGACAAACGGAACCGTTTTGAACGGGGTCAAACTTGGGTCGGGACAAAGAGTCCAGCTCCAGAAAGGGGACGTGATCAAGCTAGGTTCGGTGGAAATCACTTTGAGGTTTAAGGAATAAGAATGGACGAGATTACTGCCCCCTACGCTGTAGCGGATCTGGTCAGCACCATCGAACTGCGCACTAAGCCGGTGGTCACGGTCGGAGCCAAGACCGACATGGGAAGAGTGAGGGAAAACAACGAAGACAAGCACGAGTATTTCCTCCCAGAGGAAGACCATATCCTGGCCTCTCGCGGCCACGTTTTTGTGGTGTGCGATGGAATGGGAGGCCACGAAGCCGGCCAGATCGCCAGCGAACTGGCCACCAAAACCTTCATCGAGTCGTACCTCAACCACCCAGCAGAGGATCCCGAGGCAGCTGGCGTCTCAGCGACACTCACTGCCAATCGGTTTATCTTTGACACAGCCAGGGCCGTTCCGGCTCGTCGCGGAATGGGAACCACTTTGTCCGCTCTCTGCTTCGTGCAGGAGAAGGCTTTTATTTTTCAGGTGGGTGACTCGCGGGTCTATCGCTTGCGTTCCGGCGAACTTGAACAGATTACGGTTGATCACACCTGGGTCGAAGAGATCGTCCGGTCTGGGCAACTCACTCGCAGCGAGGCAGAAGTTCATCCCAACCGCCACATTCTGACCCAGGCAGTTGGTACTCAACCCCAAATCAGGGTCGATACATTCGCCCTGGATCTCGAAGTGGGTGATCAGTTCCTTGTTTGTAGCGATGGCCTCACGAATCATGTGAAGGATGAGGCCCTGGCGCGAACCCTTGGCGAGAACGGGCCAAGTAAGGCAGCCTGGATGTTGGTGGCAATGGCATTGGCGGATGGCGGATCAGACAATGCCACGGCGATTGTGATTCGAGTTGATGATCTCTTGGCTCTCACGGATCCGAGCCCCAGTATCTACCCTGACTAGCCTCTACTGCTTGTGCCAGAAGCTACTGGCCTGAGTTGGGTAGCTGTGAACCCCTGTCGAGGCGAAGAAACGGAAGACGCCATAACTCACGAAAAGAGTCACGACCACTGCCAAAAGCAGGGTCATCTCCTTACTATCGCTTAGGAATCGCTTGACCCGAAGGAACCCATAGAGGCAGAAGAGGGCTGAGAGGGTAAAGCCAGCGTAAAGGATTGGCCCGAAGAGATGGGCTTGAAACGACCCTACCACGTCCCCATTCAAGAGTCTGGTCCAACTCGTCGTGAGCCCACAGCCAGGACAGGGTCGGTTAAAAAAGAGGATCGATGGACAAGGGGGTAATCCAAGCTGAGTGTGGGTGCCCATCCCGGTAGGGCTTGGCTTAAGCATCACCCCAATCACTGTGAGACTCAGCCAAAACAGAAACCACAGCACGTGTCCGCTGAGCTTTTTGCGGCTAGGGGTTTCTTCAAACAGTCTCATGTTCAGCGATTGCAGGAATGACACATTCTGGTTGATAACCGAGCGGAGTGTGGCGAGCGATGGCGAAGACCTGCTCTTCCGAATCAAGGAAGGCAACGGTCGGGGCTGCGAGAGGAGTTGACAGTCGAAGCGTTCGCCCCTGACGCACCATCAGAATCTGGGTCTCGGTCAAGGGAACCATTGGCAGAGGGGCAAGAGTTTCTCGCAAGGGGAGCAAATGGGTAGGTTGAATCTGATCCAAGGGAATGGCCTGGTCGAGGGTGAAGGGCCCGACTCTGTTTCTGACTAACGAGACGACGTGGGCAAGGGTTCCAACCGACTCCCCCAGATCCCGCGCGAGACTCCTGATGTAGGTCCCTCCGCTACACTGAATTCGAAAGATGCGATCTGGCGACTGGCTCTCCTGGGCAGTTTCATCAGTGAAGCTGTAGATGAAGACCCGCCTCGGATCACGGTCCACTTCTTGGCCTTGCCTGGCATAGGCATAGAGTGGTTTCCCAGCCTTTTTTACTGCACTGTAGAGGGGTGGAAGTTGGGTAATAGAGCCTCGATACTGAGGAAGAGTCTCGCAAACCAGATGCCCGAGATCAGCAGGAACTGGTCTGGTTTCCAGAATCTCGCCTTCAGCGTCGTCTGTTTGGGTGGCTGATCCAAACCGAAAGGTGCTCACGTACTCTTTGGGATCCAGATTGTGGTATTGAAGGAATCTGGTGGCAGGCCCCACCGCCACGACGAGGACTCCACTCGCCAGGGGGTCGAGGGTGCCAGCGTGACCGACTCTTTTGGTACCGAAGGTGCGCCGGACTCGGGAGACGACGTCATGAGACGTGAGTCCGAGGGGCTTATCGACTAGGAGGATTCCAAACATCGGATCAGGGCCTCGACCAGTTGCTCTTCCGCGCTCTGCATATCAATATCAAAAGCGCACCCAGCCGCGTTTTTGTGGCCTCCCCCTCCAAAAAGGCTTGCAACTTGTGCGACATCGAAATCTCCGCGAGATCTGAGGCTGACGCGGATCTTCCCTGGCTTGCTTTCCCGCAAGAGACCTGCGATGCGAACCGTGCTAACCGCCAAGAGTTCGTTCACCAGCCCCTCCGTGTCCTCGTCTGTCGCCTGAACCGAGTTAAACACATCGTTGGTGAGTGTCACCCAGGCAATGCCTCCCTCGCTAGCGAGCTTGAGGTGGCTCATCGCATGGCCCTGTATCTGAACGGAAGCTAGGCTCCGCGACATGTAAACTTCCTCATTCACCCTGGGAAGGCTCGCCCCAGCTTCAAGCAAAGATGCCACCAGCTTCAGAGAATGGGCTGTCGTATTGGGATAGCGGAAACAACCAGTGTCTGTGAGAATTCCTGTCAGGAGGAGGTCAGCGATCAGAGGCGTGATTTCGAAATCTGAGTCGAAGAAAAGATCACAGAGGATCGCGGCAGTTGCTGGCGATTTAGTGCTGATGATGCGAAGATCGCCAGGCGATTCCACCGGGATGTGGTGGTCGATGAGAACCAATGGTTGAATGGATTCAAAGAGGGGCCGTAATGATCCCAGGCGATCGAGTGCGTCCAGATCGACTACGACCGCCGCGTCGTAATCTTGGGAGTGAGGATGGGTGTGGACGTCTTCAGCCCCAGGCAAAAAGCGCAAGTTGGGGGGAGGTTCGTGATGACAGAGCACCTCCGATTGGATCCCCATTTGTCTCAGAAATTGATGAACCGCCAAGGCAGATCCCAAAGCATCGCCATCGGGGTTGAGGTGGGTGCCAATGGCCACCTTCTGCTTTCCTTTCAGGATTTCCACGAAGTCCGGAAGTAGGTTCCGAATCTCCTCTGGGGACAAAACTGCCATCGGGTGAAGTGTACCTTTCTCGACATTTTGCTCTTTCGTATCCCAGAATTGGCTCAAGTTTCGCTCAAAATATGAACCATGGCTTATTCCAACGAGCGAAGCACTGAGCAAGGTTCGTCTGCACGAGCCGGTTGCGGGATGGCACGTTTCGGCATTGCCGGACTCATTGCTGTGGTCGCCCTTATCAGTTACTGCTCCAATGTTCAGGTGAACCCAGAAACTGGAGAGCGTCAGCATGTTGCGATGAGCCCTACCCAGGAGATTTCTCTGGGGATGCAGGCTGTGCCGCAAATGTCGAACCGCCACGGTGGTGTCGAGCAGGGCACGGAGGCTGCTCGTCGTCTGCAAAGGATCGGCGAAAGGATCGTCGCACGCTCAGACGCATCGCGCTCGCCTTACCAATACTCTTTTCAGCTCCTCAAAGACCGCCAAACTGTGAACGCGTTTGCACTTCCTGGTGGGCCGGTCTTTATGACAAGGGCCCTCTACGATAAGTTGCCGAGCGATGGTCAACTCGCGGCGGTTCTCGCCCACGAGGTTGGCCATGTTGTGGGACGGCACTCTGCGGAGCAACTCGCCAAAGCCCAACTCACCCAGGGCTTAACAGGGGCTGCTGCCATCGCTGCTTATGACCCGAGCAACCCTGCCAGCCGAAATGCACCAGCTGTGGCAGCAATGGTTGGCCAGCTTTTGAACCTGAGGTATTCCCGACAAGATGAGTATGAAGCAGACCGGTTGGGAGTGAAGTACATGGTGCAAGCTGGCTACCACCCAGACGGAATGCTCAAGGTTCAAGCTGTCTTGGAATCTCTGGGCCAGGGAGGCGCAAGGCCACCAGAGATGCTCAGCTCCCACCCTGACCCTGGCAATCGCACGAACCAGGTCAAAGACTTGATTCAGGAGCTTTTCCCGAATGGGGTTCCGCCAGACTTGGAGCCTTAGAGACTGTTGGCTTAGGTCATCACGATTCGTTCGACCAGTGGCCAGTCCTCTGGAACCCTCTCCTTTACGAGCCGGGCAGAGGGTTTTTTGGCGGAATTTGCCACCCTCTAGCCCAAACAAACAGGGCCAAAGGAAACCAACCCCTTACTCCACCGGCAAGATCAGCTTCGCCCCCTGGTAATAGCCCTCTCCGTCCACCTGCAGCAGACCCTGGTGCCTCTCAAAGAGCCACAGCCACAGAGGATCCAACTTCGAAAGCACAAACTCTGTCTCCTTATCCCCAAAATTGATCTCCGAAACCACGAGCTGCTTAGCATTGCGCAGAACCGACAAAACCACTTCTTTTCTCGGCGTCGCCAGATCCTTTACCATCTCGATCAACTCTTCGATCTCTTCTTGAAAACCGTCATCATTGGCATGAACGATGTCCAAAAAGCACAGATCGTGACCAGCATAGTTGAGTAACCCGTCGTCGCCCAGACTGTAATCGGGATCCAGTGACTCAAGATGCGAGGAGGCGGCATTGAGGTTCAAAGCCGGACCCTGTTCCGAAACAAATCGCATGATATACATGACTGTCTTCCAGGTTACTTAAGACAGATCAGGAAATTCAAAGCTCGCCGAAAATCAGCGAAAAGTTCGGATTCCGATGGGTCACTGAATATATCTCTGACTACAGGACGGTAAAATGTTCAAATGTCTGGTTACCCCTCGATTATCCAAGGCGGAATGGGAGTCGCCATCTCGAATTGGCGTCTTGCCCACGCAGTTGCTTCTGAGGGGCAACTGGGGGTCGTCAGTGGAACTGGGATTGACGCGGTTCTGACGCGAAGGTTGCAAGATGGCGATCACGATGGGTCGGTGCGCCGCGCTCTCGCCGCATTTCCCCTCCCCAAAATTGCTCAAGAGATCTTAGAAAAATACTTTGTGCCAGGTGGAATCCCTGCTGGACAACCCTACAAATCTCGGCCGATCATGACCATGAAGCCTCCCAAGTCGCTCCTTGACCTGATCGTCGTGGGCAATTTTGTTGAGGTTTTCCTCGCCAAGGAAGGTCATAACGGAGTCGTCGGGTTGAACCTCTTGGAAAAAATCCAGATGCCAACCATCCCTTCGCTTCTGGGGGCGATGATGGCTGGGGTGGACTACGTGATCATGGGAGCAGGAATCCCGAAGGCGATCCCGGGCATCTTGGAAAGGCTCTCCCAGGGCCTGACCGCCTCGCTCGATGTCAACGTTGGCCCTGCGCCGAAGGATGTCGAAGCCCAATCGCCAACAATCTCGTTGGACCCTGCCATCTTTGGAATCACCCAACTCAAGCGGCCGAAGTTCTTGGCAGTCATTGCCTCTGCTTCATTGGCGACTCTCTTGGCAAAGAAGTGCAACCCACCGGTCGATGGATTTGTGATCGAAGGCCCAACGGCTGGGGGACACAATGCTCCGCCGCGGGGGGAACTTCGACTGAATGAGGCTGGCGAGCCAATTTATGGCGAAAGAGACGAGGTCGATCTTGCTGCCTTGCGTGCGCTAGGACTCCCGTTCTGGCTAGCCGGATCTTACGCGGATCGGCTGAAAGACGCTCTGGCAGAAGGGGCCCAAGGCGTGCAGGTTGGAACTGCCTTTGCCTTTTGCCGAGACTCTGGTATGGACGAGTCGCTCCGGCGAAGCGTGGTCTCGGCAAGCCAAGCCGGAACCCTCGAGATTCTCACTGACCCCAAGGCCTCCCCCACCGGATTCCCCTTCAAAGTTGTCCAACTCGCAGAAACTGTCTCCAACCAGGCAGTTTATGAAGCCCGCCACAGGATTTGCGACCTCGGCTACCTCCGCTCAACCTTCTACCAAGAAGACGGCACCATTGGCTATCGCTGCGCCGCAGAACCAGTCGATCACTATGAGCAAAAGGGAGGATGTTCCGCCGAAACCGAAGGCAAAATGTGCATCTGCAACGGATTGATGGCCAGCGCAGGCTTTGCCTCATCCCGGAAGGGTGGCGACGTGGAGCCCTCTCTGGTGACAGCGGGAGACGATGTGAAAAATCTGGCCCGCTACATCCCAGATGGTGAGACGAGTTACACGGCCAAGGATGTCATTTCTCGCATCCTGGCGTCCTAACCAGAAGGCCCTCGCACCCACCAACCGACCACGTGTTCTTCTCTGATCTTTGGTTTCTGGAAAACTGTCAAACTTAATCGCGAACTAAGTTGAGAGAGAATCCGCCAAAGTGGAGCTATGGCAGAAGCCCATCGTGTGACTATTGCGGCAGGCGGAAGATTTCTCCAGACGGCCGACGGCAACCCCTTCTTTTGGCTCGGAGATACGGCTTGGGAACTCGCCCACCGCCTGACCCGAGACGAGATCCTCTTGTATCTCGATACGAGGCAAAGTCAAGGCTTCAACGTCATTCAGATGGTCGGCCTTGCGGAGATTGATGGCCTCACTGTGCCAAACGCCGAAGGCCATGTCCCGCTCAAAAACCTAGATCCCAATCAGCCCAATGAAGCCTACTGGGATCTCATCGACTGGATTTTTGACCGCGCCGAAGAGAGAGGTCTCATCATAGCGCTCCTCCCAACCTGGGGTGACAAAATTCTCCTGAGCTGGGGGGTCGGGCCAGTCATATTTGACGAAACCAACGCCAGATCCTATGGTGAGTGGATCGCCAAACGATACGGCCATCGTGATAATTTGATCTGGGTAATTGGCGGAGACAGGAGAGTCGAAGACAAAAAAGTCGTCTTTCGGGCCATGGCAGAAGGCATCAAGTCCAAAGAGCCAAAGCACCACCTCATGACCTTCCACCCGCAAGGAGGGAACACCAGCCTCACTGAACTGGAGGGAGAAACCTGGCTCGAAGCCTCGATGGGCCAAAGTGGCCACTGGTGGTATCGGGCTGAGACAGATCTGGTGGTGGCCCAGGATTGGGCCAAGGCTCCCATGCCTTTCCTGGATGGCGAACCATGCTACGAGAGCCACCTCCCCTTCAAAGCCATCCAAGAGATGAAGGACTTCACTCTGCCTCGCTTCGATGATCGCGACGTCAGGTTGAGTGTCTATGCCTCTGTCTTTGCCGGGGGATGTGGCTTCACCTATGGATGTGACTCAGTGTGGCAGTTCTACGATTGGCACAGAGAACCTGTGAATCATCCCTCCGGCCCTTGGCGGCAATCGCTTCATCTTCCTGGTGCATGGCAAGTCAGGCTGCTTAAAGATCTGATCCTCTCCCGAACGCCACTAGACCGAGGCCCAGCCAATCATCTGATCCTTTCAGGGGCAGGAGAAGGCCACGAGAAAGCCCTGGCTACTGCGAACAAGGAGCAAACATGGGCGATGGTTTTTGTACCAGATGGTCGAAGGTTAAAAGTTGATAGTCAACCATTTGGTTCACAGATGCGAATCACCCTTTTTAATCCGAGAACAGGAGAAACATCCGTAGGATCAATGGTCGACGGGTGGCTCGAGGCACCCTCTACGCAAGACTGGGTTTGGATCCTAGATAAGAGCTAGAATGAAACATGCTTGCGCCATTCCTTTCTCTATCGTTGGTTGGGATTATGAGCCAATCAGAGCCATTTGAACTCAAGGTTATGACCTACAACATCCGGCTTGGCACTGGTCAAGACGGCGAAAACAGCTGGCCCTATCGGAAGCAAGCCCTAACAGACCTGATCCTCCGCCACAACCCTGACGTCTTGGGGGTGCAGGAAGCCCTGCCTTTCCAGATGACCGAGCTTCGAGCCAGTCTCCCCAACCATGAAGTTGTCGGTGTTGGGAGGGAAGACGGCCTCACAAAGGGCGAGTGGAGCGCGATCTTCACCCGCCAAAAGAAGCTCGGCTTGCGCGAGGGAGGCACCAGATGGATCAGCGATACGCCAGAAAAACCTAACTCGCTTGGCCCAGGGGCCAGGATCACAAGAATTTTTTCCTGGGGGGAATTCTTTACCTCATCTGGTAAGAGAATCCTCCTGATCAACACCCATTTTGATCACCAGTCTGATCCAGCCAGAAAGCTAGGTGCGGAACAAATGGTTGCTTTCGCCAAGTCGAGGGGAGAACTGCCAACCGTGATCACAGGTGACTTTAACTGTAGCTTCGGAAATCCAGCGATCAACCATATAGTGGAAGCCGGATTTATTGCCCTCAAGCCTGCCTCCGGCCCCATTGGCACCTTCAATGGGTTTGACCCCAAAAAAACGACTGGGGAAATGATCGACTTGATCTTCGTATCGTCTCACTGGGAGGCAACTTCCGTTGAAATTGACTTCTCTGCACCAGGGGGAAAAGTGCCGAGCGATCATTTCCCAGTAATTTCAACCATTAGGTTAAAGCCCTAAGGGACTGCCTCAGATCCCTTGCCAAAGCCACCTCAGGCCTCTGGTCAATCACATAGTCGATGTCGACCAGCGCTTCATAGCTCTGGCCAAGAAGAGCTCTAGCCTGACCCCTCAGCAATGCCGCCCTCGCTCTGTGGTACTTCAGGGCGTCCTGCTCGAAGGTAAGGAAAGTCGGCAGAGATGTGGCGAAGTAGTCAGTTTTTGGCAGCTGGTCGGCCAGATCGAGGGCAAACGCCAGAAGCCCCTCTGCCAGCTTTTGGGACTCCTCATGCCGTCCTAGCCGACGCAGGGCCAACACCGAGAAGTAAGTCATTTCGGAGAAGGCCCGTACTTCCATCTCTTGAAAGTCTCCTTTGAATTCCGCCGCGCGGAGCCAAAATTCTCTAGCGCGCGAGTCCTCGCCGATCTCGTGAAAGGCATCGCCGACCTCGAGCCAAAGGTCGCTCGCGTTGGCTAAGAGGTGCCTTGCTTCCCCCAGACTCTCTGGTGGTTCTAAAGCTAAAAGGAGGGTCGCGACCCTCTGGTCGCCTGATCGTTTTCGCGCAAGGAGCTGACACGAACGAGTGAACTGCCCGAGCGCCTGACCTTCTCCTCCTTCCCACGGCCGGAAGATGTGACCCCTCATCCACTCCATCGCCAGTTCTGGCTCACCCGCCAAGTTAACCAGGGCCACATACTCGAGCCTCAGGTCATCTCGCAGAGGCACAACTGCCTTATGCTTTTCTAAAAGATCCCGGCGGAACTGAGGGTCTTCACCCATCTCCTTTGCAAGCAGATGACGTTCCATCACGAGCCTGGCATCGTCGGGCGCCAAATCCAGCGCCTTGTCCATGAGTTTGACTGCCCGTCCTCCGTCTCTCATGACATTAAAGGCAAGAACCGCTAGGTTCCTGAGGACGATGGGTTGGTCTGGGTTCTTGCCAAGACTCAGTTCCCAGGCGCTATTGGCTTCGCCAGTGCGTCCTCGATCGTAAAGCATGTTTCCGAGGAGGTAGGCAGCTTGTCCGGTCGCATCTGCCTCGCATAATTCCTGCAGCCACTCCAACTCTTCCCACCGGGACGGAAAGACGAGATCGGTGCTTGGCATTTCATAAATCTCTTCACCGAGTGCCTCGAGTGCAAAACTAACCATTTGGCTAGTTCCAGATCCCAGCTCCGATTTGAGTACTTGAATCGCTTCTTGGCTAAGCCCGCAGCTCAAATAGTCCAGGGCGAGATCCAGAGTATTTTGGGGGTCGTTCCTCATCGCTTTTTGGTAAAGCAAAGTATCTCCCGATTCACGGAGAGCCCAATGGCAGAGGGGATCTTTGGCAAGAACCGAAGCAGCAATGGACTTTCCCTCCTCTTCAGATCCGCTAAGCCTGGCTAGGGTTGCCAGAAGGCAGTGAGCGTTGTTGTGATCTGCCATGACAAGGAGAGACTCTCTGGCCAACCGGATCGCCTCGGGATAGTTTTGGGATTGACAGGCGAGCCTTGCCAGGGACCAAGCAGCTGGCCCCTTCGTGTCGGCATTCCACAGAGCTTTGCCATAGGCTTTCTCGGCCAGGTGGGTCTCGCCTCTCCTTTCAAAGCATATTCCTTTGAGCCAGTAGACGAGCCCGCTGGGAGGGTTCCCGTTGTATTTCGTCTGGGAGACTTCGCTCTGAACCAAATGGTGGAGAGCTTCTTCCCAGAGACCTTTTCGCATCAGTCTTTGAGCCAGAGCCAAGTGGCAGCGGCTGTCGCTGGGGTCGCGCCGCAGAGCCTCCCGCCAATAGGGCTCTGGCGCCCTAGTGGCATGTCGGTATTGCTCCAGGTGAGTGCCAATCCAGTACAGCTCGTCTTGGCTCCGGATTTCTTCTGGTGCTTTGGGTTCCTGCGCCGAAGTGACTTCGTGGCAAGGAGGAGGGTTTTTCTCAAGTCGGATCAGGAGGGCTCCCTTTTCATCACGGATCACGATTTCCTCCGCTTCCTCCGGTACTTCTGTTTGGAAAACTGAATCTGGCTTCAGCCGAAAGGCCTCGCGGGAGACCTCTTCTCCCCCACCCAGGCAGACGAGCAGCAGCTCGCCGAGATCCTCGCTCACGTTCACAAGGATCCGTGATTCTCGCCATGCGACTGCAATCAGTTCGGTCGCATTACTCACTGGACCAGTGTTCCGAATCGGCCACCAAAAGTGGGAGAAAGTCTTTGTTTCGTAGGGTGCGAGGTAAGCAAAGTCCGGCTGGTTATCCGTGAAGACCCCTGCCATGAGTTCGACATAGGGGCCTGCATCGTCCGAAAGGTTCTGATCCCAAAGGTAGCCAAATTCGTGGTTGCCCCAGGTCCACTGTTTTTTGCCGGGACTCACGTGGGGGTCTGCGACATGGACAAACCCGACTTCAGAGGCATGGTCATACCCCCCGAAGAAGGCAAAGTTCGTCTTCGCGACCATGTAGCTCGTCGGGACAGGGATATTTACATACCAGTCGAGGCGGTTTGGAGCGAGGCCTTCAGGTGGGTGAAACTTACGAGGGTACTCGGCAGCCGGGACTCCTTCTCGTGCCCTTTTGCCATAGTCCACGCCGTAGTAGTGTCCTTGAGCCGCAGGGAAAGCCGACGTGGCCCGCCTGGCATGATCTGCGACAATCACCGCGTCGGGGGGGAAGAATGACTGGTAATGACTATGGACTCTCGCTGCGACGTTTGCCCACCAAAGGAAAGTTTGGGTCAAAGGCGTTCGGTTGTAGATTCTAGCTTTGACTTCGAGTACCGAAGAACATGGTTTCAGACAGACGCCGTGCATCCCCTTCATTCGGTTCATCGGCTCGTGTTCGCTCAGCCACACCACCACGCTTCCATCTTTGCCAGCTTCGATCGTCCATTCGCAGGGCATAAAGGTACTGGGACGGTGGTGCTGGGGCCAGTTGAACTCGACCCCTCCAGAAATCCAGGGGCCAGCTAACCCGACCAGAGCAGGCTTGATCGTGTCCTGGCGGTAGAAAATCTCCTCACCAGAAATCTTGTCCGTAACCACATGGATACGTCCCCCGATTTCCGGCAAGACAAGGACGAACAGGAAGTCGTTCTCCAGGCATAGGGCTGTGTATTCCCGCGGGGTTGGTTCGGGAGAGATCTTCTCGATCACCCTCAGGGGATAAACCTTCCCGCTGCTTCCTTGGTACACCCGGTTAGGGATAAAAACTGGGAAGGCCTCCGGCTCGCCAGGTTCGTAAGTAGGAATCGTGATCGTTGTCTGCCAAGCGACGGCAGTTCCTGGCTGAAATGGCTGAGGAGGGGTAGGACGAACCATGAGCCAAATACCTTTACCCTCCCCAATCTCTTGACTTCTACCGCTTACCCTCTTTACGTGAGAATCAGCAGATTCAGCTTGAATACCGGAAGTCCGGCTGGCCCCGCGCAATCGAGGCAAAACCGATGAAGCCCTCCCGTCAGATTCTGGGCAACAATGGTGGTGGCGTCAAGTTCTGGTATTAGGATGGGGAGTACCCCGAGGCTCCTTTGTCTAGGCGGCTTCTGCTTCCCGATCCGCCTTCTTGGGGCGGGTCAGGAGAATGAGGATAAAAGCGATGGTGCTCCCGGCGATGAAAGTCGGGAAGAGCCAGTTTTGCAAGGGAGACTCGATCTTGGCGGTATCGACAGCGAGGCTTGGGTTGGCAGCGAGCCACTCTGCCTCGGTTGGCTTGGCCCAGTTCAGAGTCAGCCGCCAGAAAAAGGTTGCGCCGAAGACCAGAGGCAAAACGAGCCCAACGTGAATGCCAATCATCTTGAGCTTATGAGCTTTGCTGTTGGCGAGCAGGGCTACAGCGATCATGATGGCCGCAGCACCCCCGCTCGAAAAGAGGGCAGTCTTGCTGCGATCCCAGCCAGAAATGGATATCGCGACGAGAGCTCCTGCCACAAGGAAGAGTCCGTAGCCGATCATGGTAAGGGAGCTTTTCGACATTTTTACGATTTGAGTTTACGAGAGCAGAAGTCCTCGTTGCCGTTCCAGTCACCCAAAGGCTCATGACTTCTGGCCCGGAAGCAAGAAAACGGCGATGAACCAAGGGTGATTCTCGAGGCATTGAGACGTTTTTTGGCAACAGGACTCTGCAACCCACTTCTATCCTGTGAAGTTTGCTATATTGAAAACCGAAACATTCTTTAGCGAACGTTTATCCGTCCGTACGATTGAGGGCTGCCCGCTCGAGGGGGTGACCTTCTGGGCTTAGGCCCGTTAAAACATGAGTTCATCGAGACTAGCAATGATTCGCCCATTGACAGGGCTGCGAGGTTTGGCTGCCCTTTGGGTTGTCCTCATCCACATTGAGGCTCTTCATTGGCCCCACTTGCCAGAGCTCGCGATGACCTTGCTGAGCTCCTACGGGATTCTTCCCGTTGTTTTCTTCTTCGCCTTGTCTGGGTTCATTCTTGCGGTTGTCTATCTTCCTCGCACTTCCAAGGGGTCTTTTGACGGCGAGGGAACGGAAGACTACGCTTGGGCTCGAATTGCGCGAATTCTTCCGCTGTATTTAGTCTCTGTGTTTCCTGCGACTGTGCTCCACGCCATTTGGATGTTCACTTTGAACAATCAGATGCCCTTTACGGCGGAAACTCGTCGAGGGGCAGGGTTCTTTCATACCGAGGGGATCGGTTTCAATGCTCTTCTCCGGAGCAACGTGCCGGCTTGGACCCTTTCTGCCGAGCTGATTTTCTATCTCCTCTTTCCCTTTGTGTTGGGCAAGCTCGCACAAAAGGAGAGCGGAGTTCTGTTGCGGGGGATCGCCAAGTGGCTTGGTTTTTATTTAGCGATTCAGATTTTTCTTGGTTCGCTTCAGCTTTTCGCCGGGACTCCCTGGGCCGAAATCGGGTACGGAGTTGGTCAGTTCGGCTCTCCCATTTTTATCCCGATTTTCGTCTCTGGAGTGATTCTTGGCATTTTGCACCACCGTGGCGAGCTACCAATCTGGCGAAATGAGTGGTCGAGCCTCCTCTACGCGATTGTTTTTGTGGCCTCTGCGTGGGTTGTGAATCCGACTGGTTCGTCCTTGCCTGCTTCGTTGAACTCTGCTCTCTTAGCCCCCTTGTTCCTGCTCGTGATCATGGCTGGGACGAGTACGGAAGGGAGCTTTAACCGGTTTTTCAGCAGTCCTCCCCTTGAGTTTTTGGGTCGAGCCAGCTACGCCATTTACATTACTCACTGGCCGGTGAAAGAGATTCTCCAACCCTATTTAATGACAACCTCTCTGGCTGGTCAGCCAATGGTTGTCGGAGCCTTGGTTTTGTTGGCCAGCGTGGTTGTCGGCATCGCTGCCCATCTTTGGATCGAAGGGCCGGCGTACAAGTGGGTTTCAACTGCGCTCCGTGAGAGAGTCTCCCGGGCGAAAGTGGCTGCGTTTGGGCTCAAGTCATAGAGATCGAATGGTAGGCCTTGGTCGAAAGAGCGGTTGGAATTGGCTGTCCCCCTCGAAGGGGCGGTCTGTCCAGGTCACGGTTTTTCTTGCCCCTGCGGCATTCCTGAACCGTAGTTCATACAAAAAGTATTCGTTTCCCCATCTGATATCAGCCGTCTTTCGAAGAGGTCCATCGACTTGGTAGCCAGTTAACTCCCTAAAAAACTCTCTGACTGGTTCTGCAGAAGGCTTTGGCTGAAGCCCTCCGTCTAAGAGTCCGAATGCTCTTTCTCTATTATCAGAGTATGCGTTTTGAAACTGAGACGCGGTTCGATCCACCAATTCGTAGAGAATCACGATTTCTGCCCCCATAGCAAGCCCGGAAAGAACCGATCTAATTTGGTAGTTCGTTTGGTTCGCTTCTGTGGCAGCAGGATCTACGTAGGACAGTGAACTGTAGCCTGTTTCCGTAATGTAGACAGGGAGCGGCGTTTTGTTTATTAGGTTTGAAATCTCGTCGATCATCCCTTCCGGAGCGTAATAGCTGTTGTTTTCGAATTTCGGTCTTCTGTGGCTCGGATTGTATGAATGGATGGCATATCCATCCAGAACTTGGTGCAGTCCTTGACTCGTAAGAAAGTCGAAGAACCGCGCTGGGTTGATCCACGTTGGGGGGATTTCCAGGTCGTGTGTTCCGACTCCCGCCGAGAGAAACGTGGCTTTTCCTCCCTCGTTGCGCGTTGTCTGGACCGCCTCTCGCACGAGATCGGCATAGTGAACCTTGTAACGATCAAACTCCTGGTTGCTGGTTGGCTCGTTACCGACCTGCACAATCAGCCTTACTCCGGGAAAGCGGCCGTTAATGTTCCTGACTACTGCTGAGACGTATTGGGAGTAGGCTTGTCGTGTCTTTGCTGTTGTGGGCCATCCCCACTGCTTGTCTGGCTGGCCAAAAATCGTGTCCGGCATAGAGTCGTGCACGGTCGGAAAGACCATCACAGGGGTCATGCCTTTGTTGATGACCTCTCCGGCCAAGGCTGTTGCGTGTTGAATATCTTGGCTCGAGAGGGTGAAGGATTGTGTGGCTTGGTTCCACTTCACAATATCGCCAAAACTCACGTCGAACCTCATTAAGCCAAATCCGAGATTTTTCCCCGCTGTCACTGCTCTGCCGAAGTCCGCAATCTCGTACTGGGGAGATCTTGAAAAGGTCTGAGTTCCGACCTTTTGCTGGACTTCTCTTGCCGTAAACGGCTGCTGGTTGGAGGTTGACGGCCTTGCGCCATCTCCCGAGCACCCTGCGAGGCAGGTTGCGATCAAAACGGGAATGAGTAGAGTGGTGAGTCGGTTCACAGTTCTTTCTCTCCTTCTCATCTTGAAGACGCTTACCCTCCCCTGTGAGTTCCGGTTTGAGCCGCCGGGGGGCGGAGCCCCGATGAAATCGGGGCGAGGGCGTGGCTCGGGCCACGGCGGCGAAAAAGTATCCGAAGTTCAGAGCAAGGCCGAAAGAGCTCCTTCGTTCAAGATAACGATGGTCTTACTCTGGGTTTCTACCCAACCAAGCTTCTGCCACTGGCTCATCACTCGAATCGTGGTCTCCACCGTCGTTCCAGCCATCTCCGATAGATCCTGTCGAGTCAGAGGAACCTGGATGACAAGGCGATTCCCATCGGACACACCATATGAATCTGCCAGCATGAAGAGAATAGACGCCAACCTCTGGTCAACCTTGGCCGAACTCAGTCGAGTAATGAGCTTGTGACTGTTGCGGAGACGATTCGTGGTGCGACGAATCAAGTGCTCCTTCAAGACAACGTTCTCCTGGAAAATCGGCATAAAGATCCGCTTGGGAACCTTCAGGTACCACGAGTTGCAGACCGCCCTTGCACATTGAGGACAGCCGGAACCGTCCACCGCACCCAATAATCCGAAGACTTGACCCGGCCCCATAAGTTCTGTGGTGACATCCTGGCCGGCGGCGGTTGTGGTTGTCATCTTAACAAATCCCAGACCGACGACGCCAAAAAAGTCAACCGTGTTGCCAGTCAGCCAAATGATCTCACCCCGCTCAACATAGGCGAGGTGAGAAGCGCCGGCAACTTCGGAGATCTGATCCTCTGTGAGACTGTTAAGAAGATTGCTTGCGCGCAGGACTTGCAGCTTCGTAGGGGCAGAAGGGAACTCTGACATCGGATTGTCAACACCGGAACTGTTAGGAGGCGCCATAGTTCTTTGCCTCACTCTGTCCTTGTGTAAGTATGAACACTCTCGTTCGCGGTCGGCAAATAATTCACTCCGAACCAACAGCCCATGAGAACAGCAAACCCAACAACCAGTAGCCAGATGTTCAAGGTTGGTTTCAGGGCGTGGCGATGCTTGACGTGCAGATAGATCAGATAGGTAGCCCAGGTCAGAAACGCCCAGGTTTCCTTCGGATCCCATGTCCAATAGTGACCCCATGCCTCCTTAGCCCAGAAAGCTCCGAACAGGAGCCCAGTGGTCAGAAGCGGCAAGCCAACCATCACTAGCTTATGGGGGAGTTCAACATCTTCCGGAACAACCTTTTCCTTCTTGATCCAACGGCTGACCAAAGCCCAGGCTCCTACCATGCTGCTCAACCCAAGGGCGGCATACGCAACCATGTAAACCACCACGTGAGGGACAAACCAGGGACTCTGCAAGGCTGGCATGAGAGTCTTGTCCATGTATTCTGGGTGGGCTAGATTGATACTCGCAAAGAGAGCCCCCATGAGGCAACTCGGAATTGCCAAAACCTTCGTATCAAACCGCCAGCCGATCAAGATGCCCATCAAGGGCACTGTCACTGCATACCACCACCTGGTTTCACCGAGAGTCCTGAGAGGCGGCCGGCCGAGACTCACCCAGAGGAAACCTAAGAAGAGAGCGCCAGCCAACACGCCAAGCATCGTGAAAAGATCACCGAGCCAAGGCCTCTTACGCTGAAAGAGATAGGCACCAGAGGCAGCGAGCCAACTACCAAGAGCAAATTGCGCGACAAGTGTCATTTGGAACCGTCCTTTGTGGGGGTCGAGACTCCGTTCCAAAGAACGAGCACGGAGCCGAGAAGCATGAGACCGAGGCCAAGATAGACAACTCCGATTCCGGGATCGCGAACCACCTCGAGAGTGCTGTAGGCACTCGCTGCCCCTGCCTTCGAATCATAGGAAAGCTGGTAAACGGTGTAGGCTCCGAGACTAATTGGCTCATTCACCTTCAAAACTCGCCTAGTTTCCTTTCCGCCTTCCCGAACGATGATGTCTGACCGAAACTCTTTCGGCCTCGGAGTCGGCATGACAATCGCGACCGTGTCGTTGACCTTGAGGTGTTCTTGCGGGGCATCGATTGCGCCGCTACTCACCCAACCAGACGACTTTCTGCCATCGGGAGCCGTTACCGTGATGAGGGCAGCTGGCGCAGCCGTCTTCCACGGGGCCTGTGTCCAGCCATTTGCGCCATAAACTGCCTTTTCGTAGTACTTGTCAACGCTAATCTTGTAGCCATCGAGACTCGTATTGACTCCGGAGGCAAGGAAGTCTTCGCTTGGCGTAAGGGTGAAGCCATCGGAAGCACTCGGGTCGAGCTTCGCCAAAGCCAAAGTGGGAGGAAAGGAATTGAGAGTGAATTCTGTGAGCTCAATCTCGAAGGGAAGCCGACTCTCCGTGCCATCCTTCGCGATCGAAACGCTGCTTGGTCGCCCCGGGAAGAGCACCATCACTTCTCGCTGAAGAAAGAGAGCCGACGCGGCCCCGCCGATGATTGCGATAGCGAGGCCGGCGTGGTTTGCGAGGTAGCGGACATTCACCGCGGTCAAAGGCCAGCACCTCTTCCCGATGGATCCGACCAGATTCACCAGCATCAGATCAACCATCAGGACGAAGGGCCAGCTCACCCAAACACTTTCTACCTTAAAGCTGGTCTGGAGGACAGAGAGGGGAACTACTCCACCGACAAGACTCAGGAGCCCTACCGCAACCGTAGAGCTGACTGCGACGGGAATTCCCGTGAGCCAATGAATCACTTGGTTCTTTCTTCCGATACGGCCAGCCACCAAGGAGGCAGGCACGACGAAAGCCATGAGCCATGCCACAGGATTCATCGTGTAGGGTAGGTTGTAGCCCACAAGGATGTGGAGTGCCATCCCAAGGGCGAAAAGGAAGAAAGTCAGAACGACCGCCTGGGGATAGCCCAAGGTGCCTTGCCAAAAACCTTCCTTTACCTGCTGTTTTGGTTCAGCAAGAGTGATTGAGTCTGGGAGAACCACTCTGTCGTCTGTGACAGGAGGGGACGTTTTGTTTGCAATCATCACAGTCATAGTGATCTGGGGGCCAAACAAAGAATATGACGACCGTCATATTGGGGGAATTTTTTCGGTTTTTGGGGCTAGGTTTGCGTCGTGAAAGCCTCTTCGGATGGCTCCCCCCCTCGCCGCCGGGCCCACGGCCAAGCCCGACCGGTTCCTCATGAGACGAGCAAAGTCCGAACACTCGTCCGGTCTGCCCCCTGGCGGCGCGGGGGGTCTTGGGCAGAGGATCCCAGCGAAATCATTCTCACCAAAGAGGAAAGCGAACCCTGCCACCTTCGAAGGAACTCC
>JALOLT010000045.1 GCA_025455775.1 Fimbriimonadaceae bacterium
AGAGATCCCACCACTCTGTCACTTCAAAACCCAAGAAGTCACTTCAAAACCCAAGAAATGGTTAAGGGGCCTCTACCTGCGACGGCGACGCCGAACCAAAAGAGCTCCGAGTCCCAAAGCAGCGAGAGTCATTGGCTCTGGCACCACTGACATCCTGTGCCACTCAAAGTGGCTCGCAGCGCGAGTCGTATTGTCGCCAATCGCGATCAAGTTCCCGACCCCGTACAAGGGGTTGAACGGCGAGTAGTTGCGCAAAGCTCCCGTGAGAATTTGAACCCCATTGGCCGACAAATTGTAGCTACTCCCAGAAATGGCCAGGTGATAATCTGCAACATCTGTCGTGTCAAAACTTACAAACTCGCCAGGAGTAAAAGTTGTGTCTGCATTGTAGACAAAGATGCGATCCTCCCACATAGCCACCTCGATTCCGAACAAGTCAGAGCCAATTACCGTCACAGAAAACCCTGCTCGCTGGTTATCTTGGTTGTGACTCTCCGCCAAAACTTGACTCCTCCAACTCACAACGGCACCTGCCGTACGGTCGATGGAAACAGGCGAAACCAAGGTCCATCCAGCCTGAATCGCGTGGCCAATACTCGTATCGAGGGAGACGGCTCCCCCACTTGGGCCAGAAACGACGCCACCCCCGAGACTATTGTAAGTCCAACCCCAACCAGCGCTGGGAAGCGAGCCACTCGACCCATCATACAAAACCGTTGCAGATACCAAAGAAGGCACGAAAACAACAGTCAACCCCAGACTAGAACCAAGAAAACGCATAAGTGCGATCATACAATAACAAAGGGCAGCCATGCATTCAAACCAGGTAGATTCTGGTAAATGGTCGGGGTTGATTCAAACGCGGAAGCATGGAAAAAGATGGTCTTGCGGAGCATGCCGTCTCCCGCTTGGCTCCACCGAGACGCCCCCGAAGGCGACGTTGTCATCAGCTCCCGCGTCCGCTACGCCAGAAACATCCTTGGCTTCCCCTTCCCCCACCACGCCAGTGATTCCGAGCTCATCGCAATAAAAAAGGAAATTGAGCGAGGGGCTGCTGCTTGCCCTGTACCGCTCGATGTTGTCGAACGACTCACAGAGGCGGAACGAGACTATTACCTCGGAGCCCGCCTGATCTCGCCCGACTTTCTCCACCGGGCACCTGGCAGGTGTCTCCTCACCGATGAATCCCGGATGGTTTGCGCGATGGTCAATGAAGAGGATCACCTGCGGCTTCAGGTGGTGACCGCTGGATGGTCCGTCCGAACTGCCGAGTTGACCGCGAACCTCGTCTTGAAACACCTAGGTCAATCTCTCACATGGATGGAAAGTGAGGAACTTGGAGCCCTTACTGCTAGCCCCAGCAACTTGGGAGAAGGCATGAGGCGCAGCGCGCTCTTTCACCTCATTGGACTGGCTCACAGCAAAAGATTACCAAACGTGCTAAAGGCCCTCGGAGCATGGAACATCGTCACCCGAGGGCTCTTTGGTGAGGCAAGCAGAGCAGTGGGAGCCTTCGTCCAAGTTTCAGGAACCCATGTTGACTTACCGGATTTCATCGGTGCTTGCGACTATCTGCTCCAGGAGGAGCGCAAGAGCAGACGGGACGTCAGCCGCCATTCCCTCACCGAGATCACCCAACAAGCAATCTCCTTTGCTGTCGGCAGTAACGAACTCACTCTCGCCGACGCCCTCCGGGTTCTCGGATGGGTTCGCTGGGCAGCCTCCGCTGGAGTTACCCCAAGCGAACTGGGTGCCAGACAAATCGACCTTTGGATCGCCACCATGGAAGTGAATGGAACTCAGGATGAAAGCGTCGCAGCTAGACAAAGAGCTGTCTTCTTGAGAAAAAGGTGCGAACCCCTGCTCAGCTCTGGGAGATAATGAAAATTCTTGAAGTCTCACGGAGAAATTCTCCGTATGAACCTCGAAAGCGGAACTAATTCATGGCAACTATCGAGTACAAGCCTGCCGACGTCCTGCACTGGTTTGCGATTGAGGCAAGAACCAGCAAAGAGAGGGCCCGACGACAGGGTCAAGAGGTCGCAAAGGCCGGCACCATTGTCTCGGGGCTGCGCCATGCCGCTGGAGTCGCTCTCGAATATGGGGTCGGCACGGCGAGCGAACTCGCCCAGTGGCAGGCAGATGAGACGAGTTTCCTCCTCCACGATTCCGGATTCGAAGCCATCAACCTCGTCAAGCGAACGAAGATCGACTACAGCAAGGTTAAGCAGATCGTGAAAGAGGGCACGGACAAGTTTAAAATCCTTTACGTTGGAGGATCCCTTACCCTTAAGCCAGTGGCTCACCTTTCTGCCGGACGCCTGAAAGTTCCCATTGGGTGGCGTCGGAACGGATTAGAGGTTCCCTTCGTCATGCTGATTGAGGAACTGAGTGCCCGCTGCGGAGTGGAGATCGAAGTCTCGTGACAACCGGGTGGCTCGGTAATCCCCCATTTGGATGGGAAGAGACTCTCCGAATGGCTCTCAAGGAGGATCTTGGAACAGGAGACCTTTCCGGCAGCTTCTTCGGGAACGAGGAATGCGAATGGTACATCGAAGCCCAGGCAGAAGGAATCGTCTGTGGCATCGCGCTTGCTGCCTCACTCTTCCAGGATGACGCCTCGCTCTCGATCCTTGCAACAGATGGAGATCTCGTTCAAAACAAGACGAAAGTTTTAGCCGGGAGGGGGAAAGTTGGAAGTGTCCTTGCCAGAGAGCGCACCGCACTCAACTTCGTGATGCATCTCAGCGGGGTAGCAACCCTCACAAGCCAATTCGTAAGAGAAATCCAGGGCACAGGAGCCCACGTCACTGACACCAGAAAGACTCTGCCAGGTCTGCGTGCCCTCCAAAAATACGGGGTTCGGTGCGGTGGAGGTAAGAATCACCGAATGGGACTCTACGATGCTGTGATGCTGAAGGACAACCACATCCGCGCCGCTGGAGGTATCCTGCCCGCTCTTGAAAGGATAAGACAAACGATTGGTCACCTCGTCAAAGTGGAAGTCGAATGCGAGACCCTCGACATGGTTCAAGAAGCCGTGGAAGGGGGATCGGATGTCGTAATGCTCGACAACATGCCCTTAGACCAGATGGCGGAAGCAGTGGAACAGTTTGGTAACAGAGTCGTCTTAGAAGCCAGCGGTGGAATCTCACTGTCCTGTGCAAGGGAGATCGCCCTAACAGGCGTCCATCTTCTTTCGGTTGGAGCCCTGACCCACTCTGCCCCAGCCCTTGCCTTTCATCTCGAACTGCAATGAAAACGCCAACCGGATCCATCTTGCGCCTTGCGAGCGTCACTTCGACCCAAACTGAGGCAGCTCTTGCCCTCCGCCAAGAAACCGAGACGCCAGGAATCATCCTTGCCAGCACCCAAACCGAAGGTCGCGGCAGATTCCAACGACCTTGGTTCGGCGAGCCAGGCTCGTCCCTCTTCGCAAGCCTCATCTTTCCTGACTATTCCGACCACAAAGAGCCCTGGCTGGTTGGAATGGCAGTTGGCCTCGCAGTAGCCTCTGCCTTGCACGCGAAAATCCAGTGGCCCAATGACGTGACGATCGGAAAGAAAAAAGTAGCTGGAATTCTGAGCGAACTTCACCCTGACAACAAGGGGCGCAGAGTGCCAGTGATTGGGGTAGGGGTCAACCTCAACATCAGCGAGTTTCCGGCGGAACTCAGTGACAAGGCGACCTCTGTCCTCATCTCCCGGGGTCACACCTTGGATCCCGAAGAAACGCTCGTCAATATCCTCTCGCGCCTCAGGGACTTACCAGAACCAACTTCCTGGGATGCTCTCAAGCCTGTTTGGAGCATCTTTGACGACACCCCTGGCAAAAAGTACCAAACTTCCGACGGCCAAAGTGCCGTCGGTCTCGGTATTGGCCCACGGGGCGAGCTCATCTGCTCGGTCGATGGGGAGACCCAGACGATCTTGGCGGCAGAGTCCATTTTTGGCGATTCTCTCGCTGTCTGAGCCTCACGGAACCAGGAACACTGGGTCGGAACCAGTTCGCGAGTCTCTCGAATCGTTCGGTGCAAAGCCTCGTTTCTTGGCCTGATCTGGGTCTTTCCGGAACTCAGTCCGGAAGATTAATAGTTCCTTAACAATCGCCGATCATAGTGAATTTGCCGAAAGGTAAAAAATCAGACACGGAGTCGTTATTGGAATGTCAAATGGGAAAATGATTCGCTTGATCGCCCTAGCAACTGTTGTTGGGCTCGTTCAAGTCGGATTTGCCGAAGCTGCAAAGCCAACGTCCTCGGCGAGCAAGAGCACAGATCAAGTGCGCCGAACCTCGGACAAAATGCGCGATGCCCTTCGCCAAATCGCATCGAAGACCGAAGAAATCAATGCTCTGCGAAAGCAAGCTCAATCTCTTCAGACTAATTTAGAAACTTTAGCCGCTACAGGGCGCGAGCAAGATCAAGACATGCTCCGCCAAATCATGGAGCAGGTCAAGACGATGAATGAACGTCTTGAAAAAGTAACGGAAGATGTCGAGTTCTTGAAAGGTTGGGTTGAGGGACAAAACGAAGCTCTTCCGATCATCGCCCAAGGTGTGGCTGATCTTCAGCGCTTCCGCCCCTCAATGTATATGCAGTTCCAGTATCGGGACAGCGACCAATTCTCTTCCGCTGGGGCTTTTCAAGGCGAGCATGCTTTCGCATTTCGTCGAATCCGATTCGGGGCACAGTACACAGTCGATCCTCGCACTTCCATCCGGTTCAGCGCAGACTTCGGAACTGGGGCTGGCCAAGACGCGACCCAGCTGCGGGATGCCCAGCTTCGATACGACATCGAGAAAAAGGATGAGATGGTCGGAACGGAACTCTATGCTGGTCAGCAAGCCCTTCCACTGGGTTATGAACTTGAGCGCTCTTCAGGTGACCGAGAGTTCCCCGAGCGTGCCACCTACAATCGCAGAATGTTCAACGGTGAGAGAAACCGAAGCGTCTTCATTCGCCATGGAATCAACCCATCCACCCAGGTCTTTGCTGGCGTCGGCTCCTCTCTGACCTTCTTGGATCCTGAACAAACGGGACGAGCTTCCATGCCCTTCGGCCGCGCCGCCCTCTTTGGTGGTATGCGCTACGAAACGCCAGAAACCTCGATCGGTATCGGCTACTTCAACGGCGAAAGGCCCAGACAAGCCTATGGCACTGTCTTTAGCCCAGAGATCACCCGCCGATTCCTCTTCCTCGATGCCACCTTCCTCGGCCTTGTCGAAGGATTGGTGATTCGCGGAGAGCTGATGGTGGGGAGCGACCGTGTTCCCCTTGCCAATACTGCGACCGGAACGACTGTCACAAACGCCAGAGCGACCGACATGACAGGATGGCAAGCCCAAGTACTCTACAACCTGAGCGAGCGAAACCAGATCTTCGCGCGAACCGCCCTCTTCGACCCGAACACCGACACTGGAAACAATGCTGTTCGCGAGTTCGGCGTCGGATATCGCTACTACATCAATCCTGGTACTTCCCTCACCTTCACCTACGAATGGTTTGAGGATCCTGCCCTTGGCGCAAACGACAAGTATAAGGTTCTCACCACGCGGTTCCAATTCCGCTTCTAGTGATGAACAGGCCTAACATCCAGAACAACACGAAAATGAATCTGAAAAATACTGTACTCGCCGTGGCCGCTTGTGGCCTCGTCATGGCTGGAGCGACCGCTCAAGCAGCGGACGTCGTCATCCGTGGCTCCGATACCATGCTGATCCTCAACCAAGCCTGGATTGAGGCATTCAACAAGAAGAACCCTCGCGTTAGCGTCACTGTTGCTGGGGGAGGATCCTCCATCGGCATCAACTCCTTCATCAACGGAGTCGCCAACATCGCTGCCTCCTCGCGACCAATGAGAAAGTCAGAAATCGACCGATCTCGAAGCCGAGGATCAGTCGCCAACGAGATTCCCGTCGCCCTTGATGGTCTTTGCATCGCCGTAAACGTCGCGAACCCAATCAAGTCTGTGACCATGGATCAATTGCGACTCATCTACACAGGAGCCGTCACCAACTGGAGTCAGCTGGGCCTGGAAGCTGGTGCTATCAGTGCCCTCAGCCGAGACCAGAACTCTGGAACCTTTGGCTTCTTCCAAGCCAACGTCCTGCGAAACCAAAACTGGGGTCGAGGCGTCCGGTTCATGCCCTCTACTTCCGACGAAGTGCGAGAAGTACAGAGCAACCGAAACGCCATCGCCTATGGCGGTGTGGCTTACTTCAAGGGTAAGAGAAACGTCAAAATCGTTCCTGTCGCCCGCGCCGCTGGCCAACCTGCCATCATGCCAGACGAAGCAGCCGTGCGAAACAAGAGCTATCCCATCTGGCGATACCTCTACTTCTACACCAATGGCCGTCCCAGCGGAGCCACCAAGACCTTCATCGATTTCGTTCTGAGCCCAGAAGGCCAGCAAATCGCGGAAGGAGTTGGCTACTACAGCCTGAGATAGGTTCGCCCCTGGAGCGAGATCCGCGCCCGATACCAATGGATCTCGCTCCAATTTTTTTGATTGAAGTTCATGAGGAGGTTCATTGATCCCTTGATGGGTACCGCCGTCCGCATCTCTGGCGTGACGGTGCTCCTTGTCGTTGGAGCCCTCCTTTTTTATCTAGTGGGAGAAGCTCGGAACGCCTTCAATCAAACTTTTGCCTACGGCCACCGAGTCGCTGCCCAAGCCAGCCCTCTCCCAAGCAACTACGACCTTCAACTCGACCCCAATGCCTCCATCTTGAGCGCAACCCCAGAAGGCACTGAGGGGCTTGACGAGAAAGAGGAAAGCCTCCCCCCTCCTTCCGTCTTTAGTCTTATCGATTCTCCCGCCGGGACTGCCGCTCTTCTCGACGGTAAAG
The DNA here is from genome assembly GCA_025455775.1 of Fimbriimonadaceae bacterium. Taxonomy (GTDB): domain Bacteria; phylum Armatimonadota; class Fimbriimonadia; order Fimbriimonadales; family Fimbriimonadaceae; genus JALOLT01. The sequence continues at coordinate 6,851 of JALOLT010000045.1, forward strand.
AACCGGGCCCAGAAACTCAAGTCGTCTTGCAAGATTGGCAAACCACCCGTCGCGCCGAAGCTGGCTCAACATTTCGCTTTTTTGTCTTTGGTTCACCGCAACTCCAGGGCGACAAGATGACCCTGGTCTGGGGTCCCGACGGAGGATTCCTTCCGGAATACGTTCCCCACAAACTTCGCCTTCGCCTTGTGCGCGCTCCCTCAGGCATCACGGCCCCCACCGTTGATATCGACTTGCGAAAAGAGCCTACCGGCTCTCTCGAACTCCCAGCCTTCGTCGCCCAAACTGACGAAGACATCCAAAAGGGCTACCTCTTCGAGATCACTGCAACACCGACAACCAACTCCTTTTGGGCAACTCTCGGCGGCTTGCTTAAAACAAGCTGGGATCCCACCAGCTCCTACGCCAGGTACGGAGCAGTACCCCTCTTTGTCGCCACCCTCATCATCACTCTCTTATCCCTCTTGATTGCTGCCCCCTTGGGAATCACAGCGGCAGTGTTCATCTCCGAACTCGCACCCCAAAAACTCAAGGAGTGGCTGAAACCCTTTATCGAACTTCTGGCATCGGTTCCGACGGTCGTACTCGCCTATTTCGGGATCACCTTCGTTGGCCCTGCCTTTCTGGAGATTGTCGGCCGACTTGGCCTTGCCCCTGCCTTTGGCGCAGAATCCTCCCGCTCTCTCATCACAGTTGCCCTCGTGATGGGAATCCTACTTATCCCGACCATTGCTTCGGTGAGCGAAGACGCCCTTACCAATATTCCTCAGAGCCTTCGCGATGGGGGCGACGCGCTCGGACTCACCAAGTTCGAAACACTCTGGAAGGTTCTACTCCCGGCGGCAAAGTCTGGGCTGATTGGAGCTACCCTCCTGGGGATGGCTAGGGCAATCGGTGAAACCATGGTCGTATGGCTTCTCAGCGGCGGCACAGTGCGAATGCCTACCCTCGCAGAACCACTTACCAACCTAGGCAAGCCGACGAAAGCTGTCTCAGACACAATCGCCATCGATATCCAAAACGTCTCATTTGGGTCTGTGCACTACGGACACCTCTTTATTCTGGCAACTCTCCTCTTCATCGTGACCCTGGTCGTGAACCTGACTGGCTATCGCATCGCGAAGAAGGCTCAATGGACGCACTAACCTCTCTCGGCAACCATAATGAGTTACTCACCAAACGAGACTCGAAAAGGTCTCTCTGGTCCGGGGTTGGGGTGGCTGCCATCGGGCTCGTGACCCTCTTTGTCATAGCGATCATCCTCTTCCTGATAGGAACGATTATCCTGCGTGGCGCCCCCTCTGTGAATCTTGGTTTCTTGTCGCAGCCGCCCCTCGAAAACATGACCGCCGGAGGCATCTGGCCCCAAATCCGTGGCACCCTGCTTCTCATTGGAGGAACCTTCTTGATCGCCTTGCCAATCGGAATCCTCGGCGGAATCTTCCTGGCAGAGTACGCTGGCTCGAGCCGACTCATTGGGCTCGTTCGGGGCCTCATCACGAGCCTTGCCGGGACTCCCTCCATCATCTACGCTCTCTTCGGACTGGCAGTCTTCGTCTTGATCCTCAAGCTGAATATCAGCGTGATCGCAGGATGGCTAACCCTCGCCACCATGGCCTTGCCTGTTATTGTCCTCAGCACCGAACAAGCCCTAAAAGCCGTGCCAAACAGTCAAATCGAAGCGGGATACGCTCTGGGGATGACCCGCTGGCAGGTCATGAGCAAAGTAGCCCTTCCCCAAGCGATGCCGGGAATTATCACTGGCATTATTCTCGCCTCCGGTCGAGCCGCTGGCGAAGCCCCTCCAATCATCATCACGGCCGGTATCTACTTCCGCACTGAAAAGGAAATGGGCTTCTTGGAACTGATTCGTGGTGCAACCGAAAGCCTCCCGCTCCACATCACCGAGGGTTTGCGGTAGAAAAACGTCGTCCCCGACAGCGTCGTTTGGGGATCCTGCTTCGTCCTCGTCACCCTCATTTTCGCCCTCAACCTCGTCGCGATCATCGTCCGAGCCAACCTCCGCAGAAAGAGATCAGCATGAATCACAGCCAAGGCGCATCCATCAACCCTGCCGTTAACACAACCGACGAAGTCATCGTCTCGGCAAAGGGGCTTCGCGTTTACTACGGCGATAAGGAGGCCCTGAAAGGGATCGACTTCTCGATCACAAAGCTCGGCGTGACCGCCCTTATCGGACCAAGTGGCTGTGGAAAATCTACGTTCTTAAGAACCTTAAACCGTATGAATGACCGCATCCCTGGATTCCGAGTCACAGGAAATCTGATCATCGAAGGCGAAAACCCCTACGCGAAAGGAGTCGATCTTCTGGAACTCCGCCGAAAGGTCGGGATGGTCTTTCAAAAGCCAAATCCCTTCCCGAAGAGCATTTATGAAAACATCGCCGTTGGTCCGCGCGCTCACTATGGCATTCGGGGATCCAAGCTCGACCAAGTGGTGGAAGAAGCCCTCAATGCTGCCGCTCTCTGGGATGAGGTCAAAGATGATTACAAGCGCAAGAGCGGACTCTCCCTGAGTGGCGGGCAGCAACAAAGGCTCTGTATCGCCAGGATGCTCGCCGTGAACCCAGATATCGTCCTGATGGATGAACCCTGCTCAGCTTTGGATCCCATCTCGACCGGACGGATCGAGGAACTCATCGTCAGCTTGTCCCAAACCAAGACGGTGGTGATCGTGACTCACAACCTACAACAAGCCGAACGAGTCAGTAGCCACACTGCCTTCTTCATGTTTGGCGAACTCGTCGAAGCAGCCCCTACCGAGGAGCTCTTCGCCAATCCTCAAAGAGATGCGACCAGAGACTATGTCTCCGGCCGCTTTGGATAGACCGAACCCCTATCTCTCAAAAAGAACCCAAAGACTCTCGTGGTTTCGTCGCAGAGAGAAGGTACTCCCGACTCCACTCAGAGCACCTTTCTTGTGCCCCGTACCGGAAAGCGTGGTCGCTCGCCAGCCAGTGCCAGGGAGGCTGAGATCCGCCTCAACTGGCTCGCTGACCGCCGGGCCATTCCCGAGTTCGGAAATCGTCCTCGCCTCGTCTAGCCAGCGCAGATCCTGGTTCTGAGTGCGACTCACAAACGTCGCCAAAACTCGACGCGAGCGACTCAGGGGAAGTCCATCCAGACTTGCAACCAAAACCTGAGCGTAACCCTGGCGAGTCGTAGGCAAAACTGTCACCCGCAAGTCTCCCACTTGGCGCACCTTTCCATCGCCGATCCAACCAACCAACATCCTGGCTCCTGGAGAATTCACGTGCAATTCCGGCCTCTGGCTCTCGCCATTCACCCATCGCACAGGAGACTGGGCCCTCGGTTGCCTGAGCCTAAGCGATGGAGAACGAGCCGAATCCGACGATTCGGTGGAGAGACGGTGCAACCACGCGTGAGCTTCTTTTGCTCCTGCTTCGTCCCAAATCCCATGGAGGCTCCCCCAATTTGTTTGGCCTCGAGTGAAACGCTCCGTTGGGATCGTCAGCTTGGCTTCGCCATCCAGCTGAGGAATCAACCCGAGCCGGAACACAAGAGCAGAGAAAGGAATTGTCGCGAGCTGACCGTTATTGCCCTGGGTCGTGAAGGGGTGAATCATAGCTTCTGGATTCTCTCGACCTGGCTGAAAGTTGAGCCACGAGTATTCGTTCAGTCCCCTCCAACCCTGAAGGCAGGCCATGAGGGTGAACAAGGGGAAGGACTCAGCCGAAAACTCATTCGTCGGGTTCAGGTCGAATTCACTCACCACAAAGGGTCGCCCAGGGATCCGCCACCGGCCGAGACGTTCCAGAGTTCCTCGCACTTCTCGCACCATCGACTCATTGGGGATCGACCAGATGAATCCCCCGTCAGGTTTACGGCCTTGGCTGCGAGGGTGAGCCGGATACTCATGAATGTCGACAAAGTCGTCGAACTCCTTTGTCCGGCGGTATCCAACCAAGGAGCCGTAGTTGATCTGAGTATCGATTACCATCTGACGCACTTTGAGAGTCTCGCTGAGAAACTTGTTGAGATCTCTGGTGGTCTCAAGCTCACGCGCTACCATAAACTGAAAGAGATCTCGATAAGTCTGGCCGAGATAGCTCGAGACATCGAGCGTGACGTCACCCCTCTCAAGCGAACCCTTCACAATCTCAAACGACTTTCCTCCCTCCCTGATTTGCACATTGCGGAGTCTAACTGTTCCCACTTCGTTCATCGTGCTCAGAGTCAAGCGAAGAGGGATGTTGATTGTTGCATCGGTTTGGAAGGAGAACGAGACAGTCTGGAAGTTAGCCGACAGCTGCGTTCTAGGGGCTGGGCCGACATTTCCCCACGGTGCGCCACTTTGCATTACCCGAGATTCAAGAGAGATGGAAGACGAGCCAGCTACCTCAAAGGAAACAGTATAAGCAGTCTCCGGCTTGAGGGCCAAACTAAACTGGTGCAGCTGGTGAGACCAGGGAACAGTGCCTGGTCGAGTCACCGTCCATACCAGCTCTCCGTTTTCAACCTTGTGGCTCGCCTCTCCGGAGCTCTCCCGAGACCATTCCCTGTCTCCTTGTGAGAAATCTCCGTTCCGGGCAAGGTTTGTGTCGCTCCTGGCTCCCTTCCATCTCCAGGCCTCTTGGAGCCGCTCCGTGGTGCCGTACTTCTGGCGAAGCCAGTCATTCCATCGCTTCCGAACTGGTTCGCTCAGTTCCGACGGGAGAGTGTGAATCTGGTTCCAACTTGTATCACTGGGCTCGAGGAGCGAGTTCTCGTTGTTTAGCTCAATGATCGCGATTCCTGGCTCGTTTCGGTACTCTGTCTTGGTGTAAGGGTTTTTGTGGGTTAAGAGTTGGCGGGCAAAGCTCTTTTGACTCTCAATGAACTTGGGAACGACGCGATCCACCACTTTCCCCATCCAGTGAACGCCTTTCTCTGGTAATCCAGCATAGCGACGGGCGACGTGCAAGTTGATGTTCACGTAGATCCCGTTCTCAATAAGATGGCTGATGAAGTAGTCTTTCTGATCCAGCTTCACCGGATCAATGGTCTCGCGGTCTGGCTTCATCAGACCATCTGGCGCAACCTCCCAGTCCGCATAGTGAAGGCGTACGGCATTCATCCCGAGTTGCTTCAAGCGCCGTGCGATCTGGGGAGCTAGTTCCTTGGGAGGCATGACATGAAAGTCACAAATATTGACTCCAAAGAGCCGGACTGGTCGCCCCTTGCCGTCGACAAATTCCTCCCCTCTCACGCGCAGGAAGCCGTCGGCGCCTGCCCGCTTGGGGTTTAAGAATGAAAGATCAAGAGCTGGTTTGTCTGGAATAGATTTCGAAAGGGACGGAATGTGAAACTTAAACCATCCCTCAAGTTCAGCGGAGCTGCCCGCTGAGATCGTTGCTGCGACGATGAAGCTAGTAATCACGAAATGTTCCTGTTTAAAGATCTATTCGGCAGTGACCGAGAGCGAATCGATATCGAGAGTGCCTGTGCCTTTGATCACAATCATGAGGTCGCCAACGAGTCCGTCTGGGATCTCGGCTTCCCCCTTCACTTCTGTCCATTTGGTCTCCTTCATGTTGGTAAAGTTGACCCAACTCTGCTGTGCGCCGGAGCTGTTGACCGTTCTAAATCCGAGAAGGGCCTCTTCCAAGGTGCCAGACACTCTCATAAAGGCACGAATCTTGACTCTCTTTGTCCCGGCAGGCACTGGCCTACCCACCAAAAGATAGCCACGTGATCCTTGGGTGTCCAGTCTCATATAGGCTTTGCCGGAATGGGGAGTATCAGTAAGGCGACGGAGGATTGGGTTCCCTTCTCCTACCCAACCGGGACGCCAATCGCTCGGCGTCGTTTCACCTAACTCGAAATCGCTATTGGAAATGAGACTTGGTTTTGGCTTGTTGTTCTCAGCCGTTCTATCTGGGGCCAGATCTTCGATCACAAGATCGTCCAGATCCAGAGAACCAGTCCCCTTAATCAGAGCATGGACGCTCATCGTGTCGTAGGCAGGCAGATCGAACTCCGCCTTAAAGGATTCCCACTGATCCGATTTCGGAGCGGACGCTACCAGGAAGAAGACCTGCTTGCCGCCCTTGAACCCCTGCAAAGCAATAAACGTCTCCTCAAAGCTTCCTTGTCGCTTAGCCGATCCACTCACCCGGACTCGTGCCAACCCTTTCGGCAAGTCTTGCGACGCCATCCCGTAACCAAGGCCACCGACTGATTCAACCCGCAGGAAGGCGATCCCTTTGGCTGGTCTGCCAGTCTGTCGAGAAAGGCGCAACTGACCCCCGCCTGTCCAACCAATGATCCAATCGGTCGGGGTCGTCGTCCCATTTTCAAAGCTGCCATTCTTGACAAGGTTTGACCCTGAGCCAGGCGAGGGGGCTGTGGTTGGCTGCTGAAGAAGGGCGATAAGGGCTACGGTTGATGCTAGAAACATGTATTTTCTCTCTTCTGGTTAGTGGGAATAGCTGTCTGTAATCTTGATTTGCGAGGGGTGGCGAAGGACACGTTGCAAGCGTCACATCTTGATTTCTAAAGGCAAAGTCGTCCTCACACCCCCGGCATCAGAAGTGTGAGGATTACATCGCTCATTCAGGGTTTGGTCGGAGCAGTTTGGCTTTGCTGTTCCATTCCACGGGCATCTGGTTTATTGATGGCTTCTGGGGGAAGGTTCGAGGGAGGCGGAGGAGCGTCAGCGGTTTTGGAACCTTCTCCGTATTCAACCCCGCCTGATTCCGGCTGACATCCAACCAAAAGAACCAAGCCGGTGAGGGCAAACAAAGCGATCAGAGGTTTCATCGACATGTCGTATTCTCAAAGGCCCAGTCGTTCGCGCTGCTCACGCCAGGAATGTGAATGTTGATGCACCAGTTGAGGGCACCCTTCTTTCGGAACTTGGCACTGCCATCTGCCCAGGTGAAGTTTGCCCCGTCGGAGTAGCGGTATCTAGGCATTCGCCAGCCAGGGGCACCCCATTCGCCGTAGGGGACATCGCTATCAAAGCGGGCACCGCTTTGCGGGCCGGAATAGACTGGAGGCCAGTTTGCGCCTCCCCACCACCACCAATCATTGTGGGTTCCAGGCCAGTCACTCGCCATTGGGGAATATCCGGTCATGAGACCATTCGTAGAGATCATCAAAATCTCACTCGGGTTCTCGAGGCCTGTGTTGCTCATCGACGGAGTCGCCCGGTTCTCGTCATTTGGATCCCAACCGCCAGGCATCAGACTGGTGAGGGAGGAGTATTGTCGAATCGCTTGAACCCCTTGCAAGGCAGGAGTATTCCAAATTCCCCCGCCTGCGATTTTAATCGTGGAAGGGATATATCCGTACCCTTGAATGTAGCCATTCTTCACGTAAGGCTCCATTGTTTCTCGCCAGGTTCGCATGAGATTGAACGCTGGATCGAAGCTCGGATCTGGATAGGTACCGCGAGGAAAGAGATCGTCGTAGTCGGCCATATAAATCATGACCCCAGTGCCAATCTGCCTCATGTTAGTCAAATCTGTCGTCTTCTTGGCGGCTTGTTTTGCCTGAGCAAAAACCGGGAAAAGAATGGCGGCAAGGATCGCAATGATTGCGATGACGACGAGCAGTTCAATGAGCGTAAAGGCTCTTTTCATTTTCTTTGATGACCTTCGTTGGACATTTCGGACGTCGGGCCGGTCGTGGATCCAACCAGAAGAGTGACCGGCAAAGCAGTAAGGGCGGGAATTGCTTCACCGCGCAGCAGTGAGAAAAGATGCTCGCAAGCCTGAAGGACAACGTTCCGATGGCCTGCATCAATCGTTGTGAGTTCGAATCTGAGTGGGACGCCGTGGTCGGTGCCGTTGAATCCGACCACCGATACGTCTCGAGGGATCTCAAATCCTGCCCTTGTCAGGAGATCACAGACCAACTGAGCTCGGTGATCCGACCACGCAACAATCGCAGTCCATCGACCCCTTCTCAGATCGTCTTGTACTTCGGAACGACCCAACAAGCCCTGAGGATGATCGGCCCTTGCCAGAAAAACGAGCTCAACCTCCAATCCAAGAGTCTCTGCTTCTGCCAAAAAGCCAGATTCCCGATCTACCACCGAGACGTATCGCTCCTGATCACCAAGGTACAGAATGCGCTTGTGGCCCAATCCAGCCAAATGCCTGGCCTGGAGCTGACCCCCGAAGAAGTTATCCGGAATCACACTCGGCAACATCGGCACACGATCACTGATCGCCACGACTGGAACCCCCGCTGACTGAAGCTTCACCGCGTCGCGACCATCGGGCGGAGACAGAAGAATCAGTCCATCGATCCTGCCATCAAGGGCACTTTCGAGAACGTCGTGATCGCCTTGCTTCGTCGCCACACAATTGAGGAGTAGGTCGTACCCATTGTCGGCACAGGCTTCGTGGAGGGCGGAAATCACAACCCTGATGAATTCGTCCTTCGGATCCAAGAAACGGTACGCAGAGTGGAGGCTAATGATGTTCCGCTTTTGGCGCCTCAGGCTCTGGGCGAGAGTATTTGGCCGATAGCCCAACTCTCGGGCGATTCGCTCAATCTTCTCCCTGGTTGCGGGAGAGACCCTTGTTCCCGATTTCGCCTTGTTCAGGACGACGGAAACTGCCATCGTACTCACTTCTGCTGCCTTGGCTACTTGGGCAAGGGTGACTCTTCTGGGGGATGGCTGATAAGTACTCACGTCATTCTCGACTTTGATTTAACGATTGTTCATATTATACCAATCATTTCGGCTTTAACAAGTGCTGAGTCAAAAATTCAACACTTTGCCCTCAAAAAGGACGATGCCCTAGAACCGGATACCGTAGTCGAGCCTGAGATTCCAATTCTGAAGACTCGCTCCTGTCGGGCGGCTGTGCTGCCAATTCAGATTCTCAAGGGTGAAGCTGAGGTTTTGGTTTGGCCCAGGCTTCTGGATATAGCTGAATCCAAAGCGGTGGGCTGTTTGTCTCTGACCGTTTCGTTCCCACTGCAAAACCGAATAACTAAGGTCAAGCGGAGAAGGATTGTTGGCAAAGAGCCTCGCGTTGACTTTCCCTTCTCGGTACAAGGCATCATTCAAGCGATCACGGCGAACTTCGTTCCAGCTAAAGTCGAATGTCGTATCGGCGTCGTTCATCCACTTCACGTTCCAGATGTTCCGCCTTTCATCGATGGGGAGCGACCCTAGGATAAGATCTTGCCTCTGCTGGAGCTGATTCGTCACCACTGAATGGCTGAGCACCAGGTGCTTGTTCGGCTGGAAAAAGACGCTGAAGTCGCGAATCATCACGTCTTCATTATTGGGCAAGGTTCTCACTCCGTATCGGATCGAAGCCCGAACCGGCGCTTTGTTTGCCTTGTCTGTTGTAAAGCTGAAGATTCGATCAATCGCTCGATCCTGGTTTGGATTGACCATGGAGTTGTAGTCCAGGCCGAAGGCCACAGATCCGATGGAGGCCCCGAAGCCCATGGAGCGATTTTCTCTTTGCCATCTATCCCAATCCCTTTGGGTGTCGGCGACGTAGTGGAAGCGGATATCCGAGAGAATCCCGAGCGTGAGAGGTCGGCTGTTCGCCAAACTGACATTGCCAAGGTATTGCTCACGGTTATCCCACATGTTGTTTGCATAGGTCGCCTGGTTCACCTTGAGCCCGCCAACTGTTCCAGGAGTGACGCTCATCGACTTTTGCATTGTTCCGCGGGTCTCCGTGTTCAAGTGCCGGTTGTAGCCGTAGTTGAATCGGACGTCCTTGGTGAGTTGCCACCAAAAGCCATAATTTCTCTTCGTTTCGTCGACTTGCTCGCCGTCACGGTTGATCCGGCTTTCCGTCACCGAAACTCCCATATCCCGGCCAAGATTGGTGCTGACCGTGTTTGCGAGTTCCGTCTCCTTGGTTCCATCCTCAAAGACTCGCTCACTTCTCTCTGTTCGGAAGGAGGTTGTCGCGTTGAGCCTTGTTTCGTATCCAAAAGTATTTCTGATCGAGCTAAGGCGCTGCTCTTCTTGGCCTTCAAAAGTCGCCTTTTCCTGGGCAACATTGACCTTGCCTGCACGGCCAAAGTCGTGGTCAAATTGGAACAAGCTGTACTTTTGGCTCGCGAGCAAAGAGTCTTCGGTCGAGCGATATCCCTCGAAGAAGGTTCCCCTCAGCCTAGTCTTGGGGTTAAGAGAGTAGTCGAAGTTCGTGGCTCGGAAGAAGCGGTCCTCGCCATCACCTAAGTTTTGGTCGCTGAACTGATGGAAGCCAAATCCCAGGTTTGGGAGAAGTCTTCCTGCCGAACGAATCTCTGTTTGGTCAAACCCCAAGAGGTTCCGCAAGGCATCCCGTTCTGGGTCAACAATCTGATTCACTGCTCCGAACCCCCTCTCGACCATACGGCGGTTAAAGTGGAGTTCAAACCCCTTGTCGTTAAAACTCAGAGACTGTCGAAGGGCCGAGCCGGAGGTGTGGTCTGCCTGCATCAGCGTTCCGTTCAGCTTTCGATGAGGGCTAAACTGGGTGGCCAGCGAAAGGTCAGTTTTGCTGAGGCCATCCAGCATCCCCAGCCTTTGTTGTTCGGTCTGAGCCAGTGACCCGCCTGCTCCAAAATCCTTGTCCGTATCTTGTTGGCGGAAGCTAACCTGGGTGTTTTTTGTTGCAAGATCCACGCGGGTAACGTTCAGCTCGCCCGACTGGCTTGTTATGTTATGGCGATCGATCGCCAACCTACTCTCCTTGGCGAAGTCAAAAGAGAACCTCGTCAAGGAACGGTCGGTTCCCGCCGACGCAAAGAACCCGCCCCGGTCATTTCCGTTCATCTGCAGGTTTTGATCGACCATGCGCGCCACTGCGGTCATCCAACTCTGAATGTCGGCTTCTGCCAAAGACCCTAGGCTCGCGAATCCTTTGTCTGTGCCTCGCCGGATATGGCTGAAGTTCCAGCCGCGCCCTGCAAGGCTGGCATCCAGGCTCGTGAAGCCACCCTTTTCGCTAGAGATATTCGATTGCCCATACTTCAGGCCAACAGACTTAGACGGAGTAAAGTCGAAGTTGAATCCACTTCTGGTCAATCCTCCTTCCCGGGCGAGCTGCTGCCAATCCTTTTCTCTTAGGTCTTGGAACCGCGTGAACCCCTTATCAACTTCTTGGCGGAAGAAGCTTCCCTTCAGGATTCCAGATTCAAACGAGGTACTGCTGCGAAGCAGCCCGTTCCCTTTGAGATCATTGACTTCGGTAGAGTCAAACGAGATCTTTCCCCCTTTCCATGCCTGACTAGCGGACATGAGGGTTCTTTCGAGCCCACGCTCTTTAGCGAGTTGGCCGCGATCCTCTTCGCGGATATCATTGAAGCGGGAGAATTTCTGATCGACCGAGAACGATTGGAGATTGAAATTGAAGCCACCAAAGGCAACTCCATAGTTCTCCCACTCAATCTCGCCCGCAGCATCCCCGACGCTTCTCTGCCCAGCGGAAACCTTGAGACCGCCAAAGTTGGCCTGATTCAAGTTAAATCCGCTGCGTTTGAGCCCTCTCTCTCTTGCCATCCAGTTGATGGTATTTTGATCGTAACTCCCAGAAAAGGCATTGAAAGAGTTAAAGTTTCTCTCAATATCCTGATAATAGAAGTTAAGGTCACCCCCGGAAACCTTGGAAGAAAAGGACTGAACAATGGCGGTGCCAGTCCCTTCTTCTGTTTGGTTACCACCCGAGCGTGATCCCATCAAATTCATGGCGTTTGACTTACGCCTTTCTCCGATCATGAAGACGCCGGAGACCTGGCCACCGGCAAAACCAAAATTATTCTTGACACCGAAGACATTGCTACTAATCGTTGAGCCATCGCCCAATCGCTCCGTGAGCCCGACTCCGACGGCGAATGACATCCCACCGCCTGCCGCAAAAGTGAAGGTATTACCATTCGAACCCGGCAGGAGTCCATAAGTTCCTTCTCGCGATTTAGAGTGATCGTACCGGTATTGAACCCGCAAGCTCTGACCCGGACGAGCCTGGGTCTTTAGAACAATTGTCCCGGCAGAGTAGTCAATCTCGTAGTCCTTGCCGCGAGCCAGGACTCGACCCTCAAGGTCAACAGTTTCAGACCCAGTGATGACGTTTCCAAACCTGAGAGGCAGAGAAAAGACACCCTGCTCGATCGGAAGTAGATCAAAGGCTGTTCGCCCAGCAATGGCGGTTTGCGCAGGAGCAGCCTGGGTGGGAGCAGGGGGCGTGGCTGACGGTTGACCCGATGTTCCCTGCCCTCTCGCAACCGATGTTGCGAGGAGCACTGTCACTCCGGCCAAGGCCGCGAGTGTCATCGAGTAATGCTTTGCGCCCGCCATGCGCTTCCTCTTGTTTCCCCTATCTCTATTATCGTTTCTAACCTGCGTTCTGCACCACAATTTTGAGCAAAATTTTGAAAAATAGGCACTTCCCTGAGGTCTTTAAGAGGCGTAAATCCTAGAACCCCCGTATAGCTGACGGCTGAGAAGGACACTGGTTTCTCCGATTACCAGGTGAGATACCCTCCAGACACAACCACTATTCAAAATGTTATGGGGCAAGAAGAACGAATCGTGGTCGTCCGACTCACGGTCGACGAAGCCTATGAAATACTGGACGCCTGCTTAAACAGTTCGAACCAGGATACGATCCTCTTTCAGCGAGCACTCCGTCGGTTGGCCCGAGCAATCGAAAGTCAGGCGGAGACAACTCAACGACAAGCAGCCTAGCCGCGAGGCTCAGGCACCAACCCTAAGTGGGCCGATTCGAATTTATTCGGGTCGGCCCTCTTCCATAAATCCCTTAGAGGCTCACCCAGCAACGCCCGACCGAAGAACGCTCAACTGCGTCCAAAACCCTCTGGTTCTTCAAGCCTTCTTCCATATTCGGACTCGGCTCTCGACCATCGTGAACGGCAGTGACTGCGTCAGCCACTAAGTTCATGAAGGTGTGCTCGTAGCCGATGATATGACCCACTGGCCAATACTGCCCGGCGTAGGGATGGCCCCCTTCAGTCGCCTGGATCACCCGGAATCCCTGAGTTCCAACAGGATCTTCGTTATTGTAGTACTCCAGCTCATTCATCCTCTCCATATTAAATATCAAAGATCCCTTGGAACCATACAGTTCAAATCTGTTGTAGTTTTTGCGCCCCACGGCAAAACGGCTCGCCTCAAACGTCCCCAAAGCTCCGCTCTCGAAGTGACATAAGAAGATGCTGGCGTCATCAACATCTACTTTTCCCATTTCTCCCGTCGTGCTGGCTCCCATGCGGTCATCGATCTCACCTGCGATCGGCCTCTCTGTGACGAAGGTGTGCAGCAAACCATTCACTTCCTTCATTTCCCCGACCAGATATCGTCCCATATCGATGATGTGACTACAGATGTCGCCGTGGGTTCCACTCCCGGCCACTTCTTTATTCAGTCGCCACACGATCGGAAAGTTTGGATCTGCGATCCAATCTTGTAAATAACAAGCTCGGAAATGGAAAATTTTCCCGATCTTTCCTTCATCAATCATCCGCTTTGCCAAGGCGACCGCTGGTGCCTTGCGGTAATTATGAAAAACGGCGCTTGGCTTGCCACTCTTGCGCACTGCCTCTGCCATCTTTTCAGCTTCTGATAAAGTATTGCCAATCGGCTTTTCACAAAACAGGATCTTCCCTGCTTCCGCTGCCGCAATGGCCATCTCGCAATGAGTGTTTCCCGGAGTAGAAATGTCGATGATGTCGATCTCTGGATCAGCAATCACCTTTCGCCAGTCAGTTTCATGACCCTCCCAGCCGAACACCTCAGCCGCTTGCCTTACTTTCGCCTCATTTCTTCCACAAATCGTCTTCATCCTGATCTCAACCGGAAGATCAAAATAGCGGCCAACTTGGCGGTAAGCGTTGCTGTGGGCTTTCCCCATAAACTGATAGCCAAGCAGGCCGATTGTGAGAACTGGTTTTGCCATTCCAGAAGGATACTCTTGAGGGGTGGAGCCGGTCACGGGGAAAAGCAAGAATTTAAAGCGTGATCCTCAGGCGGGTAAGATTCTTTTCGACAGTGATTCGGCGGAGAGCTTGACGATTTCCGATCTGAGCCAATATCTCATAGTCGCCTCGAAAGGCGTTTAAGGTAAGTCTTCCGCTCGTACCTGTATTCTGGGAGAGGTTTATCTTCGATTGACGGATTGTGAAGTTTGCCCAGATGCTATCGCTCGTGGGCAGTTCTGGGCCTTCGTGGATCAGAGCCACCACCGAAGGATGAGCCATAAAGAGCGACAGCCATTGTCGAACTTCCCCAGGTGAGACCTCACCAGAATCCTGGATAACGATGTGAACTTCTACTCCCAAAACTGACGCGAGATTTAGTCTTTCCCAGGCAGACTTCATGGAAAGCCTCGTCCCTGTGAGGGAAATCGGGAGGGTGAGGGTGCGAAGTTCCTTCGGCACAAGCCAACCGTTAGGAATAAGATCTGAGCTAGGATCATTCAAATATCCCTCATGCCGGATTCCGAGTCGCAAGCTCGGAGAAGCACTTTGAACGGTCGCAAAGAGGCTCAACCACGAATTTTGCCCTAAATCAGAGACCAATGACCCTGGCAATGTTAGTAAGTCTAACTGATCAATGGAGGTGCTAAGGAACCCTGCATCAGAGGCAGCTTTGTCAATGATTTTTGCTCTAAAGTCCCTCTGATTTCGCGCAAACCTTGAGGGCAACAATTCCAGATTTTCTGGCAAGAAGACAGAACCAACCGGCGAAAACCCGAAGCCTCTCATGCGAGGACTCAATCGCTCCACAATCAATAAGCGATCAAGAGTGTTCGCCTGGTGCCAAAGGCTCGTCTCATCTTTGAACTTGACGAGGTTGTACCCCTCCGACAAGTTCATCCCTGCCTGTCCGGACTGGTCGAAAAGCCCAAGTAATGCCGCGCTACTCGTCACAAATCCGAACCGGAACTCGCTCCTCGTCTGTTTTACTGTGACCCTTGCGCCATTCACTGATCTGCCAGAGGAATCTACGATATCGACCACAAGCGGAGAGGTTCGGAGAGCTCTTCGATCTGCCTCCAGGTTCGCAGGAAAGGGATTCTGGAGAATGACTAATGCAAGGAAGGATAACATGAGGAGATGCCCCCGACACACTACTGTAAAGGATTTGTGACCGCGCCAAAAAGCAGGATGTTTTTAGATTTCGGCTCCCATATTACATAAACGAAGGGTCTGTTTAATGTAACCTCAAAAGGCTTTTCCTCCTCGCCAGGTAGGTCAGTTGACTTTGCCAACCCAGCGCCAGATGCAGCCGCAGCAACCGTGCCGGACTCGTCGACCCGAATCGTTGTTTTGTGAATGGCCCTCTCGATCCAGCTCTGCCCTTCTATCGCTTTGGGGAACAATTCCTTGCCAGGGCTAAACAAAATCTGTCCGTCGTTCTTCTTCCAGTAATCTGCCAATCCAAATGTAAAGTCAGAATTCCACTTTGGCCCG
>JALOLT010000046.1 GCA_025455775.1 Fimbriimonadaceae bacterium
ATACGAGCAAGTTTGACTGCAGCCACGAGAGCTACGACTTCCCCTATACCGACGAAATGGCAGTACCTGTCGAAGTCACGAAAGGGTCTCTCGTAGTGTTCAACGGCTACTTGCTCCACCGCTCCCTGCCAAATGTCGCCAAGGGTGGATTCCGGAGGGCTCTTGTGAATCATTACATGTCAGCAGAGTCCCTCTTGCCCTGGTACTGGACGGGGAACGTTCCCTCCAGCGGCCAAGTCGCCACCTGGGATAGCCGCGATGTGATCCTGGTCTGTGGTGAGGATCCCTATGGCTATAAAGGTGTCGAAAACGTCTACGAATCTCATATTCGCCCGAGCGGTGAAGGAGGATGTGGGCCAAGCGCGACAGGACTGGTTGAGGACGAAGAGGATCATTAAGAGGCCAGAGCCCTGACAGATTCGATGGCTGAATGGAGCAAATCCGTTCAGCCATCATTTGGTTTTTCTGTGCCTGATCCGCTACGCTGGAGGATAGCAATGAAAGAAGTCCTCATCGCCATCGGGATCGGCCTTACAGGGGGCCTTCTCAGTGGACTATTTGGCATCGGAGGGGGTGTCATCATGATTCCCCTCATGATCTTCGCTCTCGGCTATACCCAGCTCCAAGCGCAGGGCACGTCGCTCGGCGTCCTCCTCCTTCCTGTCGGAATCCTCGGAGTCTGGAAGTATTGGGAGAGCAAAAATATCGAGATGATCACGGCTCTTTGGATTGCCGGAGGCTTTGTGGGGGGTGCCCTCTTGGGAGCCAATATCTCTCTGACCATCGATCCCAACCTCGTGAGGAAGGGGTTCGCGATCCTGCTGGTGGGAGTGGCCTTCACCCTGTGGTTCAAAAAGTAGGAGATACTGGGCGATGCCAGATTCTGTTCTGAGGGTAACGCGAGTGGCTGAAGGTCGCCCATGAGACGGAAACTCCTTTCCAAATCCCTCTTTAAGGCGAGCGAACCTTGCCAGAAGAAGTTGGTTTTGTTGGCTTATCATCGCCACCTGGGAACTGAGGCAACCAACGCTTGGGCCCAATCAGGCGACGAAATCGGCCAACTGGCTCGCCTTCTCTTCCCAGATGGAGTCACCCTGGGGGGAGTTGGTAAGTCTCCCGAAGAGCTGGCGGCCGACACGAAAGAAGCGATGGAAGGCCCTCGCCAGGCTCTCTTTGAGGCGACTTTTCTCTCCGAAGATCTCGTTTGCCGAGCTGACATCGTGGCTCGTCATCCTTTGGGTGGATGGCACCTCATCGAGGTGAAGTCTGGGAAGAGCCTTAAGCCGGAATACCTGCAAGACCTTGCTTTTCAAAGCCTAGTTCTGACCCAAGCCGGGATCGACTTAACCCAAGTTTCCCTGGCCCATGTCAACCCAGATTACATCTATCCGGGAGGTGCCATTGTCCCGGAGCAATTCTTTCATCTCGAAGACGTCACAGCCCTAATGGCGGAGGAAATTCCCAACCTGTTACCGAAAGTTGAGAAAGCCCTTGAGCTGATCCGTTCCTCCGCGATCCCCCTCACAGAGGTCAACACCTTTTGCCGCTCCCCCTTCCCTTGCCCCTTTTATGATCATTGCCACAAGGATGTGCATCCTCACTCTGTTCACTTTTTGACCGGTCTGAATCGGAAGAAGGTTGACGAATTTCGCAGCGAAGAGAAGAGGTTGATCACTGACCTCACAGACCGTGACATCAGCCAAGGTTTCCAGCGCCGGATTCGCGACTCTCTTGCCAAGGACCGGACTCTTGTGGATCGCAGCCTGCCTACAACCCTCGCGAAACTCCAGTGGCCTCTCGTATTCGTCGACTTCGAAGCAATCTCACCAGCCATTCCCCTGTACCCAGGAACCAAGTCCTTTCAAAGGATGGCATTTCAATTCTCCTGCCACACAGTGGCGGATCCCCATTCAAACCCAGAGCCGGGAGGGTTTCTGCACCCTGGCGGAGAGAGACCAGATTCGGCGTTCATTCAGGCCCTCACCCCCTTTTTTCAAAAGGCAGGGACGATTGTTTACTACTCTGACTTCGAAGTGAACCTTCTGAAAAGCCTTTCCCAAGAGGGGATTCCTGGAGCAGCCGATTGTGAGACTCTAATCCGACGGAAGGGGCTCGACCTCTACAAGCTCATTAAGCAGGGTATCTACTCGCCAGCCTTCGACTTTTCCTTTTCAATCAAGGATGTCCTCCCTGCCCTCGTGCCTCATCTCTCTTACGACAGTCTTGCGATTCAAGACGGAGACGCAGCAGCCAAGGCCTGGATCAAGATGACTGCGCCAACGACCTCAACAGAAGATGCCTCGGAGATTGAGCAGAACCTCCTGACCTATTGCTCTTTGGACACCCTGGCAATGGTGGAGCTCGTGAAGGTTCTTCGAACGTTTGAAGCGACTGTCTAGCTTGGCAGGTGGGCCAAAACCGGAAGGGGATCTTCGCATAGCCCTGATTCGGGAGTCCAAGAGACGCGGTAGCCTTTTGCCCCTTGTCTTGCCGAGATGACTCCTTCCACCACCCCGTTGCGAAAGAGGATGCCAGCCCCTCCGTCCGCTGCGTACCCCGCTCCAATTTCACCCCTGGCCATCATGGCGGTGAGACTCGGCTTGCGATCCACTTCTTCATCGTAGTGAGGGCAAAAGCTCCCGTTCAGCCAGCCTAAACCCTGCCAAGCAGAGAGTCCTCCCGGATTGGAGTCGGTTGAAAAGCTCTCGAACCAGCAGTTTGCCCCGGCACTCACCCCCCCAACGATGAGACCGCCATTGATGGCTTCTTTGAGGGCGACGTCCAAGCCCCACTCGCGCCAAAGAACCAGCAAGTTGCGCGTATTGCCGCCACTGACAAAGACGAGATCCTGTTCTGCCAAAAAACCAGGGATATCGGTCGTGGTCAGGTGGAAGAGTTCGAGCACCGAAGGCTGGCAATCTTGGGTGCTACAAGATCGAAGGAATCTCCCAATACGGAGGGCACTATCCCCGGAAGCGGTTGGGATCAGACAAATCTTCGGCCGAGCCTTGCCTGCCATTCCGAGGAAGGCAGAATCGAGACGAGGCATCGGGTTATCGGAATCAAAGCCTCCGCCACCAATCGCGAAAAGTGTCATCTGCCCCTATTCTGAGAGTTTTTCCCTGTTGAAAACCACCTTGTCTGCCGAAGGAGAAGAGTGTGGGAAAGGGCTTTGCAATTAAAAGCTCTTTTCCGACAAGGATTCGGTATCAATCATGTCCTCCCCGTCTCTCGGATCCGTCGTGGCGAAGATCGACGAAACTCTTCATCAAAAAGCCAGGCTTGGCATCATGGCTTCTCTCGTGTCTGGCCAAGAAAGGGACTTCAAAGATCTCAAGTCGGCTCTGGAGCTGACTGATGGCAACCTCTCCACTCATCTCTCACACCTTGAAAAGGCAGGTTACATTGGGATCAAAAAAGCCTTTATCGGAAAGCGCCCCCATACGACAGTGACGATCACAGAACAAGGTCTCTCGGCATTTCAGGAATACGTAAACGCTCTTGCTGAGGTCTTCGACCTGATGGCAGCCTAGGGGAATGGTGGGCGGTGAGGGACTCGAACCCCCGACCAACTCGGTGTAAACGAGCCGCTCTACCAACTGAGCTAACCGCCCCGTCCAGTCGAATATACCGCCTGAAGAACTCACTCCGTGGTGACGATACAGGGACTCCTCTCGTTATAAAGCCTGTTATCCCTTCCTCAGGGGGTTTTCGAACAGGGCTGGGAATATGGAAATTCCCACCGAAAAGCTGATCTTAAGCACCATGACTCTTAACACAACCGCAACCCCTAGCCTGTACCTAGTGTGGAAAACTCTGGTACAATTCCCGGCTCAGATGAGAATTTGGCTTGCCTGTCTGGTTCCATGGATGGCGATGACGGCAGCCCTGGGGCAAGTCCCCAATGCTGTCAATATCGATTACTCCTACAAAGGATCATTCCCCTCCCAGGGGATTCGCGTTGAAGACGAGTGTTTCGTCAGTCCCGACCTCCTAACTAAGTTAGGTTGGGCAATCACGGTTCGAGATAACCAGGTGGTGGCTTCGGCTGAAACCAGGGATCTCCGCGCCCCCCTCCGAACGATTGAAGGTCGTTCCCTGGTCAGTCTGAGTGAATTCGCCCGCCAACTCGGTGCCAAAACTGACTGGGATGCAACGACCCATTCGTTCTCAATGAGGGGTGCCATCCGAAACATCGAAGTCACAGATTTCGGGGTTCGGCTTGATTCCACCCTGAGGGTACAGCCGAATGTCTTTCGGCTCTCAAACCCAGACCGAATTGTGATCGACCTAAAGGGAGCCTCGATTGAACCGAGGTTTACCCAGGGTCTGCCAGACAACTGGCGAGTCTCTCAATTCACCTCCGACACAGTTCGGGTTGTGATTGAACACGGAAGCCTCAGAAGTGCGAGTTTTCCGAGTCGATTCGAACCGACTCGCATGACAAACATCCCCCTCCCGCCTGTCTTGGTGACCCATGCTCGCCAAAATTGGGGGAAGAACGTCGTTTTGATCCCCGAGGAAGGCACAGTTCTAGTCGGAGATGGTCACACAACCGATGGCAGGCCTCCCGCGCCAACCCAGGTTCCTCTGCGCCTATCTCAGCCAGCTGTCACCGACGGAGCGGGACAATTCACCCTCTCGATTGGAGCGGATCGTCCTCCGGTCGGGGCACCCACCATTCGCTACCTGACCCCGACGAGCGTTCAAGTGACTCTTCGGAATAGTCAGTGGCAAGGAGAAGCCGCCCCCACCAAGTTCACGAGTCCTTTTGTCAAAAGTGTCGACTATTCAAGTGACGCCAACTCAGTGACTCTTGTTCTTGAATTGAACTTTGCGATGGCCTTCACGGCAACGGTGCGCAATAGTCAATTCCAGATCGCCTTTCGCCGCCCTCCCTCCAGTGGGGGTCTTCGCGGAAAGGTCATCGTGATTGACCCAGGACATGGCGGACGCGACCCAGGTGCCACCACGGCGGGAGTTTCTGAGAAAACGATCGTCTTGCTGACTTCTCGTGAGATTGCTAGAGCCCTTGAGCGAGAAGGAGCTTCGGTCATTCTGACGCGGGATGACGATACCTTCATCCCCCTTAACGAACGGCCAGCGATTGCCAATCGATCTGGAGCCGGCCTTTTCATTAGTGTCCACGCTAACTCAAACCGTCTCACCGATAGCCGATCTGGCAGTATCACCTTCTTCCATCGCCAAGATCCGATGGGAAGACTTCTTGCAGAATGTATTCAAGCTGAATTGGCTCAAAGAACCGGTATTCCAGGGATCGGGGCGTGGAGTGATTCTCGCATCTACAGCAGTGGTTTCGCAGTATTAAGAGGTGCCCAGATGCCAGCAGTCCTCTTGGAGCTAGGATTTGTGAATCACTGGCAGGATCGCGCTAGAATGCAAACACAAGAGTTTCGGGAACGAGCCGCCCAGGCTGTCGTCAATGGAATCAAGACTTACTTTGGAGATGCGAAGTAAAAATGGCTGGTAAAAGCAAAGCAAAGAATCCTGTCGTCATAGGGGCGATCATTGTCAGTGCTCTCGCTCTTGTTGGGCTTGGTGCCTATGCGAGATTTGTGCCAAACGCCAACCGGATTCCAGAAGAGTTTCGACGGTCTGAATCAAACTCGGCCCAGACCCAAAGAGTGAGTGACCCTTTGCCAGATCCTTCTCCCTCCCAACCGAAACCAGTAACAGTGTTAAGACCCAAAATGGTGGGGGATGATCTGAAGTTCGATGAGGCAAAGGAGGCCATTCCCCCCAAGCAAAATGGAATGGTTTTCGCTGTGAACCAGTTCCTCAGTGGCTTGGACGCGGTCCCGAAGTCAGCTCGGCTTCTTTCGGCCGAAGTCAAGGGCGGGATCGCGGAACTCAACTTTAACGAGGCCCTTGTCGCAGGCTACGGTACTGAGGACGAGATGATCATCGTAGAGGGCATTCTTCGCACAATGGCCCAGTTTGAGGGAGTGGATGCTGTCCAGTTCCAGGTGAATAAGGCTGCGTTGGACACGCTCGGAGGAATTGATCTGAGCACACCCCAAAAAGTCATTCGCTGATTGAGGGGCTGCCCCCTCCTCGCTAAGTCGGGACAGACATCCCTAAATCCCTTCTCCCCGGTACTTTTACCGGAGAGAAGGGATTTTCTCAGCAGCCCTGCACCCAGTTATGTCCGGGGAAAGAACAAGTCCTCGATTCGAACGAGCTTGCCCTCGGAGCTCAGCAGAAAGCGCCACGTGACCCTCGCTGCTGGGCGGTTGGCGATGCGAGTCCCCACCACCTCGTAGGTCACTTCAACGTCGTCACCAATCTTACGCTCTCCCTTATAAAAGGCTGCTCGGAAGCGACCGAATCCAGCTCGCAGAGAGTTCTTAATCGCCGACCCCCTCTCGGTTTGCAAAAGCCCAAAAATTTCGTCATCAACCAGAGTCCGATCTGGCGTCCTCTCCACCATCGTGTTGAGAGCCCTGACTAGGCGGAAAGTGCGTTCTGGATTCGGATCCTTTTGGCGGGTCGGGAGAACGGGATCCTTCGGATTTTTAAGATATCTCCTGCCAATGGAAAGGGCCAAACCTTCCAAATTTTGTCCAGCTGCGTTGCTCAAGAGCACCACTCCGACGCGCTCCTGAGGAAACCACGCGACGTAGGAGCTGAATCCGTAGGTGTTGCCTCCGTGACCATAGTACTGGTAGCCAAAAGCAGTGCTCAGAAACCACCCGAGACCATAGTTCCAGGTTCTCCCCGTTACAAAGGTCTGGGGTCGGAACAACTCTTGGCGGAGCTCACCGAGGCCCCATACGTCTCGATCAATTCCCTTCAGCCAAAGAGCCATGTCCGGACCAGTCGAGATGATCGCTCCAGCAGCATAGAGCACTGATTGCCTTCCGGCATCCATCGTTAAGGCTCTGCCCCCTGGGCCAGGGCTTGGAGTGTAGCCCTGAGCGCGACCAGGAATCACGAGGGAACGGTTTTGGGCAAGAGTGTTCTTCATTCCCGCTGGTAGGAAAACCCTGGTGCGCATAAACTCGCGCCACGTCTGGCCGCTCACTTCCTCAATAATCGCTCCTGCCACGGCATATCCGCCATTGCTATACATCCACCCAGTCCCTGGCGCAAAATCAAGCTCTTTGCGAGACATGAACTCCAGAAGTTGAGACGGACGGTGATCGATTCGAAAGTCGAAGCCACCGGAGAGGTATTCGCGTAGGCCCCCTGTGTGGCTGAGAGCCTGGCGAACCGACACCTTTTCCCAGGATTTCGGCACGTTCTTCAGGTAGGTCGTGATCGGCTCATCGAGCTTGACCTTTCCCTCCTTCACCAAAAGCAGAATCCCCAGTCCAGTCATCTGCTTGGTTACCGAGCCGATTTCAAGCGTCGCATCGCGGGCCATTGGAGCGTTGAACTCGAGGTGGGCTTTCCCGTAGCCCTTTTGCCAGACAACCTTGTCTTGCTTCACGATCGTCACAGTCATCCCAGGGATTCTCCCGACCTCCATGGTTGAGTCGATCAAAGCGTCAAGGCTAGGTTGACCAAACGCAAAGGCGGAAAGCAGCAAAAGACCAGACAGAGACAATGAAACTCTCTTCACAGAGCGATAATACTGGCTCTAGTCCCCTCGCGTTACAACCCTGTGCATAACGGGGTAAGTATCCTCACTGACCAGTTCCTTAACGTCTCCGATCCGACGGAAAACAGAAACCCGAAATCCAGACTTGCCGGGATTCACCAGTCTTGGGTTCGAGCCGCTTCCAAAAACGAACTCCTTCGGCTTCGTCGTTTGCTCGATTCGATCCTCGACGATCACCTCAGGAATCGGCCCTCTCCCGACGATCTTAACGGTGATGGTATCGGTCACGCTGGTTCTAACCGTAACTGGGAAAGGATAGGGGTTTCGGAGCTTGAGGTCGATGTTGGGAAAGGCCACTGCCGAGTCTCGTCCAGGCGCAATATAAGTGGGGGCGTAATGGTGAGCATGACGCTCGACAATTTCGAGCCCAGCTACGAGAGCAGCATTGTAGAGAGTTGTCGAAGTCTGGCAGACCCCTCCTCCCCAAGCATCAATTAGTCGTCCATCGTAGCTCACGGGAGCCCGGCGATAGCCCTTGTCTCGCGACCAGCTCCCGGCTGTCTCGTTAAATGAAAGCACTCTGCCAGGCAAAATGACAACCCCGTCAAAGTGCTTTGCCGCCAAGAGGGCATTGTGCCTCTGATTGCCGTCTCGCCCCACGAGGGTCGTGTGATAGGAGGCGAGGGTGTTCTGGGGAGGATTGACTCCCGTGCTCACCACCGCCGCCACGCCAGCAAGAACCGATCCCGCGGTCAGGACAGAAACCACGAGGGGGGCCGACTTCATCTCGTTTGCACCTGAATTTCAGCCTGACTGGTCGAGGCGACCTGGTCAGGGACATACATCGGGTAAGCCTTGGCAGGAAGGGCGATCGACTTTCCTGACACCTCGGCTCTTACCGTGAATTCGAAGACGTGGTCACCTGGGGCAAGTGACTCGGCGAAAAAGACCGCCTTGCTATCTCGGATCGTCATGCCAGAGAACCAGTAGTTCCACTCACCCGACAAGTTGTCACTGGCAGTGATCACAGAATTGCTTGCCACAGGAACCTCGACCGCAGCAAAGCGGACTGGCTTCGTAACCCTGACCGTAGCTCGAACAAGATACACCTCGCCAGCCCGGAATTGGGTTCTCGCTTCCCGATCCGGCAGAACTTTCATCGAACCATCCTCCAATCTCTGGCTCGAAAGTCTATGGTGGGTTCGGAGGATCGTGAAGCCATTCTGATCATTGGCCACTGCCACTGGGTCAGAGGTTCTCTCGGTCAGGGACTCTTGCGATTTGCTACTCCAATAGACGATTCCGGTTCCGACATTTCTGATCTCGAGCTCATTCCTTTCTCCCAGCTCCGAGGCAGGGATCGAGAAGGTGCGAGAAGAGAGATCGCCAGGAGCAAAGTCGAACCTCTGAACAACCTGTCCATTCAGGAGGACCTCCGCCGTGCTGCCACTCACTGCCTCACCGGTCTGATTCAAGCGGGCGATCGCCGCGATCAAGACTTCACTCGTGGTAGCAGTGTCACCCCAGTGATTCCCTCGCCTCTTGGAAAAGAGGGTTCTCATGAGTTTCGGAATCAAGGGACTCTGACCATCCACCATCATCAGAGCGAGGAGGGTTCTGGCAGTGCTGGATCCCCACGAAGAGTCTTTGGCAAAGGCAAAGTCCCCGTCTTCCTTAATAGACTGGGCAAGATCCCTCTGCACCTTCGGAAGGTCGATCCTGGCACCACTGTTCATCGCCATCATCGCCAAGATGGCAGGATCTGGCTCGAGCACGAACTTGGTTTCAGGGAAGGTGAATGGCTCAGGAGTTGCCGCCATCGCCTCCGGAACCCGACTGCGGTGCATCAGGATGGCGTTTGCCAGCCTTGGCCGTTCAAGCACCCTTTGGTAGGGATCTTGGGTTGGCGTTTTCAGAATGGCGATACCTCCTTCGATTCCCCGCTCAATCATCGATTCTGGGATTGGGGAGCCTGCTTGCTTGGCGTAGTACAACCCTTCCAGGGCAATCGCAGTCATCAGGGCCGAATCGCCACTGTGGTGAAACCACCCCCAAGCCCCGGAACTCGTCTGCATCTGGCGAATCCTGGCGATGCCTTGCCGCTCGACCTCCTGAATCTTGGCCTCGAGGGCTGGGTCGCTGATTCCGCTTCTCCGCATGAGATCACGGACGAGGATTGCTGGCACAAAGCGGGACATCGTCTGCTCGAGACAGCCATAGGGATAGTCGACCAGATAGGGGAGACTTGAGATAAGGGCACCCAGTTGAGACGGAGCGACTGTGACCTCGAGAGATTTCCTTACGGCTCCCTGCCTCATCGGTACCTGGATCGTTTCGCTTTGGCCAGGCTCGGCAATGCCGCTCGACTCCTTCATGAGGGTCGTGCCGCGAACCAAGACCGGCACTTTCTTCTCCATGCCGTCATTGGCAGAGGGAGCAATCGCAGTCACCAGGAACGTCGCCTCTTCACCCCTTGAAATCTTGATGGGGAAGACGTGGCTTGTCCCCTTCCCAGCACCGAGCGACAGATTGATCTCAGTCGGTCCAGTGACCTGAGCACCAGTCGTTGCGAGGCGGAGTTTGACCTCTTGATCTTGATCCATTGTGCTTTGAACCGTGACGAGAAGGCTTTGCTCATCCTCCTCTACAAAGTAAGGAGGGAGATTCAGCCTTACCATGATCGGCTTTTGAGCGATGATGTTGGTCATCCCTTTACCCGCCTCGGTTCCGGCAGAAATTGCGACTGCAGTCGCCCGCCAAGAGGTCAGGTTGTCTGGAAGGGTTACTTCGACTGTGGCTTCCCCGCTCTCGTTAGTCACCACGTTCGGGTTCCAAAAGGCAGTGTCCTTGAAGTCACGCCGAATGTCGACTTGCGTCGCCGACTTATCTTCACCGTCCAGGTAGATCTCTGGGAATGAGTAATTAGTGCTCACTCCGGAACTGCGGTACGTGTAAAAGTCTTCGAGAGGATCGAAGCGATCCTCTCGCAAAGCGAAGATCCCTTCATCAACGACTCCAAAGCCAACGCCAGCCGAAATTGGTTGGCCAGTTGCATCTTCGGTTCGAATCTGATAGCTCACCTTTTCACCAGGGAGAGCAGTTGTCTTGCTGGGTGTGATCTCGACTTTGAGCTGTTTCTGTTCCAATCCCACACGCAATTCGGCTGAAGCCGCTGTGAATGTCTTGCTCTGGACAGCCGTCGCAACGACTTCCACGTTTGGCACAAAGCGGCCCAGATTCGTGATCGGTACAACCTTGGTCTTTTCGTCCATCAGGATTCGGAGGGATTCTTGGATGCCATCGCCTTCGATCGTAAACCAAACCATCGTGCCTGGCTGCGTGACAGTAATGACCGCCTCGGCCGTTTCTCCGACCTTATACTTCTTGCGGTTCAAGCTGAGCTTGATTTGGGCTCGACTCCCTTCTGTGATTCCCGATTCGGCTCCCGGCACCCAGATGTAGTTCTCGTTGGTGATCCTCCGTCCATCCTCTCCCACCAAAACAGTACGGATCAAGTAGTCCCCTGGCTTGCTCAAGGTCACACTCTGGTTCGCTTCTCCCTGGGAGTCGATGATTACTTCCTGAAGAGAGATCTTCTCTTCGTTCACCCGCCGTCTGGTGTAGAACTGACGAACGACTTCAACAGTAGCCTTCAGAGACTGAGTAAGAGAAGGACGCTCGATATCTTTAGCCTTGAGATTCAAAACAACCGACTGGCCAGAAGAGATGAAGTTGCTACTTAGTTCAGTCTGAAGAGTTGTTCTACTTCTGATCCCTCGGAAGGATCCCGAGGCATCGGCCGAAAAACTCCCTTCTGAGACGTTCGCATTGATCGTAAAGATGGCATCCGAGCGGCCTTGGCTCTTTCGGCTCAGCCGACCTGTGTCGACAAAAATGGTCGCTTCCCCTGCCTCGTTGGTACGCACCGTGAGCTCGTCGATCATCTCACCTCCCCACCCACCCATCATCTCTTCGAAGGGAGAAAATTCCTCCTCCGAATCGAACCAGGTCAGAGCTTGGTTAATGAGGACTCGCACCTCTGCGCCAGGCACGACTTCCCCTGTGTAACGAGTGGCAGCGATCGTGACTGCCACCTTTTCACCCAGAATAGCCTGGCTCCGGCTCGGCTTGACTTCGACAGAGATCTCTGGCTTGCGATATTCGGCAAAAACCACATATTCTGAGTCGCGAAAGTCGCCTGACTCAAACTTCAAAATGGCACCTTCTGGCCTCATCTCTGCCGTTGTGGCGAAGGATCCCCAGACTTGGCCGAACTGATCGGTGGTGAGAGTCTGACGCCCGATCTCAGTATCGTCCGCATCCACCATCACAGCAGTGATCGAGCGGTTCGCCGAAACGCTGAAGCGATTCCCGAGCCGTTCGCGCAAGGTCAGCTTAAACTGCACCGTGTCCCCTGGCCGATAGATCGGACGATCTGTTTGGACGGTTGCGAGCAATTCTCCTGTTTGAGTCTGCGGAGCTAACGAGGCATTCGTATAAGTGTAAGCCTTCGACTCGCCCTTCTCGGCAACAAATATTGTCTGATTCGGGGCACCAGGTACAGAGAAAGTCCGCTTGACGAACCCTTCCTCGTTCGTTTCCCCGAGGCTGATTCGTTGGGTTCCGCTCACCGCCGACACTGCTACTCCCGGAATCGGTTTGCCGGACTGAAGATCCACCGTGATCGCCTCGACCGTCGAACCAGCCACCTTGGTGATCAAGGCCATGTCCGTGACCAGGAGCCACAGGTTGGCAACCTGCTTTCCAGCGGTTACGGTCAGGAGGTATCCCCCCCGCTTGAGCTCGCCCAGTTCCAGCTTTTGAACAAAGACTCCCTCGAGATCTTTCTGGGTCAGGGGCTCCACTTTGTTTTGAAAATCGACGAGCTTTGCCAATTGGGCTGGGTCTTGTCGATTTCTGCCAGAAGTCACGCCATAGAGGTATGCAGAAAGGTCAGGAACTGACTCAAAGGCATCGTCTCTCACCTGGCGAATCCGGATTTTAAGACTCTCTTCATCTGTCCCGCCATTCACTTGGACTGCCACGGACTCAGTTGGCAAAAACACCCGTGAGCTGGCAGTTAAGGCCAGTGGAACCTCTGTCCGCTTAGTGGGAAGGGTGACATCCAGCGTTTTTCCCTCCGTGACCACAAAGAGCTTGTCATCCTCACTGGCGTGCGCAGTGCCATAAGCAACGATTTCGTAGGTGCCAGAGGGAAGGGTTCGGAAGGCAAATTTGCCTTCCGCGTCGGCCCTCGTCGTGAAGCTTTGCCCGATTTCCTCTTCCGGGGCACCTGGCACCTGCACGCGGTTTGCGACAATTTCAGCATTCACCAAGGGGGTCTTGCCATCGGCCTGCGCAACCGAGCCTTTCACTGAACCAACTGGGACCTCCCTGGTTACGCCAAAACTCAGGAGGGCTAGGCTCAATAGTCCGGCCAAAACGAGACTGATCAGTCCGCCGGGGCGGAGCAAGCTACGCTGGTGCATTTTCTTCTTTTCCTTTTGGGGTCAAGGCGATCGCGACTCCCAGGCACGCGACAATCGCCAGAGCAACAAGGGTCATGAGAGCGATTTTGGTTTGGCGATCCACCTCGAACCCCCCGCTGATCAAGGGATAAGCCAAAAACAAACTGGTATAGGAAGCGGCACTCAGCAAAGACGCAACCCTACCCAGCCGAATCAAGGCAAAAAGGCCGGGAGCAAGGCAGAGGCCAGCAATTACCCCAACGGATCCCTTTTCGCCAAGATAGAAAGTTCCCAGGAACGTGCCGAGCAAGAGAGACAGCCCGATCAGGAGTGCAGCCAAGCTGGCCTTCCCCCCTTGACCCCTAACCTTTTGGTGCAAAACATCAGCGAGGGCCACAACGAGAATCGCCCCCACGATCACCCCCATAAAAGCGTAGTGCTGGCCAATCTCGAAGGCCCGAGTGATATCGGGATAGCTCTCGCGGAAAAATCGAAATCCGGACACCACTAAAGCAGGTGCGAGGAAGCCAAGGAGTGAAAGACGACCTGTGACGAGGAAAACCGCAATGCCGCCAAGAGCAAGAAGTGCGACACCTTGCCCAAATGCGAGGGCGAATCCCAAACCACTGGCTCCCAACCAAAGCAAAAGGGCGACGGCACTCAGGCCTCTCTCTTCCCCTTCCGCTACCAACCAAAGGGTCAACAAGGCAGAAACGCCGCCTGCCGCAAGCGAGGCTCCAATTTGCCAGGATCCAGTTGTGAGGAAACCTGCGGCAGAAATCGAAATCACTGCCACCACCCCTGCCCACGGGCCGTAGGTTTTCGGTTTTCCAGACCCCTCCAAAAGAGAGAGAACCTGAGCCACTATAAGGGTAATGATGGTTGCGAGGATCCAAGGTACCTGGGCTCTTTGATCGGGCGAGAACGACGCCAGTCCTGAGCACAGCAGCATCACGAGCCCGGCAACCCCCAGGGTAACCCCGCTCCCTTTTTTGGCAAAAGCACTCGCGATTCCGCCAGCCAAACAAGCTGCGAAGGCAGCAAAAGCCACCGACGGAACCAAAGCGATGGAACCAGATCCCGGAAGGAAACCTGGCAGCACGAGGAGGATCAGGGCGATTGCTCCTCCGAACTGTCCCACCCTTGCCGCCGAGGAGTCGTCAACTGCGATAAAGGCCGAGAGACCAGCGACAACCGTAACTGCAATGAGTGAAAAAGCCCCAAGCGAGTTGTTTGCACTTAGGAACGCCCCCACGGCTCCTACCAGAATCAAAGCGAGCCCTGCCGCGAACAATCCTTGCTTGCCACTCCGACCTCGGGCGCCAAACAGAGCCAAGGCAATTGGAGTCAGACTTGCAACCAGAGCAAAAACCAAAATTGGGAAAAGCGAGTTCATGGGGATTGAGGCAGGAGACAAGACCTCCCTACCTGACTATATAACGTTTCACATGGTAAAAGGGGATCACCTTATCTCAAATAGCTTGCGCCATTGATATCCAGAATGATCCCGCTCAGATACGAAGCCTCATCGCGCAGCAGATAGTTCACCGCACCGGCGCAGTCCTCTGGACTCGCCATCCTGCCAAGGGGGATTCCTGCAAGAATTTCTGGCAGTTTGTCACCCATCCCTTCCCTGGCCATTGCTGTTTCGACCCAGCCTGGTGCGATGGCGAAATGTTGGATGTTTTGGGGTGCCTGTTCAACCGCCAAAGCTCTGGTGAGATTAATCAGGGCCGCCTTACTGGCAGAGTAACAGGCAGCCCCTGATTCTCCCCTGTGTCCAACGCGGCTCGCGACATTCACGACCTTGCCTCCCCCACGGTTCGCGAAGTGCTCCGTTGCCTTCTTGATCAGCCAGGCAGGAGAGAGGAAGTTGACTCGGTAGCACTGATCATAGGCGGCGGCGAATTGTTCTTCACCGCTCGCCAAAGTATCAAGAGTGATGTAGACCCCGGCATTGTTCACCAGGGCATGGAGCGGCCCGTCGTTCAAAACGCGAGGGATCAGATTCTTCGCTTGGTCTATGGCAGCAAGGTCGGCAGCATAGGTTCCAGCCCAAGCGTCACCCAGTTCACTCTTTGTTTTTCCAGCCGCGTCCTCATCCCTGATGTAGTGCAGAGCTACTTTCCAGCCATCTTTTGCCAGTCTGAGCGCAATAGCTCGACCGATCCCACGGGACGATCCAGTCACCAGAACTCTCTTATCCATAGTGAGATTAGTTCTACCCAGAATTGAGGAGGGAGAGAACGGATCCCGGTGGAATCATCTTCCAGAGCGGTCGGCATCAACCCTGGCAGACTTAACGTCCAAGGTATTTGCTCCCAGCACGATCTGGAAGATGTAGCGGCCTGGCCTGTTTCCACCGATTGCTTCGACTTTGCCACGCACTACCCTGTTTCCAAACTGCTCTCTGGCAACTTCCCACTCGATAAACTCGAACCTGGTTCTTGGGTCAAATCGGTCTTCGACGGCCCGCCTTGCCCGATCTGCGTAGCGTCGCTCCTCCTGGGTGAGCCTTTCGTATGTCTTATCGTTACCAGGTCGAACCCAACCAACAAAGCTCCGAAAGTCAAGGTTGAACCGAACACTATCGGTTGAAGCACTGAGGGTGACTCGGTCAAAGCTGCCTCGTCCATCGCCTTTGACTGTGCCAGATCCATCGGCCCATTCGTTGCCGATTCGCTCGATTTCGAGCTGGATGGTATTACCGCGCTGAGCTCTCCAGCGACCGGAAATTCGATCAAACGCGCGATCCGGTGACGCAATCTCGAAGTCGCCAGATTGCCGGAGGTTAACCTGCAGCCGTCGCAGACGTTGTGTGCTGCTTCTGGTTTGGAAGCTCAGGGTGCCTTCCCCGTCCCGGTTCGAGTTAAAACTTCCGAACTGGTTCCCATTGCCGCCCTGACCCCGTCCAGTGTCAAAACTAAGGGAAAACTCAGCAGAGTTGTTTCGCAGGCGACCCTCGGCGGAGACTCTTGTGAAGCTTCCCCGACCGTCCAGTTCAATAGTCGCATCTCCCACAACGTCATCTCGCCCCATCCGACGAAGCTCAATGGTGACCCGCCGGGAATCTCTATCACGCCAATAACCCCAAAGAGTTTCCCTAGTGCCACGGGTTATGATGATTTCTGCTTCGCCGTTTCGATTCAGGCGGACCCTCACCTGCCTCACCGATTCTCCACTCGTGCTGGTTCGAAAGTCGAGGCGTCCAGTACCTTCACGGGTCGAATCCAGCTCAACAAGTTGGGCGAAGGCAAAGGAAGGGGTCATGAGCAGGAACGCCCAGGCAACCGTTTTGCAGCTGAGAGAGTTCAGAATCATCATCAAATATCTCCTGATTTTTTTGGTTCTCGACCCATAGACGTGTGAAAGTACCAGGAACTACTCAACCGCAAAGATTTCTTCTGCTCCCCCCCCTTCTCTTCCTGTCCAGAGTCAAACCAGTAAGTGGGATGAGCCCCTTCAGATCAATAACGTTTTCCGAAACTAATAATTCATACTTTCACTAATCTTTAATCTTCAAGTGACATAACATTTCTCAATCCTTTAGGGGTAAGATTTCCTAATGCAGGGCGATGCCGAAAGACAGTACTTAGTCTTTAAGAGGCAATACAATAATTCTCCATATTTGATCACAACTATCAATACTAGCCGAGAAGACGAAGCACAATTCCCGATCGTCGGCTTCTGCAATCTTCCTTACTCACCTACAGCAGAGGGACTCCTCTCAAAGGGAGCCCTTGACCTTGGAAACAGGGTTGAAGAGGCACTTTTGGATCTGTTTGATCCTCAAGATGTTCTTCACTTGGGCCATGTCACAGGAGGGGGACTTTTCCAAATTTTCTTCGCCTTTCGAAGATCTCAGGAAACAACTTATCCGATCAAACTCGGCTTCTTTAAGCGCAAAGTTGTTGAAATCGTATATGATCAAGCGAGCGGATGGGATCGAGTCCGCGAATCCCTCGCTCCTAACCCAATCGAATACGAGGAAGCAATCAGTCAGCACTTAACACTTGTGCTCAGTAGTCACGGTGACGATCACCAAAAGATTCGTCAGGTGGACTTCGGATTTGTCTTCCACGATCCCTACCACGACGGAAGAGAACCTTTCCTCAAGGAGGCTGCTGAGCGATTCCCGCTGGCGAAGATCAGGAGCTGGGACGACGATTACGACGATTTTTGGTGCGAGATCGCAATCGAGACTGCCGTTGACCTCGCTACGATCGCCCCCTTATGCGCCGAACTCCGAGAATTGGCAAGGCGTCATGGGGGAGACTTAGACGGCTGGGCTTGCCCAGTCACCCCCTAGCCAATGCTATTCAACCCAGCCACCTCTG
Source organism: Fimbriimonadaceae bacterium (assembly GCA_025455775.1). GTDB lineage: Bacteria > Armatimonadota > Fimbriimonadia > Fimbriimonadales > Fimbriimonadaceae > JALOLT01. The sequence goes on from JALOLT010000046.1 coordinate 17,370, forward strand.
GCGGGAAGCAACACTTCAGGGCTTCGTGAGACTCTTCGTGATGCTGATCGTCGTTCCACCCTCGGTTTGTGATGCGAGCATGACCTGAACCTTGCCGCCAGCGATGTCTCCGATCATCATGACCGTTTTCTGTGGTCCATCGGTTGAGCTCACAGCTCTGTTATCCTTGATCTTGTCTTTGTAAAAGGCCTCGACTTTCTCGATAGGATCGGTGGTTTTGCGCGAGGACATCGCGGCACTGCCGTCCATCTTCATATCGCTCTGGTGACTCGAACCAGGGTAGAAGGGTATCCCGAGATCTTCCTCTGTTACAGTGCCAGAGTTCATCGACAGCTTTTTGCCATCGCTGGTCGTAGCTTCGACCTTGTTTCCGTCGCTGGTGACGGTCGTCGTTTTCCCATCCGGGCTGGTCACGACAATATCACCCTTACTCGAGCTAGTGGCAACCGTGCCGTCCTTCTCCTTTACCACGACCGATCCGTCCGCCCCGATCTGGGCAGTCGCACCATCTTTAGACTTCACCGTAACATTGGGGGTGCACCCAATCAGAAAACCCGCCGAAGCGAGGAGCGCACATAAAAGCAGCCTCTGCATCATAAACACCATCCCTGCGTCATTCCTCCAAGGAATCAGCAACGACGACGGAATTTTATGTGAGACGCGCTGAAAAATGCTAGGGGTTGCTTAGAGCTTGCCTGCTTCCAGATCAGCCTTAGCTTGTGCGGCAAACTTAGCCGGATCAGATTGGAACTGCTTCAAGCATGCAGGGCAACAGAGGTAATAGCGCACGTTTTCGTGATCGACAAAGCCAACAGCTTTGCTCACGTCCGGGATCTTATCACCCATCAGGGGGCAGGTCACGACTCCGTCGGTTCCTTTGAAGGCGGTCATCCCGGCTGGCAAATCAGACTTCGGCTCGCTGGAGGAGGCGGCAGTGGCTGGTGCAGTTGAGGAAGAGGGAGTTCCTGGGGTGGCAGGGGTAGCTGCCTGATCAGAGGCACATCCGGCAAGAAAAAGAGCCGAGATACAGAGAAAAGGAGCGAAGAACTTTGTCATCTAGTGTCTTTATGCAGGCAAGGGTCACTTGGTTCCAAAAGCAGGTCATTAAGTATCATAGGAAGGTCTATGGCTCCCCCCCTCAGCCAGCGTTCCCAGTCGATGCCCCAGTCTCCCATTCGCAAGCTCATGCCCTATGCTGAGCAAGCCAAAGCCAAAGGCATCAAGATCTTTCATCTCAACATCGGCCAGCCTGATGTGCCGAGTCCGCCAGAGTTCTGGCAGGCGATTCAAGGGGCCAACCTCAAAGTCCTTGAATACAGCCACGCAGCAGGATCAGCTGAGCTAAGGGAAAAGGTGGCGAGTGCCTACCGTGCCATGAATCTTCCGGTTGAGACCAAAGATCTGATTGTCACAACGGCCGGCAGCGAGGCAGTCGCCTTTGCGATGCAGGTGGTTTGTGATTCAGGAGATGAAGTCATCATCCCCGAACCGATGTATGCAAACTACATTGGTTTTTCGACGGCAGTGGGGGTTAGGGTCGTTCCAATCCCCACGAAGATCGAGGAGAACTTCGCCCTGCCGGGGATCGAGGAGTTTGAAAAGAGGATCACGCCAAAGACCAAGGCGATTGTGATTTGCAACCCTGGAAACCCGACCGGAACGGTCTACTCCGACCGACAGTTGGAGGAACTCGCAGATCTTGCCCTGGCCAAGAACCTCTTCATCATCTCCGACGAGGTCTATCGGGAGTTCAGCTACCTTGGTCATCCCCCTAAGTCCGTTTTGCAAATTGAGCGGCTTGCCCAGCACTGCGTGATGTGTGATTCAGTGAGTAAGAGATTCAGTTTGTGTGGGGCAAGGATCGGCTTTTTGGTGAGTAAGAACCAAGAGGTGATGGGGGCTGCCCTGAAGTATGCCCAGGCGCGCCTCTCTCCCCCGACCTTAGAGAGCATCGGGGTCTTGGGGGCTCTCCAAGCCCCAGCGAGCTACTTCGAAGGGGTTCGTGCTGAATACAAAAGACGAAGAGACCTGTTGGTGGAACGGCTCCGGGGGATTCCGGGAGTTCTGTGTCCAGATATCCAAGGGGCCTTTTACGCCACAGTAAGGCTCCCGATCGATGACTCTGACCGATTTTGTCAGTGGCTACTGGAGAGTTTTAACCTGGATGGACGGACTGTCATGCTCGCTCCTGCGACTGGGTTTTATGAGACCAAGGGATCGGGAGTCGACGAGGTTCGCATCGCCTATGTCTTAAAGGAGGAGAATCTGGCCCTTGCGATGGATTGTCTGACTGAGGCCTTAAAGGTTTATCCTGGGACGCGACAGGCAGCCAAGCTCTAGGCACTAACAAGCCAAAAGGCAGCCAAAAGTGCCTGGCCAGACCAAGCGATGGCCCTTGGCCAATTTGTCCTGATGAGTTTGCGAATTACTTTTTTATCTTGTTGAGATAACTTGGTATGGAGAGGGCCAGACACGAAAAATGTCCAGCCAAAGCTAAAAGCAAAGCAAACCACCATGGCAGCAAGAAACCAGCTTGGCCACTCACCCACCAAAAACATGAGCCCTGTCCCAATCCCCTGAAGGATCATCGGGCCGATCACCACGACCCCTGTCATCGAGGAGTGTTTCCGGTGGAAAGACTGCCACTTCCCTTGTTCAATATCAAGAAAAGCAGGATAGTGAACGAGCTGGACATACCAACCGACTCCCGCCATCCAACCACACGAAAAGAGCAGAAGAACCATCAGGCTCTTCTGCTCAATCCCTGCCATCACAAGATTCAAACGTTATAACTGGGCTTCTTGAGCCACGCCTTAGGGATCGGCTTCAGACCACAGAGAACTCGCGCAAACTCTTCGCTCTTCATCACAGAGGCTGCGACGGTAAGTCTGACCTTACCGTGGGGAGTCTTGATTGTCACGACTTGAAGATTGGCTTCTTGCCAGCGATTCTTGTGAGGAGCTCGAAACTTCCATGCTGAGTGGCGGTGCCGGATGTGCTTTGCGGCATTCGCCTTCTTTCCACTGACTTGACAAACTTTGGCCATGAGATCCTCTGTCGCCCCCGGTTAAACCAAGCGCGACTCACAATGATACTCTAATTCCCGCGCACTGCAACAGCCCTATCCCAAGGGTCCCTCTAGCCTCTCCCGAGGTACTCGGCCAAAAGCCTCACGCCATAACCAGTCGGGCCAGGAACATAGGCGTCTTGATCCTTGTCCGTATTGGCAGTACCGGCAATATCGATGTGAGCCCAGGGCGTGCCCTCTTTCACGAATGCTGCGAGGAACGCAGCCCCTTGGATGGGGTGGGCGAGTCGATTGGGATTGCTGTTGATCAGGTCTGCGATATCCGACTTCATCATGTCGCGGTACTCCTGATCGAGTGGCAAACGCCAGATTCTTTCTCCGGTGGCCTGCCCAGCCTCCTCGAGCCGAGCCCTCAGCTCTGCATTCTCGCAGAAGTATCCAGCAAAGGTTTTGCCCAAGGCAGTGATGACCCCTCCCGTGAGAGTTGCCAGGTCGATGATTTCTTTCGCCTTCTCCACCTCACTCGCCCAGATCAAACCGTCCGCCAAAACAAGCCTCCCTTCTGCGTCCGTGTTCGTCACTTCGACCGTCACTCCATTTCGGTAGGTGATCACGTCGTCTGGCCGGTAGGCATTCGCACTCACAGAATTCTCTGCCGCGACCAAGAGGCCGACCACAGGAAAACTGGGCTTAAGCAAAGTCGCGACCGCGTGCATCGTCCCCAGAACCGCACATCCCCCTGACTTATCCCCTTTCATCCCCTTCATGCCGTTGTTTACTTTGAGGCTCAGGCCGCCAGTATCGTAGGTGATCGTCTTTCCGAGCAGTACGACGGGAGCCTGACCTTCGCTTCCAGGTGGTGTCCAGCGCAGAATGATCAAGCAGGGTTGGTTTTCGCTCGCTTTCCCAACGGAGATCAGACCAGTGAGGTTTTCCTTTTCAAGATCGTCGCCTTGCACGACCTGGCAAGTCAACCCGACTTTTTCCGCCATTTCCTTTGCTTGATCTGCGATCGCCAGGGGGGTCGCCACGTTTGGCGGCGTGAAAGCGAGGGTACGAGCGAGATTTGCGCTTTGGGCCAAGGAGAGTCCGTAGTCAAGCTCTCTGCGGTGATCTGAATTTTCCGACCAAACCAGCAGATCCTTCAGATCAGGTGCTTTACTGCCGCTGCCTTTCAGGATTCCTGGTTGCCAGGCAAGGAGCCCGAACGCTTCGCCGACCTCCCGAGCCATGAATCCGAGACCATCGTTCAGGATAATTCCCTCGAGTTTTAGCCTCGCTGAAAGTCTTGCGACCTGGGCTGCAGCTTTACGCTTCGCGGCTGGTGAGGCGTTCTCAGTAAGGGCAACCAGAATCATCGGGCCGCTTTGAGAAAAATGCTCCAAAACCTGGCAATCTTCCCCGCTCCAATCCGGTCGAGTGATTTTCTCCTTGCCTTCACTAGCGGAGAGAATCTGGGCGGGATTTGCTGGCTGGGCCAAGTTAACTGAAGCGAACATTCCAGCGGTTTACCCTCTGGCAATCCTAGTTCCTAGTTCCTTGCTCCGAACGGGGGTCAGCGACCAATTTTGTGACGGACGTGACAGGCGGCTCTCCCTGTCCGTTCCAGGTATCGCTGGTGATAGTCCTCGGCGGGGTAGAAAGTCGTGGAGGGCTCAATCGTCGTCACGATGGGTCTCTTGAAAAACTGTTGGGCCCAGGCTTTGCTCTCCTCC
>JALOLT010000047.1 GCA_025455775.1 Fimbriimonadaceae bacterium
GACCCCAACACCGACCCGTATACCAATCCAGCAACTTCAGAATTGCGAATTTAATCAAACCAAATCTTTTTTGTTTGGGTGACGTGCTTCATACAATACCCTTGGGTTAGGCAAGCTATTTTTTGGAGGCCGTGCGGATTACAGTCTCCAAAAAATAGCAAGCTTGGTTTCTGTCAGGATTAATCTGGTTAATATGAATCAGTTCGAGTTGATCTGGAAAGTGCTATGACAGGGATCAGTAAGCGGGAGCGATTTGCCCAGCAGTTACGTTTGGCGGGCTGGATTGGCTTTGGCTGGGAGCTGGGTTTCTGAGGTTCCAGCGGTGCAGTACCCAGGTCAATCACAGGAAGTTCCCCCTTTGGGCTCGTCTTCTGAGCAGCACGCGACTTCGCCTCCTGCAGCCTGGCGGTTACTTGCTGTCTCTCCTGCCGCTCCACCTCGATCATTCCTCTCCTCCTTTTCATTGCGTCCCCCAAAATACGCCAAAGAGGAATCGCCAACCGCCTGATCCCAACATCAAAAGGGAGCAACAAGGCGGCAAGGAGAATGAAGAAGAACCAGAGATCTTGGACAGAACCCCGGGAGTTCGGCACCGGGCGGAAAGCACCTCCTGGCCGATCTAACTCCTTCCCGAGCCCAACCTGGCTGAGTTGTGACAATAAAGGCTCGTTTGTGCGCAGGTTTCGGTACTCCGGCTGGTAGGAGACTGAGTAACCACTGGTTTCGAGAGCTTGAGTTCCTGCGGCAAGCGTGAGAAAGTAGGTTCCTGATTCCTGGCTCTCGAAATATCCCTGGTACGAATCTGGCCCGACCTGGGTGAGGCTTACCTCTGTTTGTTTGCCTGTTGGGTCGCTTACCACCACACGTGCCCCACTGGGGAGTGGCCCGCCAGAGAGAGATCTCACTTCGATTTGGCTCTTCCCTGCGACAGCCTTTGCTTCTACCGAATAGCTACTGTCCCTTTGTTGGCGACTGATAGAGCGGACGACCTGACTCCAAAATGCTCGGTAGCCCTCCCACCCCACCCAGTTCTGTGCCCAGCGGGCCTGGGAGTCACTGGTGAAGGCGGCACTCCTGCCGAGACCATATTGCCAGGAAGCATAGAGGGGGTCGTCTTTGTGCGTTCTCATGCTCACTCTGGCGAGGGGGCGACTGTCGGTGAGGTTGTAGGCCAGCAGGGAAGGGGTCGCACTGATCCCTCGAATGGCAGGATCATTGCCAGTCAGTTTGGGGAAGAATTCCCCTTCTTCAATGGCTCGGCGAGCGATGACCGCTGTATCTTGGGTGAAGATGGCTGGGAGCTGTCCCGCCCGATTGGCAAGGTAAAACCTTCCTCCCCCGACTGATGCCAGGCTTCTCAGCATCGGGACATCCTTGCCGTCTCCAATCGCCACTACCGAGACCGTGACCTTGTCGTTCCTTAAGCCAGTGGCTCGTTCGATGGCATCCCGCCAGTCGGTGGAGTCGTTCCCGTCCGCCAAAACGATCACGTGGCGAACCTTGCTCTCTTCAGCACGGATGAGCCGGTCCGCCTTTTCGAGACTCGGGCCGATGAAGATTCCTCCGCCCGAGACTGCCAGGCGTCGAATCCCCTCGATCACCTGTCCTCGGTTTTTCAGGTCAGTGAATGGGACAACCATTTCAAGGCCATCCGTGCTCCCCATCACAGCGATTCGGTCGGTCGGTGAGAGCAGCTTGACTGATTCTTCGGCCGCCATCGCTGCCAGTCTGATCTTTGGGTAGCCATCTTCCATTACAGACATCGACCCAGAACAGTCCACAACGATCAAAATGCTGGTGGAGGGGAAGGTCTTGCGCTGGCGGATGTTGAGGTCAACTGGGAGAGTCTCGGCGATCGGCGTTCCGAAGTAGCCACCAGGCAAAAAGGAACCTTCGCCGCCAATCATGGCAAAGCCCATGCCTGTATCACGCACAGCACTTTGAATGATCTTCATTTGGTTGGCAGAAAAGTTCTCGGCGGGGACATCATTAAAGAGGACTGCACTAAAGCGCTGGAGCTGTTCGGCCCTTGCCGGAAAAGCCTCTGGGGAGACCCTCTCGAGGTTCAAGCCGTTCTCGGTCAGGGCTCTCGCCAAGGAGGGATCAGTCGCTTTCTGAACCAGGAGTATCGTTGGGGCACTCTGAATCGAGACAAAGCCGACCCCGAGATTGTTGCGGATGTCAGTATCGCGGTCTGGTCTGAGGACGGCCCGGTAACGAGCAAAGCCTCTTCCCTTGACACGATCCGAAAGCAGAACGGAACTCGTGCCCTCCGGGATGTCAATTCTGGTTGAAGAGATGACGACTCCGTCCCGTTCGAGGTCCAGAACCCCTCTTGTCGCTTGGGTAGCGTCGATCACTGCCCTGAGGCTGATCGGTTGATTTTCGTCGGCTCTGGGGGGGACTTCAAGTCTCTGGAGAACAACCTCGGATTGATTTGGCGAAGCCCCGAGCGAAACAGTGTCGAGGCTAATCCCGTCCAAGGCAAGAGTTCGGCCGACAGAAAGGGCATCGCCGCTCGTTTCGTTACCGTCGGTGAGCAGGACGATTCTCTTGGATTTCCCATCTGGGAACGCTGCCGATCCAAGACGAAGAGCCGCTGCGAGATCCGACGCCCCCCGCTCAAGTTTGCTATCGATACGGGCTAGGCTCGGGGAAGAACTTGGAGCGACTTCGATCATTGCTTCTTGGCCAAAGACGATCAGCCCCGCTTGGTCATCGGATGACATCCTCTTGACTGCTTCCGCCATGAAGTCTTTGGCTCTCTTTGTCTCGGCCCCAGAAATCGAGTCGCTTTGATCCAAAACGAAGAGGGTCGCGACCCCTTGATCAGGGCGTCTGGCTTCCGGTTCAGCGAGAGCTACGATCAAGAGCCCAGCCAAAATCCCCCTCACCACGAAGGCAAAAAACTTTCGCGGTTTGGCCATCCCTCCGACGAGCCGAAAACTCCAACCGAGGGCTATGACCAATGGAACGAGGAGGAGCAGGAAGACAGGGGATTGAAAGGCGATCATCGTTAGCTCTTCCTCGCAAACAGCCACCATTCAAACGACAGGACAACAAGAACCAGAAAGATGAAGGGTCGCCACAGATCGGTGAAGCGAGTGGGCGACTCGACGGCTCTGGCAGTGCCAGTCGCAAGATCAAGGCGAGAGTTGGGCGCGATCCCCTTCTCGGTGACGGCGGAGGTCACGATCAGCCGCTTCTCCTGGTCGCCTCCCCGAATGAGATATTCGCCGATTCGGTCGATCCCCTGGAGTGTCACAGAGCCAGCCAGAGGCTCAAATCTGCGGGAAACCCCTTGGGAATCCACCAGATCCAAGGGGCGATCACTCGCCAGAGCGAGGCTCCGTCCAGGGGTGGTCACGATCTGATTTGATTCGACAGCCCCAGCCAAAAAATCGAGCGAGTTTGAAATGAAGATTGGAAATGAGGCATCCAGGGGGAAATCACTCGAAAATGGGGCAAAGCTGACGTAGATGGCGCGGCGCGCTCCTTCCTTTACTGCAACAAGAGCCCCGTTCGAGCCTAGGGCGACTGACTTTGCTCCTGGCCTTAAGGAGGTTCTTTGGGCCATCTGCACCGTGACATTTCCAAGATCGACACCCTCAAAGAGGGGAATCTCCTCTTGAGAAACAAACCTTGGCCTTTCGACCTGTCCGGTTGCCCTGACGATACTCGTTTCGCCGGGTGAGGCAAAGTTAAGAACCCCCGGGGCCTTGACCGGAACTTCTGGTACTCCATCAAAGACGACGAGAGAATACTGACTGGTACCAGACCCTGGAAGCTCACTTTGGGGGACTTGCTCGGATCGGTCGAGAGTCACCCTAGGGTCGAGAGCGAGAGCTCGTTCCAGGAAGATATTCCCCGGGCTGACGAGAAGAACGCGAAGATTCAGGGCGGGATCGACCAGGGCCACGCGGGAGTTATCACTGGCCAGAAAGTCATTCGTTTCAAGTTCGGCTCGCAGCAGACGTGAAGTGCTAGGAACTGAAAAAGTCTTTCCGAAGGGGCGGTTTGGATCCAGAGTGAGTTTCTCGCTGGAGATAAGTCTGCCGTCAGAGTACAAGTTTAAGGTTGCAGTTGCGTCCTCTTCCCCCTCGTTCCTGACACTCACAAAAGCGCTTTTCCCCTCGGCACCTTCGCCGACTCCAAGCGCAGTGATGGCGAGATTCTCCGAGGATTTCCCCACCATTTGGTAAACAAATTCGGCCTTGCCCAAAGAGACTTGATCGATATTGCCTGAAGCACCATCGCTGACCAGGACGATTCGGCCGTTATCCTCCCCTCCGACAAGGGCGGCAGCAAGTCGCAAGCCTTCCTCAACGTTCCCCACCGCATCGCTTGGGGTCAGATCATCGAGCAGCCGCTCTTGTTGGGCGCGATCCCGACCCAAAGGAAAGAGGACTCTGGTTTCGCTGCCAGCCACGACAAGGGCTGTCTTGTCGCCAGGCTTGGTAGCCTGGAGGGCTGACTTTATGAACTGTTTGGCAGATGAGAAGCGGTTTGGGGAGATATCTGTGGCAGACATCGTCGCAGAGCGGTCGAGGACAAACACAGTCAGTTCACCGGTCAAGCCAGTTTCTTCTTGTTGGGGTCTTGCGAGGATCAAGACCAGGATGGCGAGGGCCAGCAGCTGGAGCACCATCAACCAAGAGAATTTGAGTTTTTGAATGAGAGAGTTGGCTCTGACCTCCTCCACTTGTTTTGGCCAAAGAAAGGCAGCAGGCACCACTTTCTCTTGCCGCCTCATGCGAAGCATGTAGAGCAAGACAATGATCCCTGCGAGGGGAAGGAACCACAGAAGGTTCTGGGGAGCCTGGAGATTCATGCCAGCCACTTCTCCCGCAGAAACGTGTCTCGAATCAAGGAAACAAGGTGTGTGTGGCTCGGGGTTGTGAGGGATCGACCGCCAAGGGCCAGGCACTGGCTCTTGATTCCATCGGTCAGGCTGCGGAGGTTCTCTTGGTACCGCTTGAGGGACTCACGATTGATGGTGATCTCAACCGCTTCTCCCGTTTCGCAGTCCACGAGGCTCAGGTCGCCTTCGAGGTTTGGCTGAAGCTCTTCCTGAGAAAGGATTTGGATCACCCAGACCTCGTGATCTTTCCGGCTCAGGGTCCGGAGCGAGACCAGGAACTCAGGATGAAGGGCGTCGGTGATGATCGCCGTGATTCCTCGCTTCATTTTGAGGTGAGAGATTCTTTTGAGTTCCGCTGAGAGATCGAAGGATTGACTGTCTGTTTTCAGTTGGGTCACGCCTTGGGCGAAGCGAACCAGACCTGGTCGGCCGCGGAAAGTGGTCGGCCTGAGCCTTTCGGTGCGGAGCGGAATGAAGCTGACTGCGTCGCCTGCTTGCAAGGCAACAAATCCAAGAGCGAGGGAAATCCTTTGGGCCAGTTCAAACTTGGATGGGCTACCGTAGGCCATCGAGGCAGAGCAGTCGATCGCTAAGGTGAGGGTCAGATCTTCTTCATCCCGATGGGTTTTGAGGATGGGGGTTTCGTGGCGGGCGAGGATGTTCCAATCGAGGTGGCGGAGATCATCTCCTTCGCTGTATTCCCGAAAATCGCGAAAGTCGATGGAGATGCCACGCTTTTGGGTGAGGCGCTCTCCTTGAACCGAGCCTGCCGAGTGTTGCCGAGGCTGGAGCGACAGACCTTCGATGACCCGAAGCTCCTCGGGGGCTAATCCAAGCAAGGTCACTGCCATTGCGCTCTGTTCCTAAACCCGGATCGGATCGCGATCCTGCCTTTCCACACCCAAAATGACATCCGAGATGATTTTGTCCTGCGTGATTGAATCTGCTTCTGCCTCGAAGTTCAGGCCGATGCGATGGCGAAGGACAGGGAGGGACGCTTGCTTCAAGTCTTCCTTGCTGACATTGAAGCGGCCATCCAGTAGGGCGAAAATACGCGCGGCAGTCACCAAGCACTGGGCTCCCCTGGGTGACGAACCATAGCGCAAGTACTTTTGAACAGCAGGCACTTTTGATTCGTTCGGGCGAGTCGCTACGATCAGATTCAGGCCAAAGTCGAGGACAGATTCGGCGATAGGGACTTCTCGCGCAACGTGGCGCATTCGCAGGATTTCCTCCTTGGTGGCAACTGGCTGCACTTGTGGCTCGATTGTGCCGGTGGTTCGCTTCACAACTTCCGCGAGGTCAGCCTTGGTGGGGTCTGGAACGAGGAGTTTAAAGAAGAAGCGGTCTAGTTGTGCTTCTGGCAAGGAGTAGGTGCCTTCTTGCTCGATTGGGTTTTGGGTCGCCATAACCAGGAAGGGCTCATCGAGCTGCATCCTTTTGCCCCCGATCGTGACGGACCTTTCTTGCATGGCTTCTAGGAGTGCGCTCTGGGTTTTGGGCGTGGCTCGGTTGATTTCGTCTGCCAGGACGATATTGGCAAAGATCGGCCCATGTCGGAACTCAAAGTTTCTCCCTCCTTCGGGAGTTTGCACAAAGATGTTCGTACCGGTTACGTCAGCTGGCATCATGTCCGGGGTGAACTGGATGCGGCTGAAATTCAGGGAAAGGCACTGAGCCAAGGATCGGACGGTAAGGGTCTTGCCGAGCCCTGGCATTCCTTCGAGGAGAACGTGGCCGTTGGCAGCGAGTCCGACCAGCACGTTACGTACGATCTCTTCTTGCCCGACGATGACCTTTGCCAGTTCCGATTGGATCCGGCTAAAGGTTTCTTGAAACCAGGCAGCGTTGCTCACGTTACTTTCCTCCCTGGCCGAGGCTGTCGAAGTAATCCTTCACTCGTTTTTCGTGCTGTTTGGGGATTTTGCGTCGATCGATGGCGTTTTCTGCTTTCTTTCTGGCGTTTGGGAGGACTTGGCGCAGGGGGATTGAGGTCTTGTTTCCGAGTGTCGTGGGGCCCCTGACTTCGATAAAAGTCTCTTTTCCTCCATCTTGCCTTTGGCCGCGGATCGCAGTTGGCCTGGCTTTGCCAGCTCCTGGCGTCCCTTCCTCTGTCTTATTCACGAGGCCAGTGTCGATTCCCATTCGATCCAGGGCGTTTGACGGCATCGGCACAGGAATCCCGAGCATTTGCATTAGTCCTATGGAGAGGCCGTTGCAGGCCTGGCATTCCCCCATGTTTTCGAGTGACTCCTTAAGTGCCTGCATAAACTCCTCCATTTTTTGGGGGTCTTGAAGTTCCTTGGCGAGTTCCTCCAGGTCTTTCTGGAGTTCCTGGACCCGCTGCTTCATCTGTTCGATTTGCTCCTTGGTGAGTTCTTGGGGTTCGCCTTCCTGAGCTCTTTGGGCATCCCGAGCGAGCTGTTGCATCATCTCTTGGATTTCCTTCATCGCTGGGTGGTCATTCATCTTCTTCAAGAGATCCTGGATTTCTTGGCTTTTCATGAGCTCCTGCATTGCTTCTTGCAGAGCAGCAAGTTCTGCTTTGAGCTTCTCCATTTGCTCTTGCATAGTCTTCAGGTCACTTTCGAGTTGCCTTCTTTGGGCTTCGGTGAGATTCTGATTTTGGAGCCTGGTCTCAGCTTCTTGGATCTGCTCCTGGAGCTTTGAAATCTCTGCTTGGACTTGATCCTCTCGATTTTGATTCTCGCTGATAGCTTGCTCACGTTCTTTATCGGAGAGGGAGGCGAGTTCTCTGGCTCGTTCAGGAGAGACGTCTTTGAGAGCTTGTTGGAGACGATCCTCCTCCATGGCGCGGAGAGAATCTTCAGCTTGTTCGAGCGAAGCCATTGTCTCTTTGGCATTTTCCACTTTGAGCTTTTCTGCGTCCTTTTTGAGTTCGCCTGTTTGTTGGAGGGCCTCCGGCTTGTCGAGCCGTCCTCGCTGCATCAGCTCCTGGAGCCTTTCCAGTTCCATCGCCAATCTCTTCTCGTCGGACTTCGCGTCTGCTTTTTGGGTGAGATCTGTGAGTGGCTTGGCGATGCGCTCGATTTCGCTCCCCATGGCTGCGACTTCTTTCAGTTCCTTCTTCTTCTCCTCGGGGATCAGAATCTGGCTTGCGCTGAGCCCTAAGATTGCAAGGGCGATGACGCTTGGCAGAAGAGAGGCGAGCTCGAATTTCCCAAACCTCATGGGGAAAATTGCCGCTGGCTTGACGGTGGTGAGTTTCGACTGGGTGTCCTGGGTGAGCTCGTCAGCGAAACTTGAGTCAGCCTCGACTTCGCGGCTCGTTGTGAGTCTGTCTTTCAGATTTGCTCTACGATCGATCGACTTAACGACATCTGCCTCTCGAACTGGCAAGAGGAGTCCACAGAAGAGCCCGAGAAGCGCACCCGCCGCCAGGATCGCGCCAAACCAATGTGGCTGCCCCTGGACGATCCGAGACAGGTCGAGCCCAGCCAAGACGAGACACGCGACGCCCGAGGTTGCCAAACCAACCCAGAAGGCTCGCCAGCCCCTGAGGAGCCGGACGCGGTATAGGAAGGGCTTAAGGTTTATGTTCATGCCTAGACTCTACAGTGTCGTACGTTGCAAAACGCTCTTGCGTTGAATGACGCTCCCAACAAACAGGAAAATACCAGCGACGCCGAGCAAAACGATGACGCTTATGATGGTGTTCTGTGGTGATACACCTCCGCCGAGCAGAATCGAATAGGGGAACTCTTCAAGACTTGGAGTCGTGCCAGACCGGGATGCAACCATAAAGCTATACGGGATGTAGGCGATGGGCAGATAGGCGATTGCCGCTGTGATTCCCACTCCATTTAGCCGAGCCCCGGCGGCATCTTTTCCGAAACTGCTGGCAAACCAGTTTCCTGACCAAAGCAGAAACATAAGGGTAAGAGCAATCAGGAGCCCTTGATATCCATCACCTCGGTTGGGGAAGAGCACAAGAGGGCCAGCAAAAAGGATTACAACACAGCTCAGAAGGAAGGGCAAAGAACCACTCACCCTCCCATCCACCATGGATCTTAAGGAAAACCATCCGTCTGGCCTCAAGCGTTTGGAGTCTGAAAAGGAATAGCAGACAACAATCGGTATCACAAAAGGAAGAATCCAGAAGGGAAGGAGTAAGAGGAGAAAGAAAGCGTCACTAAAAGCTGATGAGCCCCTCATACTTCCGGTGAAAACTAATGTTAAAGAGTAGGCTACGAGGAGAAAATATGTTGCGATGCGAAGCTTGACAATCTCTGGTTTTTGCTGAGTGAGGGAGCTCTCGGCACCTAAGAGCAAGTACTTAGATAATGCAACAAAACAAACAACCGAAATCAGCCACGCTGGCACCTCGATTCCGGAGAGATTCGTTGATGCTGAACCAGCACTCGCAACTGTAAAGGGGTTTAGTCCAACGAAAGGAGAATCCATCATTGCCATGCTAAGGGGCGAAACTAAGAGCAAGAAAAGGCTAACGCAGATCAACGAACCGATGATCGCTGCGGTCGCAGTTTTCGCTCTACTGGAGATGAAGAGGCCAATACTCGTCGAAAAAACAGCGAAAGGGAGGAGGCAGACGAAAGCAGTTAAGACGTCGATCCAGGTTGCGCCACCGACCATGACCCCAGCCGCTGCCATGGGCAGAGTTAAGACAAGGAGCATTACCGCATAACGCAAGTTGCTAATGAGCTTTCCAATGAGAAAATACCCTGGCTTAACTGGTGCCGAGAAAATCAGGTCTAGCGATTTTCTTTGTCTTTCCTGTACGATTGATGTCGCTCCCATTGTTGGCATGATGAGGCACAGGGCGAGACCGAGCAAAGTCATGAAGGCTGCATAAAGGTTTTGTAGTTCCATCTGGGCAGCGGCTAACCCTTCAGATCTCACTCTTTCAGCGGCTGTGTCGTAACTCGTGACTGTGATAGCCAGAAGAACTGATAGATACCCGAGCCAGAGGAACATGGAACGATAACCGCGAAGTTGGGACCGAAAATCGCGAACCGATTGGGCGTTCCCGATAAAGGTGCGACTCTGTTCGGTAAGCCAATCTCGAACTGCCATGCTAGTTCACAGCTCCCGTTGTGACGGAAAGGAAAACATCCTGGAGATCCAGACTCTCTTCGCTAAAGGCAAGGGGTCGGAGTCCCGCCTGAACGCAAGCAGCTAAGAGCTGGGCCTGGTCTTCATCATTGCCAGTAAAGTCGAAGGTGAGCTCGTGTTCATTGAGAGTCTTGACTTGAGCGACAAGAGGTTGCACGGCGACAAAGCTGAGCGCCAAATCGGCACTATCGATGAACTTAGCTCTTATCTGGCGGTGAGACTGGATTCCCTTGACAATCTCCTGAACAGAACCAAAGAGTAAGAGTTCTCCTTTCTCGATGATTCCTACTTTGTTACAGAAGTCGGAGAGTTCTGGGAGAATATGGCTGCTGACGATAATCATCTTTCCCATTCGAGAAAGTTCTAGGAGAAGCTCCTTGAGATCCGATCTAGCTCGTGGGTCGAGACCCGAGGCTGGTTCATCCAAGAGGAGAAGGGAGGGGTTATGGACGAGGCATTTTGCAAGACAGAGCCTTTGCTGCATACCCCTGGAGAGGCTCTGGACAAAGGAATCTTTCTTCAGGGTAAGGTCGGTTAGGCTGAGAGCATTGTCGATAACCTCCTTGCGCTGGGACGAAGGTACCCCATAGATGGTTGCGAAAAAGTCGAGGTACTCCCAGACTTTAACATCATCGTAAAGCCCGAAAAAGTCTGGCATATAGCCGATTCTCTTTCTGACTTCCATCGGCTGCTTTTCAAGGTCGTAACCGTCTAATGTAGCAGAGCCGGATGTAGGCTCGAGCAGAGTGGACAGCATTTTGATAGTCGTTGTTTTGCCAGCACCATTCGAGCCGATAAATCCGAAGATGTCGCCAGGCTCAAGTTGGAATGAAATTCCCTTGACTGCGACGAAGTTGCCGTATGTCTTGCGGAGATTATTGAGGGTCAGCATTTTTCTTCGATGGCTTAAAGGGTTTTTCTTGGTCAGGAAAACGGAGAGTGACAGTCGCCCAATAAAGAAGGATCGTACTGGCCACTAGGCAAGTGATCAGTGGTGCAAACCAGAGGTGTTTCTCTTCGTTCACAAAGCCGCGCAAACTTGACTCTCCATAATTGTTCAGCTGTGTCAAAGTTGCGTAGATGTTCAGAGGAGTGAACATGCGCTGGAACCAATCCGTGGAACTTGGGTCGGAAATGAGGATAAGAATGAAGTGAATGAAGCTAAGAATGATTCCTGAGGTTGCCAAAGTGGCAAAGGCCCTTTTCGTTCTTGCCGATAAAAAGAGAGTGACGGCTGCATTAAAGAGGCCTAAGGGAAATCCGACCAAAGTAATCAGAAAATACCGAGGGAGCATAAACTCTGAATCAGTAACTTGAGTGGAAAGGTGGCCCTGGTAAATAAAGATACTTGAAAGATAGCTTGCAAGTGCTAAGAAAGTTCCCAGCAACCAGGCTCCCAACATGGCACTCATTGCTAAGAGAAGCTTGCCGATAACGATCTGACTAGAGATGAGTGGAGCGACCAAGAGAAAGTCCCATGATCGGTTTTCACGTTCACCGCTTATTGCTCTGTACAGAACTGCGATCGGAATGAGTTGGAACGCGATAAAAACAAGGAAACCTATGGGTTCTGGTCTAATTGCACCTTCCGTTGTAGTAACTAAGAGCATGAATCCCAGAAAAACTGTAATGACAATAATCAGAACGGCTGTAACGGTAGGCGTTTGATTGGTAAACCACTTCCGTATGAAGCGCTTATTCTCGATGAGAAAAGGATTCTTCCAAAGGTGTTCGGCCAGTTCATTCACCAGTCACCTCCCAAGAGAAGGGGGTTGAGATACAAAGTATAACTGATCTGAGACTTCCTCTTTACCGGGAACGTGATTTGGGGGCCCGCTGCTTCTAAAGAAAGGTTCGTCTGAAAAGTAAGTGAGCTTGCTGCATTGGATCTTCGCTTGTTATCCGCTCTGGTAGGAAGAGGGACTGTTTTCGCTTGGCCCCTTGTCATCGGCCCTACCGGAATCGTGGTCTCGCGACCCAACCGAATCACACTTGATTCGTCAAGATCGCGGGTTGCAGTAAGTCTGAGAGCAGCTTTGCCATTGGAACTGACTCTTTGCGCAGAAACGAGGGGATTCATGACAAGTCTTTGACTATAACCAAGGTCAGAAAAGCTGAGATTGGCAACCTGTATCGATTTGACCTGGAGCTCTCCTTCGTCGAGGATTTCGAGCTTGGATCCGCTTGCGCTTTGCTGACCCAAGTAGGGAGGATCGTCCTGTGTCAAGTCAAGGAGTCCGGGGAATGAGATGGGATATTGTCCAGCAAGAGGGATGAAAAGTTCTGTATAGCCTTGGAGCGTAGCGTGGGGAGAGTCAGCTAGTTGTATGAGATTTCCATAGTTATTAAGAGCAGCTTGGCCTTCGTAAAGAGGTCTCGTCTGCCAGAGCAGAATGCCAGCAAAGATGATGCTCAGAATAGGGGTTGTGATCCATGCCAGAGGTGCCTTGTCAAGTTTTCCCAAAAGTAGGAAGTTTATAGGGACGGCGAGCAAGACAAAAGTGACAAGAATTGTTAGGATAAATTGTGTGGAAGGGAGCTCAAACTTAAAGGCATCTCGCTGGCTGGTCGGTTGGTTAAACCTGAGATCAGCCGATCGCGTGCCGACTCGTGGGCCTGGGGGGATCCTGTCACTTCGTTCTGTCAGTGCTGTTCGGATCGGGGCAAGGCGATCCTCTACATTCGCAAATTCAGATTGCTCGAGACTCGCTGTAATGATCGTTACTCCACCGTACCCTAAGAATCTTTGAGTCTTCCACAGGAGGCCATGCTTCAAAATCTGAGTTGTTCCTGGGAGGCGTTCACCGCTCAAAAGCGAGAATTCTTGGTTTCGGAACGTTGAGTCGCTGGGATACATGCTCTCTCCTCTTACTCTGACTGTCGTGATCCCTCGCATGGGCAGAACTCGTTGCCACTCTTTGGCGGCAAGGGCTAGCGCCGTTTCTGGCCCAAGAAAAAGGATCTGCCCACCCATGATCACATATTGGATAAGAGCCTCGATCGTTTCTGGCGTGAGCTGTTCGCTGCCACTATGAAGAATTACAGCAGAAAAGTCTCGGTAAGCCTCAAATCTGGCCGGAGCTTCTTCTGGTTGTCCTGACTGAATAATGGCGCTTTCTTGCCCACCGCCTGGCAGAGAAGTTATCCTAGCATCTTTAAAAAAACGAAGTTCTTCTGGGTTTTTAGAGAGGATAAGAATTGGCGTTTGATATTGATAAAACAACTCATTGCTTTGGAAAACGCCTCGCTCGCTTTGGATGACAATCTGAGATTGATAGAGGTGAAAGGTCGGATAGTAGAGAACTTGTTTGGTTGAGTTTCGGGGAAGCTCGACATTAAGGAAAATATTGTTCTCGGCATTTGTTTGAAAAATTCTCACCCGAAGGTTTGGGCCTCGGTTCGACAGAGTGATGACACGCGGCCCAGAGGGGCTAGGGGCGAACTGATCTAAGGACTTAAACAGTGGCTCGATGGTGCCCTCGACGCCAGGGATCCCCCTGATGGGTTCTGGCGACTGGGCCAGGGTCGTGCAGGCCAGGAGGAGGAACGCACTACTCAGGATCAGTCGTATTGCCAGCCCAGCAAGTCTCATCGTTACAGTCAGTGTATCAGGAATATTGCGATCAAGGGTCATTTTCCAGGGGCTTCTTTGCCCCGTCCCTGTTTTGATGCAATCTCGGTGGATATACTGAAAGATGTTCCTTTTTCAGAGTTGGCTTCCTGGGTGCGTGTCCGGATTTTAGCGGGCGGATCTTAGAGTAAAGTCCGAAGAAAGCAATGAAGGGCGGTTAGCTCAGTGGTAGAGCACTTCGTTCACACCGAAGGGGTCGTAGGTTCAAGTCC
Source organism: Fimbriimonadaceae bacterium (assembly GCA_025455775.1). GTDB lineage: Bacteria > Armatimonadota > Fimbriimonadia > Fimbriimonadales > Fimbriimonadaceae > JALOLT01. The sequence goes on from JALOLT010000047.1 coordinate 13,799, forward strand.
TATACCGCCCACCATTTTTTTCTAGGCTGAATCGTTCTCGATTCAAGTTCAGCACTTCGTTCAAGGTTTCGGCATTCCACCGACCACCAAAACGAGACCTAGAAACTTGCAAACAGCACTTCGTTCACTCAATTCTGATTCCAATATTGGGATCAACGATCTTCGCCGCTTCATCAAAGGATGGATTCTTGACGGGGAATACCGTCAACTCAGCCCCAGAACCTTAGAGCTTCGCCGCCACTTCCTCAACAAACTGGTTTGGTGGCTCGAAAACGAGGGCTTTGAGAGTTGCGGAACATTCGAGATTCGGGCCTTCATCGGCTACGTTTCCAATGGGCACCTATCCGAACAGGGCCGTTGGGGAAATCCTGCCCTCAAAACAGCCGTCAAGAGTCGAACAGTAAAGGATGTTCACGCGGCACTGAGAACCTTCTTTCGCTTTCTTGTTTCAGAGGGCTATATTCCCGTTTCACCGATGGAAGGACTACGGCCCCAATTCATCGGCCCGACCAGATTCAGCCGTTCACCGAAGAACAGGTTCATGCCTTGCTCAAGGCATCAAAGGGAAGTCAGCAACCTAGAAGGGATGAAGCTCTACTACTCTTCATGCTGGATTCTGGGGTTCGAGTGAGCGAGCTTTGCGAGCTAGATTTTCAAGACGTGGATATTGTCAATCGAAAAGCCATTGTTCGAGGCAAGGGAAACAAGCATCGGGCGATCTACTTCAGCCGCGAAACAGGACGGGTTCTGTGGCGATACCTACGAGAACGCGAATTGGAACCGGATTCACCTCTTTTTGAGTCTAAACGGGGTGAACGATTGACTCGGTATGGAGTACGCCAAATTCTGGAACGGTTGGGTGAAACCGCCAAGATTGAGGCCGTTCGATGCTCCCCCCATACCGTACGTCACACCTTCGCCATGATGTTCCTACGGGCCGGGGGAAGCGTGTTCACGCTGAAGGAAATGTTGGGTCACACCGACCTAGCCATGACGAACCGCTACGTGACCCTAGCCCAAGCCGACATTCAAAACCAGCACCGACAGTTCAGCCCCGTCCAGGCTCTGAAGAGACGGTAGAACTGGGTGGAACCGGGTGATTTCCAGATTGATGAAAGAATTGAAGAAACTAGAGATAGCTCCTTGCAGCTAAGCTTCTTAGCCCCCGGTATCAGGGGGTTCTAACCTTTCTCGCTATTCGTTTGGCAGTGAAACCACGAGTGCTTTCATGGGCTTCAATAGATTCTCTTTGAATGTTTCGGTATGATTTCCGAGTTCGAATACTAGTTCTTTCGAGTTCGCCAATTCGATGAATTCTCCAACCGGAATTTCTGCTCTGATGCGTTCAGCAAATGCTCTGCCAACCAAAATTTTGGTCATTGAATCCGTCATCACCGACTTTTCCGTTCGAACTTCGTAAGTTTTTGGATCAGTAGACCACCGAAGCGTTATTTCTTTTAAGCCTTGCCACTTTGCATAGTCCGAATCAGATGCGGGATTCCCAGTTTCGTTAATCCGCAAAGCGTAAAAGTTAAGGATGATCACTTGAGGGCGTTTAGGCTCCTTACCGCGATATACATATCCTGCAAGATACGAAAAGCTAGAACCCTTACGAAACTTGATTTCGCCCGTATGGGCAAAAGTTTCGTCTCGAACCTTATCATAATCAAGCTTCGGGGGTTTTGATGGGTGACCCTGACCAAGCAGAATTAAGGCAAGCAGTGGAATCGCCTTCATAATGGAAGTATGGCACTGCTCGCGGAGGAACTGGTTGAAGAATGGCTTAACAGGGCCGGATTCTTCACGATTCGAGGCGTGAAAATCGGGGTTCACGAGATGGATTTACTCGCGATCCGACCGACCCCGACCGGGGTTGAGTGCCGACACATTGAAGTTCAGGCATCGGTGAACCCAGTAAGCTACCTTTTTCGGCTCACCAAAGCCGACCAGAAGGCCACGGGCAGAGGGCCAACCAGTTCGGGCAAGAGAACAGAAGCTGAAATCTCACGGGGGGCCGACGAGTGGGTTCACAAGAAGTTCGGGCATCCCCAGAAGGTGAAACTGCTCGCTTCGCTCGCTCCCGGCCCGTGGACTCGTGAAGTGGTGCTACACCGACTCCGACACCCGGAAGAAATCCATCAATTAGAAGCACGGGGAATCACCGTCCATCAGCTTGCCGATGTAGTAACCGATCTTTCACGTCCCGGCCCGAAAGTGGCGCGGGCTTCTGGTGGTGATTTTCTTGACTTGGTTTTCCTCGGATCGAGTGGTCAATCCGTTGAGCTTGTTTTGCCAGTCGAAGCTGAGGATGAACAATAGTTGTGAGAAGAGAACGCTATAGGGGCTGAAAGGTCACCCAGGTTGGCACCGGGTTGGTTTGGCTGCAGGCTTTGGGTGAGCGGACTTGCTTCGAAAGATGCAGGGAGAAGGCTTACACAGTCCCTTTCATAACCCTCAAAACGAGGGTTGTGAAAGGGAAGAAACAGATCCCATGCCAGTTCAGGACAAGAAATCCAGCGACTTGGGTGCGACTGGGCCTAGCTCTTCTTTCTGCGGAAGATGGCGAGTGCCCCCAGACCCACCACACCAAGAGTGAAGGGTTCTGGGACTGGTTCGTAGCTCACGATGAGTTGGGGACGAAGCGAAGTGCTAGTCCCCTCCCGAGAGGTGTAAACCAAGGTAGTTCCTTCTGATCCTGTGATGGCGAATCCATGGTTAGAATGGGTGCCGCTTTTCCATTCTGAAACGAGGGAGGTGACGTTCCATTCTCGCCACCCCTCCGTTTGGTTGCCGGTTAGGGTGGCGTAAGGGTTGGCCCCTTGAACCCCTGTCGTCCCCACAAAAGTTCCGCCGACGGTCAACCAAGGATTCCCAGTCGAACTACTGTTCCACGTTACTTGGCTTTCGATCCAGCTGTTCGTCGCACGGTAAACAGATGTAGTTGCCGGGTCTGAACTTGCAAAAAAGGGTGAGCCATAGAGGCGAAGAGTCGCGCTTGTGATGATCTGGCCAGACGGGATTGATCCAAGGTCGAATAGGATCAGGGTGCGCTGAACGTTGGGGCCAACCGTGTAAGTGCTCAAGATGTCGTTTCCGAAGTTGCTGCCAGGAAAAAAGCCGAGGATGCGAGCGTCGGATGTGGCACTGAGGGTCACAGTTTGAGCGAGGGCAGAGACGGCCGCAGTTGCTGCGACAATAGTGGACAGAGTTCCTCTCAACATAAGAAATTAAAGTGTAACGAAATTGAACTGAGCAAGAAAGGGTTTCCAGGAGGATCTACCAGCATTGGTGAGATCGCACCACTAAAGTCTTTTCCGCTGCTCGTGAATGTTGAGATAGGGAGCGGACTCTCGCAGCTTGCGAGGGGAGACGCCAAAGGAAGTGCGAATCTGTTTGTTAAACTGTTGGAGGTCAGGCATTCCGATGGCAATCGCGACTTGCTTGATGGTTTTCGAGCTGCCGGTCAAGAGTTGGGCAGCCAACTCCATCTTCCGAGACTTCACATAATCAAGGGGCGTCATCCCCCAGTAGTCTTTAGCAAGCCGAAGCAGAGTGCTGTGACTGATTCCAACTTCTTCCGTCAAATCTGAGATGGTAAATGCTTGGTGCAGTCGGGAATCGATCCACAGCTCGAGTTGCTGAATGTCGGCTGGTCGCTCGGCTTCGGTAGGGACTCTGCCGAAATGGCAAAGAGTTACCCACAGAGCGGCTTCCGCATGGGCCCGCATATAGACAAGGCGATCAATCGCACGGCGCAGTAATTGATCAAGTCCTTCCGAGAAGTCTCCTGCCGGGAAGACTTGGTCAAAGTGCAAGGGGTAAGTCGCCTCTGGGTTTGGTTGGAAGTTCATCGACAAGTAGACGCCTGGTTCTGACTCTCGTCGGAGTGAGAAAACAGCGCGAGGGGGAACGATGGCAAGGCAGTCTGCCGGCTGGCGATACTCGCGGCCGTTGATGCGGACTAAAGCTGGGAATCGGTGGTACAGGATTTGATACCAGGGAGCCGGCTGAACATACTCGAGTGTTTCATCTTGGAGCGAGAAAATCAGACACATCCCAAGCGAGGGTTGTTTGTCCAGGTTGAATCGAAGAAGTTGAGACATAGATATCCGGCTAATGCCAGCCTGAATGACGATAATTTACCAGTAAAGACGATTTTGGACCATTTAGTGGTCACTGGATTCGAGAGAATGGAATATACACTTCGTCTTCTCCAAATTGCAAGGGTGTGAAATTCGAAAGACGGAGAATGGGGTTTCCCGGATTCCAACGGCTGCATTGGTGCCAGGCACGATCATGGCGTCTTACTCCCAACCTGAACGTAATGCTTCCGATGTCTGACACAGAAGTTGGTCGCTGGTTTGGCTGTGAAGGCTCTTGCTGCCCTGCTTACCAACTTCGACTCAACTCAAAGGCCCATCGCCGTCGTCTGCCATGGCCCGACAGGATCCGTGGGGATAAAGCGGAAAGAGGCCTGTAGTCGATAACACCCGAAGAGATCGGTGGAGGATCCAGCCCATTCTCCCAAGGTTGTCAGAGTCCAGAATTGCGACGAGTCGGCTAGACTTTGAGAGAGTCCCTCCCATGGTTCCCCCTCAGTTTCAAAGCCGACGCGAGTCAATTCAAGAAGCCCACACATACCTCCTCGCCACCCCCAACCAGGTTGCTGCCGAGTGGCGAAACGGAGTTTTTGAAAGGTTTCGAAACCCGGTCGTGACGCAAAGTCATGTGCCTTTAGACTGGCGGTACGACTTCAACCCAGAAACGAACCCGCACTTTCTGGAGCGCCTGGGGGTGAATGCAACCTTCAATAGTGGAGCGATACTCCGCCAGGGCAAGGTGCTCCTGATTGTACGGATTGAAGGTGCTGATCGTAAGAGCTTCTTTGGGGTCGCAGAGAGTGATACAGGCATTGACGGCTTCCGCTTTTGGGACGAGCCTGTCGTGATGCCAGAAACTGCCGACCCAGATACGAACATTTACGACATGAGGGTAACGGCTCACGAGGACGGGAGTATCTACGGGTTATTCTGTACTGAACGAAAGGATCCAGATCATCCCCACGACTTGAGTGCCGCTACTGCTCAATGCGGGATATGCCGCACAAAAGACTTCAAAACATGGGAACGTCTTCCAGATCTAGTCACTCCCTCTGCCCAGCAAAGAAATGTTGTGCTTCATCCGGAATACGTGCAAGGTAAATATGCACTCTACACCAGGCCACAGGATAAGTTCTTGGAGGCTGGGTCTGGCCAAGGAATCGGCTGGGGTCTCTGTGACTCGATGGAGAAGGCAGTCATTGATGACGAGAGCACCTTTGTAGATCGTCGCATTTATCACACGATTAAGGAGTTAAAGAATGGCCAAGGACCATCTCCGATCAAGACCGACGAAGGTTGGTTGCATCTTGCCCATGGAGTAAGGGCCACAGCAACTGGCATGAGGTATGTCCTTTATCTCTTTATGACGAGTCTTGAAGAGCCGTGGCGAGTCACCTATGCACCAGGCGGATACTTTTTAGCCCCCTGGGAACATGAAGCGGTCGGGGATCTCTGGTCTGTCGCATTTTCGAACGGTTGGGTAGCTCTGCTAGACGGAAGAGTTTTGATCTACTATGCGACAAATGACACCCAAACATTTGTGGCCCAAAGCTCTCTCGATCGATTGGTAGATTATTGCAAAAATACCCCAGAAGATCCTCTGCGAAGCGCAGGGAGCGTCGCTCAGCGTCTTGAGCTGATCTCCAAAAACAAATCCTATCGATAGAACCACGGTGGCAGGCTGATCCCTTAGGCAGTGAGATCGAGGCTTGAACCAGTGGGAGGAGCCGTGATGCCACTTAGGGTTCGACCAGCGTCTTGGATTTGCGCTTGAGCAGTTTCAAGTTGGTCTGCCATTTCACCGAGTTGGGCTAGTGCCATAAAGCCTTCCGTTGGCCCAAACTCCGCCATCGCTGCCAGGCGGTTCACAATTCCCCTTTGCCCGCCGAGCGTTTCGCGCGCGCCGTTGATCGCTGCTGCCGCTTCGGTAGCGTCCTGAGCAGAAGGAGTACGGAAAGCGTTCTGAATGGTGACATAGGCTCGGACCCCAGCTTTTTTGGGGGCAGATGCGAAGAGGGGTTCGCCATCGACTTTTGCGTAGTGAAGCAGATCTTTGGCTGTGGCTGCCGCAGACGCAACAAGCCTTTTGCCAGCTTCCATCGCTTCCGGGCGATCCTGGTTTGCGATCACTCCTTCGCGAACTGTTTGAATCAGGTCGCTAAACTGGCTGACCAAGCGGCTCGCTGCCTCCAGTCGGCGGGAAGATCTTTCCAGATTGGGAGCTGCCGACGAAACTGGCGTGATTGGGGTGACCGTGCTGACCGACGACGTCCCGTGCGCACCAGGGGATGCCTGAACATCCTGTTCAGGTCTCATCCAAGCCAGTCCACTCGACCGACTCCCGCTGACTAACCTATCCATTGGTTTCCTTGATCAGGCAGGATTACGCCCCTTTGGTTTTGTCGGATTCTTAAGCTCCGGCGCAATCCGTAGGAATGCCAGATTCCAGCCTGAGGTTAGGACTTGCAGAAAGCGTGCCAAAAGCACTCCAGCCTGAGAGTGGCGCACCAGTCTCTCGTTGTGAGTTTCATGGGGTGAGCGATTGCAGTTCAAAAGGTGGGATGGGATGGAGGGTGGGGGCACCAAAGACCTAAATTCGAGGAGTGCAAGTAAATTTGCCAGTAGGAACGGCTGGGTTACCCAGTTAAACTGCTGGTCTTATGCGTTTCTTTACCCTCTGCCTCATTGCCATGGTCGCAGGAGTTGCTTCGGCCCAGTTGGCTCCTGGAATCTACATCCCAGACTCGTCGGCTTTTTCTGCCACCAACCCGGGGAAAAGAACACTGTTCTATAACCAAACTGGCGTCTTCCAGTCGAACTTTATCGGACCAAACAACACCAACCTCAACACCCCAGTCCAGGCGGTCGCCACAGCAGATGGTAATGGGCTTTTGATTACCGATCAAATTGCAGACAATATCCAGCGCTACGATGCCTCGGGAGCCTTCCAGGGCGTATGGGCATCAGGTCTGGACAATGTCAGGGGAATCACCAGGGCTGCTGACGGCTTTTATTACGCGGCCGTTGCTGGCTCTACCGCGAATGGTGGTTCGCGAATTGAGAAATTCGATTTCAGTGGGAATTCACTTGGGGCCGCCACCACGAACGTGGTGAGCCCGTGGGGGATCACCCAGCTGCGGAATGGTGACTTTCTGGTCAGCAGTTCAAATGCCACTTCAACGGCCACCGTACGTCGGTTTAGCTCTAACTGGATTTTCTTGGGTGATTTCGTGACTGACTACCGATTTACCCAACAGATCGTCGAGGCCCGCAATGGGAACATCATCATCGCTGTCTTTAGCTTGAATGGCCCTGGCGGCACTGGAGTTTTTGAGTTTAGTCCGACCGGCATCCCGCTGTTCAAGTACGACATGGACGGAGCCAGGGGTGTGACGGAACTTGCGGATGGTCGTCTCCTGGCTACTGCCGGCACCAACATCCGCCTCTTTGATCGGTTTGTTGCGACTGGAGTCGATGTCGCTGGTCTGAATGGTGGCACTGCCTCTAGTAGCTTCCGTATGATCTACAACCACCCTGTGCCAGAGCCTGGAATCTTGGCAGCCTTGGGTCTGGGAGCTGCTGCTCTGGCACGACGCCGCGCGAAAAAGTCGTCCAAGTAGGACCCCTATCGCAAAAGCTCAGGGCGTTTGTGGTGCACACGAACAACCTGAGCTTTTTTCAGGCAGGAACCAGACCAGGGGCCTAAACCCCAATGGAGTTGTGTCTCCGTTCCCCCGGTGATCTCATCTCGATCAGATTGACTCGTCGCCTGTCAGTGGGAAGATGTAGATCACCTTGTCATTCGGCACGACATTGATATAATTCACGTTTTCAATCGACCTCACAGACCAAAAGAAACCCTCGGGGGTGAGGGGGACTTCCTGAACTTCGGCCCCCTTGGTCTCGATTCCGAGAGATGTGAGAGGTTCCTTCCAGCCGCTCGGCTTCTGCTTTAGACTGATCTCAATACTTGTGATCACCTTTGTTTCCTTGTCAATCATCAAGATGATCTCACTCGTGGTTG
>JALOLT010000048.1 GCA_025455775.1 Fimbriimonadaceae bacterium
ACATTGGAATTTAAAGAAGTACACTTCTCTTATGTGCCAGAAAATCCTGTTCTAGCCGGAATTTCTTTCGCTCTTAATCCGGGAACTGTGACAGCACTTGTCGGGCAAAGTGGAGGGGGGAAGACAACGATCGCTTCGCTACTTTTTCGGTTCTATGAGCCGCTCGGTGGGGAGATTTTGGTGAATGGAAAGGAGATCCATACGATTCGAAGAGCTGATCTGAGACAAGAGATCGGAATCGTCCCCCAAACTGCCATGCTCTTTAATGGAACTCTTTGGGAAAATCTGCGCTATGGGAACCTCGAAGCAAGTGACAGCCAGATTTTGGCGGCAGCGAAACTAGCCAACGTGGATGAGTTCGTGTCCGACTTTGCCGATGGTTACCAAACCCTTGTCGGAGAAAGGGGCGTTACCCTGAGTGGCGGCCAAGCCCAGAGGGTCTCTATTGCCAGAGCGATCTTAAAAAACCCCCGCGTTTTGATCCTGGATGAGGCAACCTCGGCCCTCGACAATCGGAACGAAGCTCTTGTGCGCCAGGCCCTGGAGCGCCTGATGAAGGGCAGAACAACCCTCGTAATCGCCCACAGACTCTCAACCATTCAATCTGCCGACAAGATCGTGGTTCTGAACCAAGGCAAGGTTGCCGAACAAGGAACTCACGCAGAACTCAGCCAAAATGAGGGGATTTACGCAAAACTCCAAGTATTTGTGCCTGAAATAGTTGAAGAGGGAACTAAAGACTTAGGCGAAAGCGTTCATAATGTTAAGTAAAGGTTAAGAACCTTATGGAAAGCGACACGCTGCTCTCTCAAATCTGAGGCAGGGCCGATCCAGAGCTCAAGACTGCTTCCGACCAGTTTTGGTCAATCAACTGCAGCGAAGAACTTGGAGATGCCCCAGTCTCGTTCTCGCCGGCTTGGTGCCCCGTAAGAGGCACCCCGACCATCCCACCACTTAGGAGGTTAGGAAAAATGAAACTACTGTTCGCGATGCAAACTGCTCTCCGCAATTGCGCAAAGTGGCTCTTGGAACCTGTGAGCCATGTGCCTTATGCTGATGGCGAAAGGGAAACTCCCTTGAGTGTAGAAGTAATCATGTCTCGAAGCATGAGACACTAAAATCCCTAGGATCGATCAACAGAAATCGGAAGCGCTCGGCCCGAAACCGAGCGTTTCTTTTTTTACAAAGTCCAGGTATATCCAAGGAATGGATTGGAAGAAACCTTTGCTTGCGATCAGCCTTGCGGTTGCTGCCTTGCCTGGCTTGGCTCAAACCACTGTCACGATTGTGCACACAAACGATCTGCATGCGCGGGTTCAACCTGCCGTCCGGAATAATGTGGCTCTGGGTGGCTACTCTCGTCTCACAACCGCCATTAATCAAATCCGCCAAGAAGCCCCAGAGATGCTCCTTTTGGATGCCGGGGACGTCTTCCAGGGAACCCTTTTCTTTAACGTCTACGATGGTCTGGCAGATCTCGCCTTTATGCATAGGGCTGGCTACCGAGCCATGGCGATCGGCAACCATGAGTTTGACCGAGGGCCGGCAGTTCTGGGAGCTTTTGCCCGCCTCGCGAAGTTTCCCCTCCTCTCGGCCAACATCGACGTGAGTCAAGAGCCTGAACTTCGGGATGTCGTTCTCCCTTCAACTTTTGTTCTCGTGAGCGGCGAAAAAATTGGGATCGTGGGCTGCACCACTCCCACTCTTCCAACGATCAGCAACATCGGCCCCAATGTCAAGATGAAAGACATTGTCTCGAGTGTTCAACAGGAAGTGGATCGCCTAAAAGCCGAAGGAATCGACAAGATCATCGTCTTGAGTCACAGCGGATTCTCGACAGACGTTGCGAATGCCGGCCGCTGGCGAGATGTGGATCTCATCATTGGCGGCCACAGCCACACGTTTCTCGGCGACCTCCTGGTGCCTGGTGCCACATCCAGCGGGAGCTACCCCACAATGGTGAAAGATGTGACTGGAAAGGAGATTCCAATCGTTCAGGCCTGGGAATGGGGAAAGGTGCTGGGCCGAATCGAACTCACCTTTGACGACAACGGCGTGGTTACAAATGTAAAAGGCTCCCCAATCGCCATTGATGCGACCATCACCCCAGACAGCACGATGGAGTCTCTGATTGCTGCCTTCAACAAACCGATTGAGGCTCTGGTTTCTCAACGGATCGGGTCAACCGAAGCCACTCTTACCAGAAGCCGTACCGCGACGAGCGACTCTCTGATGGGCAACGTCATTGCCGATGCCATGCTGGCCGCTACGACCCAGGAAGGGGTCGTGGCTGGCTTCATGAATGCTGGCGGAGTGAGAAGCGAGATCGAGGCAGGGACTGTCACCTTTGGCCGAGCGGTGGAAGTCCAGCCCTTCAATAACACTCTGGTGGTTCTTGATCTGACTGGGACAGAGCTCAGATCTGCTCTTGAGCACGGGGTTCGAACCTTGCCAGACTTTTCTGGTGCCTTTCTCATCCCTTCTCGCGGCACGAGCTACGAAGTCGACCCATCGCTCCCGGTTGGGCGCAGAGTAACCAAGGTCACGATTGCTGGCGAACCCCTGAATGATCGATTGACTTACCGAGTGGTTTTCAATAGTTTCACCTCGGGTGGAGGTGATGCCCACGAAGTTTTGAGGGATGCCAAGGGAACCAGGCGCGATCTTGGAACCTTTGATATTGACGCCTTGGTTACCTACTTCCGGGCGAACAACCCTCTCAAAACCCCTGACTCTCGGCGAGTGATGATCCGCACGATTTCAGGAGGGCGCTAATGGCCACCCTCTTTACGAGGATCATCCAGGGAGAGATTCCCGCCGAGAAGGTCTACGAGGATGACCATGTTGTCGCTTTTCGAGACATCAACCCCCAGGCACCGGTTCATGTTTTGATCGTTCCTCGCCAGGAGATCGCCGGGCTCGCGAGTCTGCCTGATCAAGGAGACCATCGTTACCTTTTGAACGCTGCCAAGGTGATTGCCGAATCCCTTGGGATTTCGGAGAGTGGCTACCGTTTGGTGATCAACCAGGGTGTCGATGGTGGCCAAACCGTAGACCACCTTCACGTTCATCTGCTGGGTGGCCGGAGACTTGACTGGCCTCCCGGATAAGAGGAGAGCATCAAGGCTTGTTCTACCAGTTCCCAAAGTGTCCTCGCCTGCGGTTCAGCGCCGCCAGGGGCAGACCGGACGAGTGCTCGAAGCGGAACCACCCAAGCCGGGAACCGGTCGGGCGTGGCCGTGGGCCGGGCGGCGCGATAAGTTTAGCGCGAGATCCACAGGACACGTTTTGCGAGTCTTCTTGGTGACTTCTCCCACAGATGAACAAGCCTGATTCCGGAACTCACACGAGCTTCTCGCTCGCGCTTGATTCACAGAGAAACTAGCTCACAGGTCAAACGAGATCCCTTGGGCCAGGGCTGGCTTGCTCTTTCCAAAGTAGGTTGTGCTCGTTTGTCGCCTCATGTAGGCTCGCCAGGAGTCCGAGCCAGACTCTCGTCCCCCTCCCGTCTCTTTTTCACCGCCAAAGGCTCCACCGATCTCTGCCCCACTCGTACCGATATTCACGTTGGCGATCCCGCAATCGCTGCGCCGTTTGAAGAACTCTGCCTCCCTCACGTCCGTAGTCATAATGGCGGAGCTGAGACCCTGGGGAACACCATTGTGAATTTCCAAAGCCTCCTCGATCGTATCGTATGGGATCACGTAAGTAAGGGGTGCAAAAGTTTCTTGGAAAATCTCGGGAGGCTGAGAGGCGAGGGTGACCAAGCAAGGCTCAACGTAGAATCCACCATCGCACCCTTGGACGGTGGCCTTGCTTCCCCCCATGATCGCAAGGGAAAGAGGCCGCACCCTTTCAATCGCTTCTTGCATCGCTAAGTAGGCTGCTTCATCAATCAACGGCCCAACAAGTGTCGAGGATTCGAGGGGATTTCCAATCCGATCCCCCGCGATCTGCCTGTAGGCCCTGCCAAGAGTTTCAACCACTTGGTCGAAAAGGCTTCGGTGAACGATCACCCTTCTGGTCGAAGTACACCTTTGGCCAGCTGTGCCAACCGAGCCGAACAAGATCGAAGGGATTGCCACCGAAAGGTCAGCAGAGGGGGTCACGATGATCGCATTGTTTCCGCCCAATTCAAGTAAAAGGCGACCAAATCGTGCCGCAACCTTCGGGCCGACCTCTTGGCCCATCCTGGTGCTGCCGGTTGCACTGATCAGGGCTACGCGCTTATCTTCCACCATTTGGTTGCCTTGCTCTCTTGCCCCGATAATCACCTGGGAAAGACCCTCGGGAGCATCGGGGAAGTCTTTTGCCACTTCGTCAAAGAGGGCTTGGCAAGCGAGGGCCGTGAGAGGTGTCTTTTCGCTCGGCTTCCAAAGGCAGGAATCTCCGCAGACAAAGGCAAGGCAGGCGTTCCAGGCCCAAACTGCGACAGGGAAATTGAAGGCACTGATGATTCCAACTGGGCCGAGAGGAAGCCAATTTTCTTGCATCACGTGGTCGGGCCGTTCGCTCTGGATCGTCAGGCCGTAGAGTTGGCGGCTCAGGCCGACGGCAAAGTCGCAAATGTCGATCATCTCCTGGACCTCGCCTCTGCCTTCTTCCAAGATCTTGCCGCATTCGAGGGTCACCAAGGTGGCGAGGGCCTCTTTGTGAGCACGGAGCTTTTCGCCAAAGAGACGAACCAGCTCGCCCCGACGCGGACCAGGAACATCTCGCCAGGCTTCGAACGCTTTGACCGAGAGGAAAATCTTGGCGTCGATCTCTTCTGCCGAGTCTGTTTTGAGGCTTGCTAGCTGACTGCCATCAATGGGACTGGTGACGGGAAGGTCGGAGCCAAGGGCCGAAGAGAGGCCAGGAATCAGGTCGTCAATCACAGAGCGAGGGAGTGCCATATCTGGATTCTAGACCTTGTTGAGTGAAGAAAGATGTGTCTTTCCCGCGAGCGAGGAAGTGGGTGACCTTTCTCTTATAAGTCTTAGGTCAATTCCAACAAGAGGAAACGGCAGCAGGCTCAAAATCTCTCTCGAATAAGGCGAGCCCAAGCGGCTTCATCGAGTTTCGCGCCAAGGCGACAGTGACAACGAGACCCTTGCCTGAAGCCTTGTAGTCTCAGCCCTCGCCGATCCCATGCTTGCGGATATAAGCGACCAAATTGTCCCAGACGACTTTGTCTCCACAGGCGCACTGATCCCAAGCCAAGGTTGAATATCCCTCCTTGGTTTGGTGCATATCCATCATGTCGAGTCGCCCGTCAAGATTCTTTTCCGGCTGGTCGAACCCAAAAGAAGCGGCAGCATCGCGGATGGACTGAGCCGATTCCGGACGGCCCACCCTATCAAAAGCGTCAGCAAAGAGCGAATAGGGAGGATTTCCTTGCCAGTCGCTTTCGAAGAAGTACTCAAGGCCACCGTTATCAAAGTAAGGTTGCGAGGCTGCCACGAGGAGAACGGTTTGGTAGTGCTCGTCCATGAGCTCGTAACTCCCAACTCGATCGAATTCTTTTCTGGCAATCTCGCATGCTCGATCTAAGAGCGCTTCGTCAGCTTCTGTCATGGCTATTTCAACGCATGGCCTTGGTGAACCAGTTCCCGACAACAGTTACTTTTAAGATCACGATGAAAGAAGGTTGCGCAGAACGTATTGCAACACTCCGCCATGACGGTAGTACTGAGCCTCAGTTGGGGTATCGATGCGGCACACAACAGTAAATGCCGTCACTTTTCCGTCCTTCGCCACAGCCTTGACTCCGAGTTCCTTACCTCCGGAAAAGCCGCTCGCATGGGCATCGGCAAAGCCAATCACCTCGAAGGTTTCATGCCCGGTCAACCCGTGGGAGGCAGCTGACTCGCCAGCCCTGTATTGCAGAGGCAAAACCCCCATTCCGACCAAGTTGGAGCGGTGAATTCTTTCAAAGCTTTCCGCGATGACTGCCTTTACCCCGAGCAACCTCGTACCTTTTGCTGCCCAGTCTCGGCTCGAACCAGTGCCATATTCCTTTCCAGCCAGAACAATCAGACCAATCCCTGCTGCTTGGTAGGCCTCCGCCGCTGCGTAGATCGAGGTCACTTCGCCAGTTAGCAGATTCGTGGTGAAGCCACCCTCTGTCCCGGGAGCCAGTTGGTTTCGGAGCCGGATGTTAGCAAAAGTGCCACGAATCATGACTTCGTGGTTTCCGCGTCGCGCCCCGTAGCTGTTGAAGAGGTGGGGCTTAACTCCCTTGGCAATCAGGTATTCCCCTGCTGGTGAATTCGATTTGATCGAGCCAGCAGGGCTAATGTGGTCGGTGGTGATGGAGTCACCGAGCAGGGCCAAGCACCTAAGGCCGCTCAGGTCTGCCACTTTGGCGACCGGTTCCTTCGTCATGCCATCAAAGTAGGGGGCTTGGCGAACATAGGTGGAGTCACCTTTCCAGGAGAACTGCTCTCCGCCTTCGACAGGGATAGATTGCCATTTTTCATCGCCATCAAAGACAGTGGCGTAGCTCTTGGTGAACATCTCGCGGGTGATGTGCTTCTCAACGGCTTCTGCAATCTCCGCTTGGGTTGGCCAAACATCCTTGAGCAGGACAGGGTTCCCGTTTCGATCTTTGCCAATCACGTCGGTCGTGAGGTCAATGTTGATCGTCCCTGCCAAGGCATAGACCACAACCAGCGGCGGGGACATGAGGTAGTTGGCCTTGACCTCAGCATTGACCCTGCCTTCAAAGTTTCGGTTTCCGCTCAGGACACTAACGACGGTGAGATCCTTGTCTTGTACGACGCGGCTCACTTCTTCGGGCAGAGGGCCAGAGTTTCCGATACAGGTGGTGCAGCCATAACCAACGACGTTGAACCCGACCGAGTTCAGGTCTTCCAGCAATCCAGCGCTTTCCAGATAGCGGGTTACGACACGCGATCCAGGAGCCAGCGAGGTTTTCACCCAAGGCTTTGGCTTGATTCCCAGAGCTCGTGCCTTTCGCGCAACCAATCCTGCCGCAACCATGACGCTCGGGTTGCTCGTGTTGGTGCAGCTGGTGATGGCAGCGATGACGACATCTCCATCTTGAAGGTCTTGGCAGACTTCACGCAGGAAAGCAGGCGATTCATTTTCCATGACTGCGACGGCAGTGCTCGCTTGCTGGGTTTTGGACTCATACTGTCGACTTCCCCCCATGGTGACATTCGGAAAAGTGCCGGTGAAGCTGTCGCGTGCCTTTGCCAAGATGGTTCGATCTTGGGGTCTCTTGGGGCCAGCCACGCTCGGGACGACGTCGGCGAGATCGAGTTCCAGAGTGCTGCTGTATTCTGCTTCCGGCGTTTCGGCAGTGTGGAAGAGGCCTTGTGCCTGATAATAGTCGCGCACAAGGCTGATCAAAGATTCTGGACGACCGCTGGTTTGCAGGTAGCGGATTGTCTCTTCGTCGACGGGGAAGAGCCCGCAGGTCGCGCCATATTCGGGAGCCATATTCGCGATGGTGGCTCGGTCAGCCAGGGGCATATTGCTGATTCCTGGGCCATAGAATTCGACGAACTTGCCGACGACGCCATGCTTACGCAACATCTCGGTTACGGTCAAGACAAGGTCAGTGGCAGTTGCTCCTTCCCGCAGTTTGCCTGTGATTTTGAACCCAACCACTTGAGGAATGAGCATCGAAACTGGCTGGCCGAGCATGGCAGCTTCTGCTTCGATTCCCCCGACTCCCCAGCCCAGAACTCCGAGTCCATTGATCATGGTGGTGTGGCTGTCGGTTCCGACGAGGGTGTCGATTGCAGCGACCCCGTCGGTTTCCATCACGCCCCTGGCGAGATATTCGAGGTTCACCTGGTGGCAGATCCCTGTATTGGGTGGGACGACTTTGAAGTTATCGAGGGCTGTTTGGCCCCACTTCAAAAACTCATAGCGCTCGTTGTTACGCTCGAACTCGAGGTCGAGGTTGATTTGGATGGCGGAATCGCTGCCGTAGGCATCGACTTGGACAGAGTGGTCGATGACGAGCTCTACTGGTTGCAGAGGGTTGATCTTTTCTGGGTTCCCCCCGAGCTGGCTCATGGCGTCCCTCATGGTGGCGAGGTCGACGACGCAGGGAACTCCCGTGAAATCTTGGAGCAAGACGCGGGCAGGCGTGAAGCTGATCTCCTTATCTGGCTCGGCTTGGGAATCCCAGCTCAGAAGGGCTTCGATGTCTGCCTTTGTCACATTGACGCCATCTTCTAGGCGAAGAAGGTTTTCCAGGAGGACTTTGAGCGAATAGGGGATGCGATCCAGGTTGTGGCCTTGGTTCCGGAGCTGCTGGAAGTTCCAGTAAGTGATTGGCCTGCCTGCGAGGGTGGAGGTGGTTTTGGTATTAAAGCTGTCCATCGTCATCGATCCCTTTTCCCTTTCCGGGGGGAGTTTTTTAGCCCCATCAGGTTACCTGGGACGAAGGCTAAGCCGATGGCCCTGGGCCAGGGAACGAGCCATGGTTGCAAGTCACAAAAAAAGCCAGCCACCCATTTTCCTGGGAGCAGGAAAATGGGTGGCCAAACGAGATTCCAGAGGGGAGGGAAAGTTCCTCAGCTCTTGCGTCGCTTTCGAGCTGCGATACCAGCCAATCCGATTGCGAGGAGACCCATGGTCATTGGTTCTGGAACTGCCTTGAAGTTCTCTCCGTCAAACCAGCCTTCCTTCTTGAAGCTGTATTGGCTGAGCCAACCGCCAGAGTAATTCATGGTCGTACCAGCTGTTGGGTGGAACCAGATTCCTACCTTTTCGGGGCCGTACTTGAGTCCAGTCCAGTTGGCGGGATTCCCGTTTTGAGGAATGAAGTTCTTGATCGCTTCTGCATTGATCTTGAAGCCAAGAGTTCGCTCGTTGCCTTCAGTCACGGCGGTGACAGCCTTCAAGACACTGGGATCCAGTCGCGAGGAAATGATTCGAGCATTTGCCGTTTGGAAACTGTTGTTGCCGTTCACACCATTGTAGGCATAAGCCGTCAAGGTCGCATTGTTCGGGTTGATGGCATCAAAGTACAGGATTGCCAGTTCGTCGGCTGTACCCTTTGGGTTCTTTCCAGGGCTCAGAACAAGCCAGAAAGCATCTGTCTTGAGCGTACTGCTGCCAGGAACTGGTCCAAACTTCGCGCTGAAGGCGAATTCGTTGGTCGTCATGTCGTAGGTGCTCATCAAAGACTTGATGGTGCCAGCGGCATTGCTGATTCCGATGCTGGAACCGCTACCCGGATTTTGAGCATTCGGGATGTTAAAGGAAACCTGCTGGGCGTTTGAGAACGCAGCAAGCGAAACGGAAGCCAGCAGGACTGGCGCAAGAATATTCGATTTCATAAGACTTCTCTCCAGAAGATCGCACTGCTTGTCGATGAGTTTCCGGGAGGCCAAACTCTCGTCAGCACCTCAATTATATTGATGCAGACATAGGATTGCTCACTTTCAGAAAAAAGCTAGTAAATCTAGCAGTGTCTTTCTGGTAATAAAACAATATAGAGCGGTAGCTCATGAGAGTCAATCGAGACTTGCCATCTAAATAGATTAGATATCCAAACTTTTTTCAAGAATGATTACGGTCTTATTGATAAGTTAAGGCCCAGAAGCTAGTAATAAATACAGTGAGACTGTTCCCTTAAAGAAACAGTCCCACTGTATGATTTAACACCAGCGTGAGCGTCTGACAGACAATTACCAAGGAGAGAGCCAGTAAGTCTTTCGCCGCGATGTCACCTGCGCTTGGAGATCCTTGACGCAGTGGAAGCGCAGCCCCGGTTCAATCAGTTGACCTTGCCTGACATATCGCTTGCCCTTTTCCGGATGGTTGAAGACAGCGGTCGTTTCTGGACCCTCGGTGACATAGCCTCGCAGAACCCATCCGAACATGGGATCAGCGACAGGAGTAGGTGAGGGAACCACGAAGTGAAAGTCTCTCGCCGACCGAGCGGAGGCAGGGCCAGATGATTCGAAAAGGGCAGCGAACTCAACCTTGTCCCCCTTCTTCCAGGTCTTCTCAGAGCCTGCCAAATCAAAGTGGAGCGTCACTCTGGCATTCTTGTGGGGACAGGAGAGTTTCATCCAGGGTAGACCATCTTCGAGGCCAGTCTCGAGCACTTTTCCCGTGAGAACAACTCTGCGCCCCACAAATTCGCCTGGTTTCTTGCTTTTGAACAGAGTTCCAGGGTCGAGGTCGTTCGCCATCGCGAGGCGAGATTCGTTCAGGAGTTTCTCGTTCGACTTTGTTTGATCAGAGGCAGTTTGGGCGACGGATCTCGCTTTATCCGGTGCCCCGAGCATCCCTTCTTTTGGCTTCTCGTCGGGGCTCGCCCAGGCGATGATCGGGATCAATGCCCCGGTCAAAACGAATGTTACAAGGGAGATTCTCACTCCCTCTTTGTTCCATATCGATCTGGCTGGATCGCAAGGGGAATTGCCTGCCTATCAGGGTGTTTTGGGGGTCAAAGGGTTCGGTTTTTGCGCACCAGGGCCCGCTGCCACGCCCGCCCGGTTCAAAACATGGTCAGTTCCGTTCGACACACTCGTCCGGGCCGCCCCCTGGCGCGCAAAAACCAGAACCCAAGGATGGGTCGGTCTACCCCTCGCGATCCTCGTATTGCTCCCGCAAGGCGCGAACAACCGTCGGGTCAGCCAGAGTGGTTGTGTCACCCAGAGCACGGCCTTCTGCCACATCCCTGAGCAAGCGCCGCATGATCTTTCCGGACCTTGTTTTTGGCAATTCGCCAACCACGAAAAGGTCGTCTGGTCTCGCCAGAGCCCCGATTTTCCCTGCGACATGCTGCTTTATCTCCTGTTCCAGGGCAGGTGAGGGCTGATTCCCGGCCCGCAAGATAACGAAGGCGGAGATAGCCTGGCCTTTGATGTCGTGGGCTTTGCCGATGACAGCTGCCTCAGCGACGGCGGGATGATCCACCAGAGCCGACTCGACCTCCATGGTGGAGATGTTGTGGCCACTCACCAGCATGATGTCGTCTACCCGGCCCAGGAGCCAGAAGTAGCCATCCTCGTCCATCTTGGCGCCATCCCCGGCGAAGTAGGCATCTTCAAACTTGCTCCAATAGGTTTTGACGTAGCGGTCAGGATCACCCCAAATGCCTCGCAGCATCGAAGGCCAGGGCCTTTTTAGAACCAAGAGTCCTCCGACTGGCAACCCGTGCTTCTCTAAAAGATCCTGGCCTTCTTCGTCATAAATCGTGGCGTAAATGCCCGGGAAAGGTCGCGTTGCTGACCCTGGTTTTGTTGTCGTCATGCCTGGCAGAGGGGTGATCATAATCGCCCCGGTTTCTGTCTGCCACCAGGTGTCCACCACAGGGCACCTGCCAGAACCAATCACATCGCGGTACCACATCCAGGCTTCAGGGTTGATTGGCTCACCGACAGATCCGAGAAGGCGGAGGGAAGAGAGGTCGCAGCTTTGGGGATACTCATCACCCCACTTCATAAAGGTTCTGATTGCGGTCGGGGCAGTGTAGAGGATCGAGACCTTGTGTCGCTCGATGATCCGCCAGTAGCGATCCTTCTCCGGAGTCGCAGGGCCACCTTCGTAAAGAACCTGGGTTACACCATTGGCCATGGGGCCGTAGACCACGTAGCTGTGGCCAGTGACCCAGCCGCAGTCAGCTGTGCACCAAAAGATGTCTTCATCCTTGAGGTCAAAAATGGCGTGGGCTGTGGCAGAAGTTCCCGTCAGGTAACCGCCGGTCGTGTGCATGATCCCCTTTGGTTTTCCGGTCGAACCACTGGTGTAGAGGATGAAGAGCAGGTCTTCACTGTCCATCGGTTCGCAAGGGTAGGTGGTGCCGGTGCTCCCGACCACCTCGTGCCACCAAACGTCTCTGCCATCATGCCAGGTTCCTCGATCGTAGGCTGCTGCCCCTTCTGCCAGTGGCTGGCCAATCCTTTCGTAAACCAGGACGTGATTAACGGTTGGGCAGCCCTTTTCGATGGCTTCATTGATGATGCGCTTGAGCTCAACAACCTTGCCGTTTCGCCATGATCCGTCAGCGGTGACGATGAGTTTGGCCCCAGCATCATTGATGCGCTCTTCCAGGCTGTCACTGGAAAAGCCCCCGAAGACGACACTGTGAACTGCCCCGATCCTGGCGCAGGCAAGCATCGCCAGAGTGAGTTCTGGCCCCTGGCCCATGTAGATACAGACGCGATCTCCTTTCTGGACACCCAAAGAAGCGAAGGCGCAAGCAACCTTCTGTACCTCGTCCAGGACATCTTGGTAGGTGAAAACCCTGAGATCACCAGGCTCACCCTCGGCAAGCCAAGCGACCTTGTCTCCTTTGCCAGCAGCAACGTGGCGATCGACACAGTTGTAGCAGGCATTAATTTTGCCGCCAACAAACCACTTGGCGTAGGGTTTCTCCCACTCGAGGACTTTGTGCCAGTGTTCAAACCAATCGAGCCGCTTAGCCCAGTCGCTCCACCACCCTTCCGGATCAGTCAGGGCCAGTTGGTAGGCGGTCGGGTCGTTGAGATTGGCTCTCTCCGCCATTTCGCGCGGCGGAGAGAAAAAACGGCTTTCGCTTAGTAGGGTATCGATCGTCTCTGACACAGGGGAAGTCCTCAACAGTGGGGGACTTTATTCTATCCAAACAGGAGACGATTCTGAGAAGTCCGGCTGGTTATTTCCGTCGCAAATAGACCCCAAATCGGACAGGTCGGCGCTGGGTGATCTGTTCCACCCTGATTTTCCCAAACTCTAGCTCCACTGCATCACCAATGATTGGCGTTCGCTTAAGCTCATCAATCAGGATTTCTGCGAGGGTTTCGGTCGTGTATGGGGTGGTTGGCGATGGCTCTACGTCCAGAAATTCTAAAACCTCGTCGTAGCGAACATCGGCTCTTGCGCTCAGGCGTACCGAACTCGCCCGTTCGATGGGGGGACGTTCCGATTCGAGAGTATCCTCCAAGTCGCCGAAAACTTCCTCCACGACGTCTTCTAAAGTCAGCAAACCCTGGGTGCCCCCATATTCGTCCCGAACGATCAAAATCTGGGTCTTCGATTCTCTCATCCTCTGAACGACTCGGTCCAGGGAGAGGCTCTCAGGCACGAACTCCACTGGCCGAATGAGCCCCTTCAAATCCAGCAGGGGGTTTTCGATGTGCTTGACGATGTCTTGCAGATAGAGGACTCCCAACACCTCGTCAATATCTCCGTTGCAGATCGGGATTCGACTATGGCTTATCTCGCCGAGCCGCTTCTTGACTTCTTCAATCGACAGGTTTACGTCAATCCACTTGATATCCAGGCGGTGAGCCATCACGTCTCTGGCATCGAGTTGGTCGAGCCGCAAGGCCTTGTTTACCATGTCGCTGTGCTCCTCTTCCATATCCCCTCCGGAGTGGCTCTCTCGCACCAAGACAGCCAGTTCTTCCCGGCTGACCCCCGCTTCGGCTCCTTCTGGGTCGATGCGCAGGAGGCGAAGAATGGCGAATCCCGACTTTTGGAAAAGCCAAACCAGGGGACTGAGAATCCAAACCAGAGCTTGGAGAGGCCGAATGAACACTTTCATCATCGCCTGGTTGAACTGAAGCGCCAAGTACTTGGGGACAAGTTCGCCGAGAACGACGAGGGGATAGCTGATAAGGACGATGGAGCAGAGAACGACCACCCCTTCGGGAGCAGTTGGCAAAACGCGCCTCAGTCTCTCTGAGACGCCAGGTTCCAGCACGGCACCGACAGCGATCCCAGTGAAAGTGATGGCAATCTGGATTCCTGCGACATAGCGGGACTGGTCATTGATGGCCCCTAGAATTCGTTTGCTTGTAGAATCGCCCCGCTTGGCCTCGCTTTCGACCTTCGTCTTTCGCACACTAACCAGGGCATACTCCGCTGCAACGAAGAACGCGCTGCCAGCAAACAGAACGATGGAGACCACTAAAAAGACAGGATCCGACATGGAATCTCGTGGACCTGAGTATAGCGCAATTGCGGAAGTCAGACGCTTGCCTCGTCACTCACGTCGGTGAGCGTGCCGGAGTTAGTTGTTGAAGTTGAGCTTTCGGAATTGGTGCTTGCCGACTTTCAAAATCTTGCCAGCCAGGTCAGGCGGAGCGAACTTTGCGAATGGGTCGGAGACTTTTTCACCATCCAGGGCAACGGCACCTTGCTTAATGAGGTCTCGTGCTTTTCCGTTGCTCGGGGCGAGGCCGAGGGCTCCAATCAGGCTTGCCAGGGGAATCCCTCCCTCCTGCACGAGGTCGCCTGGGATCGTGGCTTCTTCAGCCTCGGTGACTTGCGTTCGCTTACTGAAAGTCTCGATGAAGTACTGTTCTTCCTCATCGGCAAGTTCAGCCGAGTGGTAGAGCGAGACGATTTCTTTGGCCAGGCGAATCTTGGCGTCGCGAGGGTTCTTGCCAGGCCCCAACATCTCTGCCACTTCGGTCATAGGAACGTCGGTGCAAAGCTCAAACCAGTTTGAGATCCGTTCGTCAGGGATCGACATGGTCTTCCCAAACATATCGCGGGGCGAGTCTGTGATGCTCACGTAGTTGCCGAGCGACTGGGACATCTTCTCTTTGCCGTCCGTGCCGACGAGCAAGGGGCAGAGCAACACAACTTGGGGCTCCTGACCATATTGCTCCATCAACACTCGGCCAACGAGGTTATTGAACTTTTGGTCATTGCCTCCCAACTCTACGTCGGCTCGCAGCTCGACGGAGTCCATCCCTTGGCAGAGGGGATACAAAATCTCGTGCATCGCAATGGGCTTGTGCTCTTGAAACCGCTTGGTGAAATCGTCTCGCTCCATGATCCTGGCCACTGTGTAGCGAGAGCACAGGCGAATGACGTCCTCGAACGTCATTTTCCCAAGCCAATCCTTGTTGAAGTTGATCTCGGTTCGCTCGGGATCGAGAATCTTGAAGAACTGCTGGCTGACAGCGTCGACATTCGCCTGCACTTCCTCGCGGCTGAGCTGTTTCCTTGTCTTGCTTTTCCCGCTCGGGTCGCCGATCATCGCGGTGAAATCCCCAATGACCAGACAGGCGATATGGCCGAGCTTCTGGAAGTCGCGGAGTTTGCGCAAGACCACTGCCCAGCCCAGCGTCACGTCAGCGGCAGTAGGATCAACCCCTAGCTTGACCCTGAGGGGGCGACCGAGCTTGAGTTTTGCCGCGAGGTCGTCTTCGTTGATGATTTCCGTGGTGCCGCGCCTCAAGAACTCAAGTTGCTGGTCAATCGTCATGGAGAACTCGGATTGTACCAAGCTCTTGTCTAGCAGAATTGGAACTCAGGTGAGCCCAAGATGAGTTTGGCAACTGCGTTCGCTTTTTGAGCTGGCTGACTGTGGGCCTCTGCGGCTGTTGCCAGCTGCCTGAGCTTAGCCGGGGGCAAGGTAGCGTCAAAGAGGCTCACCAAGCGGCTCGCCACTTCTTCGGAGTCTCTGGCAGACCCAATCAGGTTTGTGGCGAGAGCGCCACTGCGCGGATTGAAGAGCGAGTCGGCCAGTTTGATCCGTTCCACCATCGTGGCGGTTGAGATCCACGATTTTCCGATGTTCCACCCAGCAACGTCCGGCGGATATAGAAGATCCATCCCCATGGCCTTGCAGGCTTGCTGCATGTTCTGCACAGGGGGTAGCAGTCTCCTCAGCTCGACTCCATCGCGATGCTGGGCCGCGATGATGGACCCCAGCCCAAGAGCCCTGGCAGCGGGAATCGCAAAGTCAACCGGGTTCTTGATAATCGCACGGGTGGCTCTCTCGCTGTAGAATTCTTGCGACTCCATCACCCACTTGACCAGGGCTTTGATTTCCATCCCTGACTTACGCCAAGCATTCGCTCCCTGTTCGATGACTGTTGCCTCAGGATTTGGGTAGGCGAACCACTCCCAGAACTTTTTGACGATCGCTTTGGCAGTCAGGGGATCAATTGCTAAGATGTCCAGAACGTCTTCGCCGTTGAAGGGAGCTTTCGAGCCGCGAAACTCTTTTTGTCCTTGGTCATGTTGGTTGGCGACAAAGAGGAACTCCGACTGGCGTCCCGGAACTCTGTCGTTGGGAATGACCCTTTGGCCCCGCCTCACTCCATATCGCCATCCAGTGAAGGCCCTTGCAGCCTGTTTCACGTCTTGTTCAGTGTAATTCCCGATCCCAATGGTGAAGAGCTCCATGACTTCCCGGGCAAAGTTTTCGTTGGGCTTTCCGACCACGTTGAGTTGGTTATCTAGCCAGTAGATCATGGCGGGATCTTTGCTCACTGCGTGGAGCAAGTCCTTGAACGTCCCGGCGCAGTGACTCTTGAGCATGAGCCAATGGGCTGTCATCGCGAATCCGCTCGAGACTTTTTCGGCACTAGTGGCGAAGTGATTGTGCCAAAAGAGGGTGAGCTTGGCTTCTAGGGGCCTGGTTGTTGTGAGAAGACTCGTGTAGACATAGAACTGAGCAGCTCGAGGGTTCAGATTCAAGTTATTGTTTTGCTGGGCGAAACCCTCGGGGGTCAGGTCGATTGGTTCTTCAACCCTTTCGAAGTTCAAGAGCCGGTCAATCGCGCCAGGGAGCCCCCGTTCACCGTAGTACTCTCGTTCGGCTTCGCTCGCACCCAGCCCGAAGCGTCTCAATAGATGGGCAATTTTCTCTTGTTCGCTCATTTTTTCTGCCACGGTTTCACCTTGTTCTTCTAGGAATGACGGTTGGAAGAGAAGAATGTTCGATGCAACAAGGCAATAACGATTGCTGCGGAACCTGGCGATGACAAGGTCAGTCTGGTGGAGATGAGAGCGAGGCGGTAAAAGAAAAGACCTCCCGTCAGAATCCTGACGAAAGGCACAAATCTGCTTTATGGAGAGATTCAGACTTCAGCAACGTTGGTTGCGTTGTAGGTGGCCTCGTTTACAAACTTATAGAGGGTGCTCCCCTGGTAAGTTGCCTTGAGGGCATATCTTGTCTGTTCACCATTCTTGGTCTTGCGGACCATTTTGGTCTTGCGGACGTCTGAGTCCGGCACATCTACCTTTGTTCGCGTCTTGAGGTTATAAAACTCCATGGAATCCTTCCTAATCCGATCACTGGATCTAGGCTCGTTGCCTCCCACCGTGCACCCGGTTTATTTTCCGGGGACCACCAAGGCATGTGTAGTGTGCACGAATCCTAAGCCTGGGTGCAAGACCTGTTGAATGAAAACATCACGGAACCCTGGTACTCTGGGCCAAATGAGCAAGAATGTTGGCAATGGAGCCGGGGGTCGAACCAGCTTCGAGGACGTTGCTCTGACTAAACTCAAGGCAGCTGGCCTCCGCGTGACGATGCCCCGGGTCCAGGTGATCCGGACATTGGCCGAAGCTCAGACTCCCTTAAGTGCCTACAAGGTGCACGAAGCTGTGATGGGATCTGGGGGCAGAATTGACGTCGTTTCTGTCTATCGCATCCTGCGCACTCTGAAAGAAATCGGCCTTATTCACCACATTGTCAGTGCCGATGGCTATCTTGCCTGCTCTGCCTCCGAACCCCACACCCTTGAAACAGAGCACCTTATTTGTACTGAATGTGGGCGAGTTGACGAAATCCTGCTGGACGAAGACGTCAAACAGAAAATCTTGGCCCAAGGAACGAGTGCTGGCTTTGAGGTCGAGTCGATCCGAGTTGAAGTGATCGGGGTCTGCCCCAGTTGCCAGTGAATCTGGTTACCCTCAACGCCTAAGGCCGTCGCTGGGGGACTTTCGGGGCTCGGAGGTTGTTGGCTGGGGGAGGAACAACTTCTCCCCCAGATTCCTGACCAGGAGTCGTGACCTTCGCGTAAGCCGGCTTAGGGGCGAGTTTCTTGTGGCGGAAAAAGGCGATGCCTCCGATCAGCAAGAGCAAGGGAACGATAAAGATGTCGTCGACCAAACCAATGAGGGGGACTACATCAAAAATCAAGTCAATCGGAGAAGCCCCGTAAAGCAAGGCACTCACCAAAGAGATGATGGTGGCTACGGGAATCCCGTTCCAAACCTTGGCAGACGCGTTCTGATTCATCGCAGTTTCTTGTACGGATCGAAAGTGCCTCGGTTGCATTCTCTTTCCTTCCTCATAAGACGACCCCTGAAAAAGGGGGATCCAGTCTGCGGGACTATTGCGGTTTTCTGATAGAGCCACAAGATATCTCCCTAGCGCGGCAAGATGTCAAGCAGGATCCAGCCATGGAACCTCACCAATCTCAGTTCGTGTCCTTTTCGCCACTCCAACCACACTGGAGTCCCGAAGGGGCTCGCCCCGACTCGTGTCGTTTGGAGAGGACTGTCGTTCAGGGCCAAAAACGCCTTCACTTCTGGTCTGGCTTTGTAGTGAATTCCCGGCAATCGATCGATCGCCCCTGGCCCCTCCCGACTGTGGAGCACACTGAACCAATAACTCGATCTCTCGGCATCTTTGTAGCTGCTATCCGTGATGGAGGAACTAAAGAGGATCGCAAAAAGGCACAGCAGCAGAGGGATCACGAAGAACAAAGGCCACAACCGACGAAAGCCGGGCCAATTCCGAGTCATGTATTGGATCGTACCAAAAGTGTAAACTACATGACAGTCGTTGAGCGCGGCAGCTTGCGTTGAAAAAACCTTCCCGCCAAACCTGCGAACCGACTCAAATTGCAACAAAAGGATTTTGAAAAGATAACGTGGCTAGAAAAGCTCCCCTCAAAACTCGAACAACCAGGACAAGCCGTCCCCTCGCCCCCCGCCCCCTGACTCGAAAGCCCCGCTCGGTCGAGATCGTCGTTAACTGCTCCAACCGAGAAACCAGAATTGCCGTCCTCGAAGATCGCCAACTCATGGAGTATCGGGTCGAGCGCGAGGAGCGTGTCGTCGGCTCGATCTTCAAAGGCATCGTCCAAAACGTGTTGCCAGGGATGGATGCAGCCTTCGTTGATATCGGGCTAGAGCGAAACGCCTTCCTGTATGTCGGAGACATCATCCCTGACGAGGGCGGCGACAACTCCCCTGCCAGTGTGCGCCGGAGCGAACTCCGCCGCCGAAAGATCAAGGAGCTCATCCGACCTGGTCAAGAGCTCATGGTGCAAGTCACCAAGGGGCCGCGCGGAACCAAAGGGGCTCGCATCACAACCAGAATCTCTCTCCCTGGTCGCTACCTGGTTATGATGCCAGAAGGGAATCACGTCGGAGTCAGTCGCAAGATTGAAGACCGAAAAGAGAGAGATCGCCTTAAGAAACTTGGCGATAACCTCATGCCAGAAGGCTTCGGGCTCATCATGAGAACCGAGTGTGAAGGAAGGACTGAGGCAGAACTCAAGGCGGACATTCAGTTCCTGCAACAGCTCTGGAACCAGGTAATGGAAAGTGCGAAGAAATTGCGCGCCCCTTCCGTCGTTCACCGGGACCAAACCCTTCTGTACCGAACGATCCGCGACGTTTTGGGTGATGAGATCGACCATCTCGTGATTGACGACCCAGACGAATACGAAAAGGTGAGCCTCGTAGCCAGCATTGTAGCCCCCAAGCTGCGCGATAAGATCCAACTCTACGATCGAGAAGAGCCGATCTTCGACCACTATAATATCGAGAAAGATATCGACACCCTAATGGAACACAAGGTCTGGCTCAAGGCTGGTGGTTATCTTGTGGTCGATGAAATGGAGGCCCTCACGGCGATCGATATCAACACTGGTAAGCAGGTCGGAAGTACCTCTCTGAGCGATACGATTCTGCGAACCAACCTAGAAGCAGCAGAAGAAGTCGGGCGTCAGCTGAGGCTGCGCGACATGGGAGGCATCATCGTCATTGACTTCATCGATATGGAGTCAGTTGAAGATAAGAAGAAACTGATCGACCACTTTGAAAAGGTTCTGGAAAGAGATCGCGCCAGAACCAGAATCGGCAAGATTAGCTCCTTGGGGCTCGTGGAAATCACTCGCAAGCGCACCGGCGAGAGTGTCACAGAATCCATCACGAACATTTGTCCGACGTGCCAAGGTCGCGGACGAATCGCTAGCAATGACACGGTCGGTCTTTGGATCGAAAGAGAAATGAGGCGGCGACTCCATGAACCAGGCACTGCTTTCTATATCGAAGCCCACCCGACCGTCGTCGAAACCCTGATCGGAGCAGATGGGGAAGAACTGGAAGATCTCGAGCACGATCTGAAGCGAGGCCTTTATCTGCGAGCCAACTTTGACTTTGATATTGATGAATTCGAGGTCACTGGGGGGACGATCGAAGAGTTTGACTCCACAGCCATGGGCTATCGACGCGCCCAGGTGCTGGAGTGCAACGTCCGCCGCTCCGGGCTTGACGGCAGCGATCGCGCGATCGGCTGGACAGACAATGGCTACTTTGTGGAACTCAAGGAAGGCTACGACGCCATCGGCCACCGCGTGAAAGTTGTCTTACAGGATATCCGGCGGAGCTTCGCTGTCGCAGATGTGATTCTTCCCGGTAGCGGGAAACCTGTTTCGTAGCTTTCTTGTCCTTTTCCTGGCTGCTACCCTCTCGCTACGACTTTCGGGGATCTCGTTCAAGTCAGTAAGGTTATGACGCAGTCTTTGATGTCATGCAAGTGAGTCTGGTCCGAAGGCACTAGGACGTATTGTTATTTCTTTTTTGTATAACAAACAAGAAATAAGGGAAAATCTACTATTCGAACTCGCATCCCAAGGGATCGAAGATTTCTGGAAATCTGGTTTTTAGAACCTCTATCACCAGGGCCGCGATGATGAGTGCAAAGGCAAAGGCCAGGGAGTGGCGCAAAAGATTAGAAAGAAAATCGAGGTTGATCGCTGAATTAACCAGCCCAAGTAAGAACATCGAGGCGGCGAAGATAATCAGCGCTGTCGCGCCCAAAAACCACCACTTTTGCCGCTGCTTTTTCTTTACGTAAACGGCAATTGAGATCGCAAGAGATACGATCAAGATAATGGAAAAGCCAATCACTGTGGGGCCAAATCTCCTTTCGCCGAGGATGGAGAGAGGAAACAAGCCAAGGAGATGTTGGATCCAATAACCAGCCCAGAGGGATGGAGCTCCCAGCCCAATAGCGACAATTAGACTGATTCCAAACTGGTGCAGAATCTTAAGGAACATTGGGATCCATGGGAACGTTGCTCCAGTCAACGTTTGTTTCGTCGATGATCCATTTCGAACTCTCGGCCCCATCGCCAATTGCTGGCCGGTGAAAAACGGAACCCTGAAATGTTAGGCGAAGAAATGCTGATCTGATCATCGCTCGAGACGCGCTCTCACGAATCATCGGATCTTTTTCCCTTTGCAAGTTGGTGAAAAGAACGGCCCGGCCGCCTGTGCCAGACTGTTTGGCAAAGGACCAAACGATTGGCCCTGTCACCATATGGGGGTCGAGAACACTTCGGCGATAGGGTGGTAGTTCTAGTCCTCGATAAGGGAAGCTCCAGTCGCCAGACTTGATCGCCTCGTTCACCACACCTGCCTCAAATGGATCAAGCCTTGATGCAAGGACTGTGTGAGCCACTCGTTTGCTCTCAACAAGTCGATCCAAATGCACCAACATCTTTTGATCGTTGTCTATTTCGTAAAGGGAGGCAGCTACTCCAATCTGCTTGAGTTGACTCATCTCGCTAGTAAGCCTGGCTCGCTCAAGGGCTGCTGACGAGACAGGAAGAATCAATGCGGCGAGCAAGAGCACAATCGCGATGCAGACGAGCAGTTCGACAATGGTTAGAGCCCTTTTCATTAGTATGGGGAGCAGGTTGAATCCGGGAACGAGACAGTCGGAAAGACACTTTGAGGATTTAAATTGCAGCAACCATTGTCTTCCCAAGTTCCTCCTACGATTACCCAATAGCCGTTATCATAGTTCACTCTTGTCGCTCGTGCGGCAAACTAAAGGGTCGGAGGGCTGCA
>JALOLT010000135.1 GCA_025455775.1 Fimbriimonadaceae bacterium
CGGCAACACTTTTTAGAGCAGGCAGTGCGAGAGGCTGGATGCGAGGTCATCGCGACAGCTCACACGAAGGACGACCAAGTGGAGACAGTTCTGTTCCGAATGGTTCGCGGCACTGGTTTGGCAGGTTTGGTGGGGATTCCCGAGCAGCGAGACCGTTACGTCCGTCCCTTGTTGATCTTTCGCCGAGAAGAAACCAGGGCGTTCTGTCGCGAGCGAGGGCTGTGGTTCCACGACGATCCGAGCAATGATGACCTTGACTTCAGCCGAGCGAGGCTCAGGCAAAGGGTTGTTCCCGAGTTAGAGCTTGTTCATCCGGGAGCGATCGATTCGATTGTAAGGCTCTCGAAAATGGCTGGTGAGGACAATGAGATCCTCGACACGGTTGCGGCGAATAGCATGGGAGCCCATGAGATTCACCCGAATGGGATTTTGACTTTCCTGACCGAAGCTCAGGAATCGTTCTTTCGCATTGAGGGCTTGATGTCTCTCCCTCCCGCCCTTGTGCGGCGGGGGCTTCGGTTGGTGGTGCGATATCTGGGAAGAGAGGCTTCCTTTGACTGGCTAGATCAGCTCTGGAACCAGGCTCGCACGGAACCGAAAGGGTCTCGAACTGCCAATGGTGAGGTGATCGCTGAGTGGTCAGACGGTGTTTTACACCTCCGAGTCGCTCAGACAGAGGAGGTCGCCAGATATCCCTTGGCCTATCCAGGCGATTTGGAAAGTGACGTATTTGGCTGGGCCTTGAGGCTGAGCGAGGCGGAGCAGGAGGCCAGCTCAAGCAGCCCTTTGGAGGCGATTCTGGATCGAAAGAAGCTCGCAGGGAACCTCTTCATTCGCAGTGCCCAGGAAGGGGATCGCTTTGACTTGCTTGGACTCGGGGGGACAAAGCTGGTGAGCGACCTCTTCCGAGATCGGGGGTTGACTCCTCTCGCCAGGAAGAGGCTTCCGCTCGTGTGTGATATGGCGGGAATCGTGTGGGTGCCTGGCTGTGGCCTTTCGGAGCGGGTGAGGGCTGACAAGGATTCGGTGACTAAGCTAAGGGTCCTCTTTGAGCCCCTTTTCAAAGCCGAGTCATAATAAGAGAGGAACGGGCCCCATGGCTGGCACGTAGGTTAGAAACGCACAGCGCCGTTTTTGACCGACATTAAGGAGCCGTATTGCAGAAAAACTATAAGACTATCGTCATCGTTGTGGTGGTTGTCCTCCTCCTCGTTACCTTTGTAAATCTCTTAGGTGGCCCTGGACTTGGCTCAAAACCTCCGACCGAATTGACAGCGAGCGAATTCACCAAGCAGGTGAAAGCGAATGCCGTTCAGGAGGCGAGATGGCAGCAAGATGTCATTCGGGGAAAGCTAAAGAACGACCAGACTTACACAGTGAACGTTCCGATGAGGGACAGTGAAGGAGGGGCTCGACTCTACGACCTTCTCATCGAAAGGGATGTCAACCTCAAGTTCGAGGCAGCTCCGATCGGCCAGATGATCGGACAGTTTCTCGGCATCTTGCTCTTGCCGATTTTGTTCATTGTCTTTTGGATCGTGATGATGCGTCAGGCCCAAAGTGGCGGAAGTCAGGCGATGAACTTTGGACGGAGCAAGGCGCGACGGGCTGGCGAAAACAGTCCTAAGATCACTTTTGACGACGTCGCAGGAATTGAAGAGGCAAAGCAGGAACTCTTCGAAATTGTCGACTTCCTGCGCAACACGAAGAAGTATGTTGCCCTCGGGGCAAAGATTCCCAAGGGAGTGCTTCTCACTGGCCCTCCCGGCGTTGGAAAGACTCACCTGGCTCGCGCCATTGCCGGGGAAGCTGGGGTGCCTTTCTTCCACATCTCTGGTTCGGATTTCGTGGAAATGTTTGTCGGTGTTGGTGCGGCAAGGGTCCGCGACTTGTTTGAAACAGCGAAAGCCCACAGACCTTGTCTGATCTTTGTTGACGAAATCGACGCAGTCGGGCGGCAGCGAGGGGCAGGACTCGGGGGAGGCCACGACGAACGGGAGCAAACCCTGAACCAGCTCCTCGTCGAGATGGACGGGTTTGACGTAAATGCTGGCGTCATCATGATTGCCGCGACAAACCGCCCGGACGTTCTGGATCCTGCCTTGCTCCGACCTGGCAGATTTGACCGCCAGATCGTTGTCGATGCCCCTGACGTCGTAGGACGCGAGGCGATCCTGAAGATCCACTCGAAGGGGAAACCGCTCGATGGTGACGTCAAGATGGATGTCATCGCCAAGCGAACGCCGGGATTCACCGGGGCTGACTTGGCCAACGCCTTAAACGAAGCTGCCCTGCTCGCGGCTCGTCGAAATCGAGTTCGGATTGGGATGGTTGACCTCGAAGAAGCCCTTGATCGGGTGATTGCAGGTCCCCAAAGAAACAGCCGTATCATGGATGCCAAGGAGAGGGAAGTGATTGCCTACCATGAGGCAGGACATGCAGTGGTGGGTGAGCTCTTGGAGCACAGTGACCCAGTTCACAAGGTCACAATTCTTCCGCGCGGAATGAGCCTGGGATCGACTTGGCAGCTTCCCGAAAAGGATAGCTACCTTGTTAGTAAGCAGGAGCTACTGGATGACGTCTGTGCTCTCTTAGGCGGACGACTTGCCGAGGAACTTGTTTATAACGAAGTCACAACCGGGGCTTCCAACGATCTCCAGAGGGTTACAGCCATCGTTCGAGCGATGGTCACCCAATATGGCATGAGCGACAAGATCGGCACTCTTGCTTTGGGTCGTCGCCAAAGGAACCCCTTCCTTGGTCGAGACTACACGGAAGACAGGGATTACAGCGAACAAGTTGCCCAGCTCGTAGACGCAGAAGTTCGACACATCGTTGAGTCTTGCCGTCAGCGAACCGCCGATATCTTGACAAGCCACCGCCCTGAGTTAGATCGTGTGGTGGAGGCCCTTCTGGAGCGGGAAACCCTCGATCGGGAACAGTTCTTGGCAGTGATGAAAGGTGAGACTTTGCCACCGATCGAGCGCACGCCCGATTCCCCGTCTGGCGGTTTGGGTGACGTTCCTCAGACAGGTACTCAGCCGGGGCTTCCCCCGCGCCTTGAGCCAGGTCCGGCTTAAGATCTCCTGACCGACTGAAGAAGCCACAACCCCTCGTGTTGGGTTGTGGCTTCTCTCATTTTTGTTGCTTTACTCGTTGTTAGGGCAGACGGCGATAGCGGATGGGGATGACCGTTTCGGGGTTGCGGGAATTGAGTTCAAAAGATCGGAACGATGCCCCTAGGACGACCCAGCCGTCGAACTGGTTTGTGGATGCAAAGTTGGTGAAGGGGTTTCCGCTTCGCCCGCGGTTCTTTTGGAGCAGCAACACTCCTTCGACGCGCAGAACGTCAGGGCCTGAGTAAGGGGTGAGCGAACTACTGCCGAAGGGTCTGAGCCTGAGGCGAACCCCATTGATCTCGTTTGTCCAGGATCGCCAGGCGTTGCTTTCGGCTGATGCCCAGCCCAGGTACCGCGAAAACGACGGCCCGCCGGCCCAAATGGAGGAATTGTCTCGTCCGCCGAAGAGGGGTTGGTTTCGTCGTTCTCTTCCCGCTGCTACTTCTTCCTGGGATCGGCCCTCATAGGTGAAACGGGCTTCGAGGTCGGCAGCATCGTTCGCTGGTGAGGTCATGCGGGAATCAGGCCGGATGAGCAAGGCCAAAACGACAGGAAGGTCTCGTCTGGGCCGCTCGATGCCGCTCGGCAAAACCACCTCGGGGGAGAATGATTGATGGTTCACTCTGCCCATTCCGTACCGCCCCAGAATCCGAGGAAAGCGTCTTTCGATCGTGTCCCCGTCGCTGAGTTTGGCCCGAATGACCAAGTTTTGCAGATCCCAAAAGTCTTCGGTTCTGGCTGGATCATAGGTGTAGCCTCCTCCGACCCTGGTTCCGAGCGGGGGAAGTCCGGACGTGATGAGAGTGAGGCTTGCGATATCCATCAAAGATTTCGAGGAACTACCAGCCAGCAAGCGACCACTCGTTGTTGAATTACCGGAAAGCTTAGAATAAGACACTGCCCCAATGGAGCCATCCCGGAAGATCACCATCAGGGTAGCAAAATTGTCGTCTCGCAGGTCGTCACCTGTTTTGACCTCGATATCTGCTCCCATGAAGGGGGTGGACATTCCAGTTGGGTCAAAGGTGGTGAGGGGGTCGGTTTCGGTTCTGCGGCGGCGGTCATCAAATCTCTGGTTAAAGCGGTCGTTTTGGTAGAACACCTGGGCTCCTGAACTGATTCGGATGGATTGGATGTCGAAGGTGTTGAAAACAGCTGCTCCACTCTGGCCCCTGACTCCAATCGCCATTCGCCGAACGGTTCTCATCTTTACGGTTCGATCCAGTCGCAGGTTAAATCGGTGGTTACTCCCTCCTGCCCATCCTCCTCTGGGAGGTCGAGCGAAACCCTGACCGAGCACTTGGCCCCTCTCGCCGAGGAGTTCGAGCGTGAACTCGTTGACGTCATTGAGGCCTGTCGAGCCAGAGGTGAGGTCTACTTGGAGGCGATCAATCAGGCTGGCTTGGGCGCATGTGAGGAGGAGCGAGAGGAAAGCAAGGACTGTAAGGCGCGATTGTAGCATGGGGCTACTGTACACGATTCTCAGGGCAAACCGAAACTCACATTATCGCGTCTTATCTCGCTAGGGTGGAGGGAGTCCTTGATGAGATCACCGAAAAGAGCTGAAGCTGGCACAGGAGACCCTCCGAAAGCCAATCTCCCCGGCTTTTCTACCTGGGGAGATTGGGTTGCAGAGTTTATGAAACAGCCGCGAGCCGCGAGACTTAGCTGAGCCAACGAGGCTGCCGCCAGAGGCCGAGTTCTTTGGCTTTTTCCGTGAGTTCATCGCGAACCGATGGGTGGCTGATGTTGATCAGGGCTTCGCATCGTTCACCCAGGGACTTCCCGTGGAGGTAGGCGATGCCATGTTCGGTGACGACGTAGTGGACGTCACCCCGGCTTGTCACGACCCCTGCTCCGGGAGCGATCTCGGGACAGATCTTCGAAACACCCTTAGGCGTGAGCGAAGGAATCGCGATGATCGGTTTGCCGCCTTTGCTCCTGGCTGCGCCTCGGATGAAGTCCACTTGCCCGCCGATCCCAGAGTAGATGCGGCGACCGATGGAGTCGCTGACAACCTGCCCAGTGAGGTCGACTTCAATCGCGCTATTGATTGCGATCATGTTGTCATTGCTGGCAACAGTGAAGGGATCGTTCACCAGTTCGGTCGGATGGAAGGCAAAGAAGGGGTTGTTGTCGGCGTAGTCGTAGAGCTTCCTTGTTCCGATGGCAAAGGTTGAAACGACGTGACCCTTCATCACATTCTTGGCGCGACAGTTGACGACACCCCGGTCAATGAGATCGATGAGGGGGTCGCTGAACATTTCGGTGTGCACTCC
The DNA here is from genome assembly GCA_025455775.1 of Fimbriimonadaceae bacterium. GTDB lineage: Bacteria > Armatimonadota > Fimbriimonadia > Fimbriimonadales > Fimbriimonadaceae > JALOLT01. The sequence continues at coordinate 5,399 of JALOLT010000135.1, forward strand.
GAGGTCGTTCTTTTCTGTCAGCAAGGGCAAAAGGGCGCTTGGGATCTTGCCAATTCCGGTTTGGATGCAGCATCCATCCGAAACAAGTTCGGCGATGTTCTTTGCGATGCCGTGGCTGATCTCATCGATTTCGCCTGCGTCATGCTCCAGCATCGGCCTTTCGCTCCACACCATGCAGGAAATGTCATCAACGTGGATGAATGCGTCGCCGAGGGTGCGGGGCATGTTGGGGTTGACCTCGGCAATGATCTTTTTGGCAACTCGGCAGGCAGCCAATCCGACATCAACGCTGATCCCAAGCGAGCAGTAGCCATGCTCGTCTGGGGGCGAGACGCAGACCATCGCTACGTCGATTGGCATCTCTCCCTTCAAAAAGAGATGGGGGATCTCGCTGAGGAAGATCGGGATGTAGTCGGCTCGGCCCTCGTTCACGTGGGTTCTTGTGTTGCCAGACATGAAGAAGGCTTTGTGCCACATGCCTTCGCGGGCCATGTAGGGTGCCCCGCCGAAGGTGAGGAGGTGAACAATCTCGACCTCCTGCAGATCGTGGCGAGTGCCGAGGGCGTCGGTCAGAACGACCGGCTGGCCACAGTTGGATCCGATGTAGACCCGGTTGCCAGATTCGATCAGTTGGATTGCTTCAAGTGCGGTCGAGTATTGGAGTTGTTGTGTCACGAGCGATATGTGCAGTCGAGGATGACGTCCCGTACGCCAGGAATCTGGCGAAGAACTCTAGCGACGAGTTCCACTTCAGCCCGTACATCAGCAGGTTTGCACGTCTTTGGGGTCTGCCATACAATTCAGTATGACTTGTTTTCAGCTTCTATGGGTCTCCTCTTTTGTCATGATTTTCTCTTACGACCGAAGGCCTAGGGGTGCTTTTCCTGTTTTCTAAGGTGTATGATCCTGGGGAAATTCCTGTCCTTTCAGCTTGGTTACTCAGAGTCTATGGCTTTGCTTGGCTCATTTTAACCAGTTGGTTCAAGGGCTACTCGCGGTTCAAACTCACGTGTAACTGTTAGTTTCATGCTTTGAAGCACA
>JALOLT010000049.1 GCA_025455775.1 Fimbriimonadaceae bacterium
ATGAACCTCGCAATGGATCGCGGAATCGTCCAAAGATGAAGTCAGGCTGCCGCGTGTGAAGAGTGCTGATAACGGGAACCGGGTTCATCGCCCCTTCAGCTAAGGTTCCCATCAACACAATCGCATGGGGCACAGGGCGACTCGGTCGATCTTTGGTACTGTGACCGCTCGCCAGAATTTGGTCACCCAGGACGAGAGAAGTCGAGAAGCCAGAATCGAGCAGAACAGCGTAAAGGCACCCGATCTCAGCTGCCGCCTGAGCCAGCATCGAGCTCGAAACGGAACTCAGAGAGGCCCCAGCGACAATCCGACCATCTCTCATCACGCCAAAAAATGCTCTGCGTCTGGGATCTTGGGCATCCTGAGATCCATGACTCAGGATTTGCTCTTTGGTGAGTGGGCGGCCATCCACCACCAGCCAAGCACCACCCAGGAAACAGTTTGTAAAAGAGGGGACAACTGTTTTCAGAAGCTCTGGGTCATCCATTCTCTCCGGCACGTAGGGGATGAAGGCGATTTTCTCGGGGCTCCAAACCACGAGAGGACGATTTCTGAGCCGATCCAACTCCGTCTTCATGGCAGAAGGGAGAACGACTGGGTTAGCGTCGGTCTTGATCGGGCCGATCATGCGGTTATCCGTCTCGCGGATGGCTGCGAGCAGGAAGAATCCGCCATTGATTCCCCCGACTGCTCCCGCCTCCTGGACAAACTCCGAGACCCCCATCCGACTTGATGAGAGCATCGTTTTGGGAAGCCCTCCCACGAGGAAACTGTAATTGATCGTTCCCTTAGTCAGTCTGATTTGATCCACTGGCGTGTCTGGCGCAAGATCCACCACCCCAAGGCGGAATCCCGTTCCAAGCTGAATCTCCCTCTCATCCCAGCCTTGCTCCATCTTGTTCCAGGGGAAGCGGTGAACCGCCATGATGCTCTTGGATTGCTGAGCGATTCCGGAATTCATATCAAAGGCGATTTTGTATCCGAGCTCTCTGGCTAGCTCCATGGTGAATTCATCATGTTTCCCGTTCGCCCATGCCATCGAGGTAATCGTCATATCCAACTGAGCCTCGAGGATTTTTTTGGACTCTTCCAACTCCTTTCTCTGTTGCTCGCGGCTGAGAAGAGTGAGGTCTTCTGGGTGGGTGTGGGTGTGAGCCCCGATGTGAATCTTGGTGGTGCGCTTGAGCTCCCTAAGCTGCGCCCAGGTCATTTTCGGTCTGCCAGTAGTTCCTCCGACAAAGTTCGTATGGACATAAACAGCATAGGGAACGTCGAAGCGCTTGAGCACTGGCACAGCCCAGTCCCAGATTCCCGTGTAGTTGTCGTCAAAGGTGAGGACGACGCTGCGAGGGGGGATCGGAGTCCCCTTCGTGAGATGGTCAGTAAGTTGCTCAACACTGATGAAGTTGCCGCCATTCATCTTGACGAGCTCGATTTGCTCTTCGAACTGGGCCTGAGTGATGTCGAACCACTCTGTGCCGGGGCCGCGCTCCCCCACGACGTCGTGGTACATGATCACGAGAACTTTATCACTGAGGGCCTTGAGGGAGATCTCCTTGAAGGCTGGTTCGGGGTCAGCGGCGGACTGGGGGTTCGGAGCACCGAAATTGCCGCCTATGATTGGGGCAGAACCGCGACAGCCGACCAACAGCAAGGCCAGGGCACAGAGGAGAAAAGAGAATGGGAGGGAGCGACTCACCGTCCCGGTATGATACTGGGATTTGGTCTGGTTCATGGTGAGTTTTGCACCAGAGACTGGGACTTAAAAAGTGGGGGCCTAGGCGATGCTTCGGTTCGTCGCAGTCTTTGGCTCAGTTACTTGCTGCGCGACTGTTTCCTCTTGCACAGTGGCAGGAGGGGTGACCATATCTGGGGTGGCAGTCTTTCTGGTCACGATGTAGAGAATTCCAAGCAGACCAGTAACAGCAATCGCAATTCTCACCCCTGGATGAGGTACGAGAAAGACCGCGCTAGCTCCGCAGGAAAGAGCGATGCATAAGCAAGCAAGCCACTTGATCGGGAGAGGAATCGCTTTGTAGGCATTCCAGTGACGGAGGGACGGGCCGAATCTTGGGTGGTTGAACAGCCAGGCAACCTGTCTGTCATTTGCCCCTTTAAGAAAACAAGCGAGGGCCAGAATCAAGAAGATCGTGCCAGGCAAAATTGGCAGATTCAGGCCGAGGATCCCTAGACTGAGGAAAATGAATCCCCCGATGTTCCACGCCAGTCTCTTCATCGAACTTCTCCTAGGAGATTATAGGGTGTGTCGTAGCCAGACCTAGTGCAGGTTTGGTGACCACTTGACTAATTTGATGATTTGAACCTAGACCGAGACGGTTTTGAGAGCAAATTCCCTAATGGAGGAGGCGACGAAGTGGGCCTGATCTTGGGTCATGTGTTGATGAACCGGAATGCTCAGGCACTGTTTGCTGACTTCTTCTGTGAGGGGGAGGCTTCCTTCGCCGGCACCATAGGCACCATAGGGCGCGTGGAGATGGAGTGGCACGGGATAGTAGATGCCACTGTCGATCTCTCTCTCCTTCAGGAATGAAATCAGCTCTTCGCGACGAGTTGTTCTCAGGGTGAACTGGTGCCAGGTGTTGTTATTGCCCTCGAGGGTGACGGGCAAGTGGAGATCCAGGCCAGAAAGCTCTTCCAGGTAGACCATGGCGACGGAGGCACGATTCTCGTTCCAGTCATCGAGCTTTTGCAGCTTGGCGCAAAGCACAGCAGCCTGGAGCTCCGCCAGACGGCTTGTGTAACCGATCTCATCGTAATAGTAGCGCTCCCGCCCCATACCATGGATCCTCAGGGAGAGGCAGCGTCGAGCGATCTCGTCGTCGTTTGTGAGGATCATCCCACCGTCGCCAGCGGCCCCGAGGTTTTTGGTGACGTAAAAACTGATGCCGCAGCCATGCCCCCAGTTGCCAGTGTAGATTCCCTTGTGGTGGCCGAAAGTGACCTGCGCGGCATCTTCGAGGATCATGAGCCCATGGCGATCCGCAATTGCCTTGATCTTGGTCATGTCGCAGAGTTGGCCAAAGAGGTGGATGGGCAAAATCGCCTTTGTTCTTGGGGTGATCGCTGCTTCGATGGCGTCTGGATCAATGCAGAAAGTCGCGGGATCGATCTCGACTAAGACTGGGGTCGCACCCAGTTGCGCGATTGTCTCGACACTTGCGACAAAGGTGAAAGCGGTGGTGATGACTTCGTCGCCAGGTTCGATCCCTGCCGCTTGCATGAGGATGCGCAAGGCATCTGTGCCACTGTTCACTGCGATCGCGTGTTTGACTTGGTGACGCTCGGCGATCGATGCTTCGAGCTGTTTGTTGTACTTTCCCAGGACGTATGCGCCGGTGGAGAGAACTTCTTGGACGCTGGAGTCGATTTCGGCTTTGACGTCGTTGTACTGGGCCTTGAGGTCGATAAAAGGGACACGCACGATGTTTCAATCATTTTATCTGGTTCCTTTCGGTCTTGGGGGGGCTTAGCGGCTTTGGGTAGGGTCTAGGGGATGACTTCTCCCGTTTGGCCAGTGGTTTTGGCGAGTGGATCGCCCCGCCGTCGCGACTTGTTGCGCGAGATCCTGCCTGATTTTGAGGTGGTTGTTCCTGGCATCGATGAGGACGAATTCACAGATTCTGACCCATTTGTGACGGCTCAACGCCTGGCAAAGGAGAAGGCCCTTACCGTTTTTGAAAGTCATCAAGATAGCCTCGTGATCGCAGGGGATACAGTGGTTGCCTTGAAAGAGCTGGATGGGGAGTGGCGTCAGCTGACAAAACCCAGAGATGAGGCAGATGCTTTTGCAATTCTGACCCAGCTTCAGGGGCGGAGCCACACTGTGATCACGGGAGTCTGTCTGCGGTGGCCAGGGGGCATGTCTGCTTTTACCGAATCGAGCGAAGTGACGTTTAAGGAAATGTCAGAAAAGGAGATATTGGACTACATCGCAACTGGGGAGCCGATGGATAAGGCAGGAGCTTATGGACTCCAGGGTGGAGCGAGACCCTTTATTACTCAAGTGAAAGGAGAAATCTCGAATGTTGTGGGTTTGCCTGTGGATCGCCTGCGTGAGGCGATCCAGTCGATTCTAAAACGTTGAAGGTTCACTGGTTAGAATGGCTGTTGATCTTTTTGGTTTAGTTTGTCATTTTTGATGATTTTTGCTGGCTTTATTGACATTTCGACTGAAAACCCTGTAGTCTCTTCTCCATGGGAAGAAAACTAGCTCTCTCTCTCTCTCTCTCTCTGTTAGCAAGTCTGGCGAGAGCCCAGTTATTGGTTGACGTGCAACTCCCATTGAGAGATTCTTTACCGCCCGGGGTCGCGGCAGAATGGTTTTCGGGGCCCCTAGATCAGCAGTTGGCTCTGATCAAAGTCGAGGCCCGTTCATCGGCAAGCACTGACTACCTTGGTTTGGCGCAAGCAGCGGCAAGCAACATTAGGTCTGCCCAAGTTGTTTTCAAACTCGCGGCAGGCAGTACGCCGCGATCTTCAATCACTGTCCGCTACCGCGTACGGAATTACCGCTTCGCCAGTGCTTCCCTCACGACCTCGGAGCCTACTGGCTGGATCATGCCGTTTCCTCCTGCGCCGCCAATCTACATCCCCATCAGCGATCTCACCGACGGAAAAGCTGCGGCAAAGACCAGTCAATCAGGTTTAGCTCAGGCGGATGTCGAGGGCGTCCCAGCGGCAATCTGGCCTGGGCTTTTTAAGTCAGAAGGAAGTGAAACCTACGGTTCATGGGGTTCTTATCAGACGAAAACTGTAAACCTTGCCCTTCAAAGTGACGGATCACGAATTGGTACTTGGATCGTAGAAAATGAAGGAAGGGTGGATACTTGGACCTCTTGGAATTCGCTCCCTGGCACACCAGACTGTCTGGCCCTTGCTGTCTCAAAGTATGGTGTCGAGACTGAATGGTCGATCCAATCCATTAACGAGTAAGTGTGAATTCTTATCCTCACAATCATCTGTATCGCTAAAGCTGAAACGCAAAGACCTAAAGAAGGAAAAAACATGTTGACAACCTTAGCTCTTTTGAGCCTCACATCAGACAAAACGCTTCGTCCCCTCAACGGCGACCAGTCAATCGAAATCATCTATAGCGTCGGAGATCGTTCCCCGCGCCCCTATTTGAGCTCTGAGATCAAAAGCGAGAGCTTAAGGCCTACTTGGGACGAGGTGGTCTTAAGTGACTATTTTAGTGGCAAGGAGCTCCACGAGAAGATCACATTCCAGCCGAAGGCGAAGCCGGAGATCCAGTACAATTTAAGAGTTGCCGCTGGTGTGCTTACGATGCCAGAGAAGGTGGAGCAATTCATCAAAAACGCAGTGGGATACGAGATTGAAGTCCTGATCGAAGCAAGATCCACCTTTGCGACAACCTTTTACCCGAGGAGTGGCGAGCCAGTTGCCTTGAGCTCCGATTGGAAACCTCTATCGAAGAGTTCTAACTACTACTCTATCAACTTTAAAGATAACAAAGGAGTCAAGGAAACTCCTTATTTCAGTTCCGGCGTGACCACGATTCCCCTCGCCTTCAGGATCACTCCCGGTGGTAGCCTTGAGGTTCGTACGACGACAAAAGTGACTGAGAAGCCTCTCCCCGAAGGCTTATAGCCTTGTGATCGGTCTGCTCCTCTTGTCCGCCACAGTCCAGCAGGGCAAGAGGAGTTTTTCTTGCCCTGCTACATCCTGTCTGGCATCCACGATGGCAAGCTCGCCACTTGAGCCTTGGCTTCGGGGCTCACAGGTACTCCCCAGGCATCGAAGAATGGCCCCAAGTTTCGACCAACGGCTCGACTGAAGCGAATCATCCACTGATCGCGCTTTTGTGCCTCTGTTCTGGGGCGCTCACTCGCAGGCAAGCCAAGGTATTCACGGAAGACTTTCTTGTACGCATCCCAGCCAAAAGCATTCTGCAGTTGTCCGTACATGGCGAGGGCGAGGAAGGGATCTTGCTTCCACTTTTCGAAACTTTTGGCGTTTTGCTCGACATGTTTCCTAAAATAGCTGAGACACTGACCAGGATCAAAGAGTCGATCCTTTGGCCGAGAGCCGATCACTGTGTCGTAGGTGTAGAGGGTGAAAAGGTTAACCGTAACCTCTACCGTGCCATCAAAAGTCCAGTCGTCGCTTTGGTGGTTATGGCCTAGTTCGTGAAAGAAACCCCAATTTCCTTTGCGCAACTTATCCATTTGGACAAAATCTGGTTCGACATCCAGATGCGTCATGATGGGGTAGCCAGCATGCATGTAGCCGGCTGAAATCTGGACGTCTGGAACCATTCTTTCTGGGCTCTTGCGTGTGCGGGACCAGCCGGCGAGGTCGGCTTGACTATCCATGACGCGGTCCCAAAACGCCATCACCTCGTGGGGATTCTCGAGACTTCGAACAATGCGACTCGGGACTGTCAAGATGAGTTTGTCGCTCTCAAGTTCCGCCCATGGTCCGGGGAGATTTCGAATTGTCTTCCACTGGGCAAGGGTCGTCTCTTCCAGAACAAAGCGCGGGGCTGGCACAGTTTGGCGGAGGGTCACGGTTTGGGTCGTTGCCTTTGCTCCACTCGATTCAAGATATATAAGGCCACCAAATGGTGAAGTAACCGTTTGGTGGCCAGGACTGAGAGGCACTCGGATTGAAATCTCTGGCAACCTGCGCCACTCGCGCAAATGCCAAAGAGTGTCGGTGTGGGCCCCGATTCGCAAGAACAAGCCAGTTTCACCGCTTGGGACTGTCACGTCAACCGGAATTCCCGGCGCTGCATAGGCTCCCGTACTCTCCCAGCGAGTTGCAGTGACTCTCACAGAAACAGGCTTGGCACTCACCTGGTTGCGCAATTCGCTGACTGTTACCCCCAGATGGGGGAAGTCCGTTTCTGCCGGAGGAAGGGTCGGGTTCGCCAGTAGCTTCCGGTTGGTGTAGCCAGATACGAGCATTGCGATCGGATTGTTTTCACCAACCGGTTGGTTAGTTTTAGGCAGGTGCGCCCCAGAATCACCAGTCCTTTCTCGAATGAATCCTAGGAAAGCAGAATCTTCCGGAGATGCCCCGAGGGCTGCTTTCAGAGTGTAGAGAGCATTTCGGCGGTTGAGGGGGCTAAAGCTTTCCACTAGGGAAATCGAGAGTCCCGCATGATGAGCGACTGTCGGAACCAGGCTTGTCGGAATTGGCTTCCCACTGTCCAAGAATCCATCTCCGATCGCAATTCCAAATGGTGCGAGGAGACGGTTGCCAGGGTGGGTGGAAAGAGTTTTGCCGGGGTTAAGCTGCAGCCAGCCCCAGCCGAGCCCTGCCGTGATAAGTCCTGCTTTTTTGTCAGCAGTACGCCGTTGGGTCAGCCATTCCCCGATCCGGTTAAGGAGAGGATCGTCGGAATGGCCACTCACGATGATCACGTCTGCGGCAGAAAAATCCGACTGGTTCTCTAAGACGGAGACTTGGTTTTGACGCAGATGATTGGCGAGTGGCTGGTTGCCGATTACGAGTACCTGAGTTTTGTCGCCACCGACGCGACGAACCATGTTTTGAAACAGGCGAAGGGTATCCGTGTTGGCCCACGTCCCTGGTTCAAGGTAGCCAGGATGTCCGAAGGCGAGAATCGACAGGGTGCCGGAAACAGAGGTTGCCACGACTGGGGTGGTGACTTCGCCATCCTTTGCCAAGACAAGAGGCATCGCCTGGGGAGTCAGACAAGCCACTGGGCCAGGGATTCCTGGACTCGCAATCGTTTTAACTCCTTGCAATAATTCGGCTCGATTGGCAGTGATCTCGGATTCCCATTGCGCTTGACTCAGAGAAATGACGATAAAGCTCAACATAGGGTTGGTTTACCGAAACTGCGGGTGAGAATGGAATAGTTTCAGCCACTTTGGGAACTGGGCCAAGTCTGGAAAGCCCCATTGGGCTTTCTCCTTGGATGTCATCTTGAAGATATGTCTGAGCTTCAGAGCCTTCCGGAATCAATGGTCGGGTTGAAGATGGATCCTTCCCTCAGTCCACGGGAGGCGTTCGACCTTTTTGGCAAGGCTCCTCGGATTGGTGTTGCCAGAAAGGAAGCCCTGGTGATGGATCGGGCTGAATTGATTCACTTCACCCAAGGCGGGGACAGAATTCAAGGCTATCGCTGGGGTGAGGCTCCCTACGTTTTGGCCTTGCATGGCTGGGGGGCTCGGGCTGCGACAATGACCGCCTTTGTCGATCCTATTCTAGCGACAGAGCATGGAGTCTTGGCCTTTGACCATCCAGGACATGGGGAGAGCGAGGGAGAGTTTTGCCATGCCTTGCGGGTCGGAGAGTGTATTCGGAACTTGACCGAGGCTTTTGTCGCTCCCTGTGCCGCAATCAGCCATTCTTTTGGATCCCTTGGCTTGACCTTTTCCCTTTTGGGGGGTGTCCCGATTCGTCGGGTTGCGATGGTGTCCCCAACTTGCCTTATTCCTCTGCGATTTCGCCAATGGGCGGTGGCCTGCGGCCTGTCCCCCAATGGGGTTGAGGAGATGATGGAGATCAGCGAGGAGTATTTTGGTCGCGGCCTGTTGGGGAGCCACTCCATCCACCAAGTCGCAGGTCGCCTGGCAGCGGATGCACTGGTGATTCACGATGAGGGAGACCAAGAAGTGTCAATTTCCGAGGCGGAATTGATTGTAGAAGCTTGGCCAGGTGCCAGGCTAATCCGCACAACAGGCCTTGGTCACTTTCGAGTCTTACGCGATAAAGGAGTGATCCGTGACGCGGTAGATTTTGTGACTCTTAGAATCTAAAAATGGGTAGGTTATTCGCCACGCTGAGAAATGGCAGGTTTGCATCTTTAGGAGAGATGAGTGGGTTAGTGATTGGCCACTCGATGGCAATTTCTGGGTCATCCCAGCGGATCCCTGAATCGTAGTTTCCCTTGTACAGGGAAGTGCACTTGTAGCTGAAGAGAGCTTCTTCGCTAAGGACGACAAAGCCGTGGGCAAATCCTTCTGGCACCCAAAGCTGTCGGTGGTTTTCTGCGCTGAGTATCTCGCCATGCCACTTACCAAATGTGGGGGAACCTTGTCGAATATCCACGGCAACATCCCACACTTCACCTGCGACGACCGAGACTAGTTTTCCTTGAGGTTCTGGATTTTGGTAATGGAGACCTCTCAAGACTCCTCTCTTCGAATAGCTCAGGTTATCTTGGCGCCAAGGGCCTGTGATCGCGTTTTCTGCGTAGCGAGCTTCGTGAAAGATTTCCATAAAAAATCCCCGCTCATCTTCAAAGACTCTTGGCATGATCAGCAGAACTCCAGGAAGCTTGGTTTCGATGACTCTCATAGTTCTTTAGTTTCTTCGAGTTGTTGGGCTTGGTCATGAATTTTAGCGAGGTACTGACCATAAGAGTTTTTTGCGTATCTTTGGGCTGAGGCCAAGAGCTGATCCAGGTGAATCCATCCCTTTCGGAAACCAATCTCTTCTAGGCAAGCGACCATCAGACCTTGTCGTTTTTCGATGGCGGAGACAAAGTTTGCGGCCTCGAGCATCGAGTCTGGCGAACCAGTGTCGAGCCAGGCAAATCCCCGACCAAACCGTGTCACGTGGAGGCTGTTTCTTTGGAGGTAGAGGCGATTGAGATCCGTGATTTCAAGTTCGCCCCGAGGAGACGGTTTGAGTGACTTGGCCAGGTCAACGACCTCTGGATCAAAAAAATAGAGACCAGTCACGGCAAAATTTGATTTCGGGTCGGCTGGCTTTTCTTCGAGGTCGATGGCTTTGCCTTTCTGGTCAAAGCTGACGACTCCATAGTGTTGAGGTTCGTCCACCTGATAGGCGAAGACAGTAGCCCCGGTGGTTCTTTCGTTTGCTTCTGTGACGAGGCCGCTGAGATTTTGTCCATAGAAAATGTTGTCACCGAGAATGAGGGCAGATGGCGAACCCTTAAGAAAGTCTTCGCCGATAAGGAAGGCTTGCGCAAGGCCCTCTGGTTTTGGTTGAACCTTATAGTGGAGATCGATCCCGAATTGACTTCCGTCCCCCAAAAGTCTTTGGAAAGATGCTTGATCTTCTGGAGTTGTGATGATAAGGATTTCCCGGATCCCTGCTAGCATCAAGACGCTTAAGGGATAGTAGATCATTGGTTTACTGTAAACGGGAATTAGTTGTTTACTCGTGGCGATCGTGTTTGGGTAGAGCCGGGAACCACTTCCTCCGGCGAGAACAATTCCCTTTCTTCTCACGGTTTAATTTCTCCTTGGTAGTGGGTCGCTATCCAGTTTCGATATTCGCCTGTTTGAACTGATTCCACCCACTTTGAGTTTTCGAGGTACCAGGTGACAGTCTTACGGAGGCCTTGTTCAAAGGTGGTACTAGGTAGCCACCCGATCTCTCTTTCAACTTTACTGAAGTCGATCGCGTATCGCCAGTCATGTCCGGGACGATCTGGAACGAAGGTGATGAGATCTTGAAGGTTTTTCCTTCCTGTGAGTTCCTCTACTACAGTGCAAATACCCTTGACAATGTCGATGTTTCGCTTCTCGCTCGCCCCCCCAATGTTGTAAGTTTCTCCGTTCTTGCCGTGGTGGGCAACCTTCCAGATTGCGTCGCAATGGTCCCAAACAAAGAGCCAATCTCGAACGTTTGTTCCTTCGCCATAGACGGGAAGGGACTTTCCCGCAAGGCAATTCAGAATCATGAGAGGAATGAGCTTTTCAGGAAATTGATAAGGGCCATAGTTGTTACTGCAATTTGTGATTTTGGCTGGAAAGCCGTAGGTGTGACAGTAGGCATTTACCAAGTGATCACTCGCGGCTTTGGTGGCTGAATAGGGACTGCTTGGGTCGTAAGCAGTCGTCTCAACAAAGGCTCCCGTATCGCCTAAGGAGCCATAGACTTCGTCGGTGGAAACGTGGTGAAAGACTTTACCTTCCCAATGGTTGCCCCAGACTTCCCGACAGGCTTCCAGAAGATGAAAGGTACCAAGGATATTAGAATGAACGAAGATTCGTGGGTCGCGGATGGATCGATCAACATGGGTCTCGGCGGCAAAGTGAAAGACCTTTTGGGGTTTTAACTCTCGGATCGTTTCTCGAACCTGTTCTTCGTTTGCGAGGTCAATTTGGCGAAAGTCGCAGTTTCCTCTCTCCTCTGCCTCGCGCACACTCATGCGATTGGCTGCGTAGGTGAGGACATCGAGGTTGACGAACTTCTCATGGGGAAACTCCCGTGTCGCCCAGTTTAAGAAATTTGCTCCGATAAAGCCGCAACCGCCGGTCACCAGAATCATATAACTTGAGTCTACCGGTTACGAGATGACCAAAATACCAGAGTGCCTTAAAAGAGGTGGCCACACCAAGGAGGGATCCCTGTGTGGCCAAAAAATAAGCGTTCTGCTGTCGTTCTATCTGATGATTAAAGATTGTCTCATGCGCCACTGGTAGATGTCGCGGTGGAGGTTTCGCGCGGCGGTCACCATGTCTCGGTAGGGGATATCGGTGATCTGCACAAAGCCAAAGTTCGCATTTTCTCCGTCCATCGGTCGGCCCAGGACAGACTGGTCTCGATAGCGGAACCAGTGAAGCCCCACGACCCTGGGGTCGGCGAGAGCAACACGGCTAAAGTTGGCAAATTTCTGGCCCCGTTCACGTTGGGTCATGGCATCTGTCCCAACACGGTTAAAGAATCCACTGTCGCGTCCTCGGAAGCCAAATTCGCCAAAGAGGACTGGCGCATCGAAGCCTTTGGGCAGCCAGCCAGGTCGAGGTTCGGGGGAGTAGCTATTGAAGCTGACGATGTCACAGTATTCGGCAGCAATGAGAGCTGCGTCTGGCGTCCAAGCGTGGAACCGGGGGCCAAGGAGCATCGTTCCGGGAAGCATTTCGTTTACGACTCGCTTCACAACCCGGAAGTATTGGCGATAGACCATTTGACTGAACTCTAGTCCATCGCCATAAATTTTGGGGTCTGCCAGTTGCTCGTTCGTGAGGGTGAGTGGCTGCTGGAGAAGCTGGTTCCAGGAACCAAAGTTCGTATTCCAGGCTTGGTTGAGCCTTTCGATTTGGCCGTACTTGGCTTCGAAGTGCTTTCGGAGCTCTTGTTTGGCGAAGTTATCGGACGAGGTGCTGAGGGCGGCGCGGAAGTAAAAGATTCTTCCTGGTCCAGCGTCTCCTGATCCCCAGTTGATCTCATTGTCGACAAAGATCCCCATGCACCAAGGATCGTTTTTCGCCCAGGGCTGGACACGAGCGATGTCGCTTCTGAGGGTTTCTTCGAAGACAGGATTGAATGGGTCTGGCGCACCGAAGAGGGTTCGGCTTGGTCCCCAGACGGCAGTCGTCGCGACATAGGGGATTTTCCGTCGTTGGACGAGAGCGTCGTCCGTCCAATTTGCGAGGGTGTTGAAGCCCCAGGATGGGATTCGCCTTTCGACATTTTTGTAAAAGTTCTCGCGCCAGGCTTCACCATAAAGTCGGAAGCTGTTCAGTCCTCCAAAATCGATTGTTCGCGATCCTTCCCCGACATGGCCAGCGAGAATCATTCCAGCTTTGCCGTAGAATCTCGCGAGGGGATCCTTCTCATCTGGGAGCCATTGAAACATCTGTTCTCTGGCTTCGGTGAGGGTCGATTCTTCGGCGATGATATTGTTGAGGCCGAGAGAGAGGAAGAGGGTTCCGCTTGGGGTGACGATCCACCACCTCCCATCGAGTTTTTGAGTCCGGAATCTTCCCGTTGCCTCGAGCTTTGGCCCGTCTTTCCAGCCCCCCCACTGATCACGATTCGGGAGAACTGGCGTTTGGGTAGTGTCTTGCTCGTCTCTTGCCATTTTGGCTTTGAGGTCGGCTTCGTCTTTGACCTTGTCCGCCCAGTTTCTCAGGGTGGATTGGCCGAACTTATCCACCAACTGGTTGGTGGAAGGAATTCCGCTCAAACGGATTTCGGTAAAGAGGAGTGTGACTGGCTGTGGTGGAAAGTCGATTCTGAATCCGACCCAGTCGATTCGATCTTGGTTGGCCTTGTTGCCAGCCATTGAATTGGGGCCTTCGATCGGAACTCCGTATCCAAGGCCTCCTAGAATTGATTGGGCTTTTCCTCCTCGCAGTAGCCACCAATGGTCTCCCGCCACCCAGCCTCCTGCTTCGACTGTCTCACGACCGTCTTGCCCAACCAGCATGAAGTGCCACCCGTCAGGCCCATCCACCTTTCGGAACCGGAGGGCAACGCCTCCGACTCCATCGGATTTTGGAATTCGAATCCGGATCTGGCTTGACCTTTTGGTTGGAAAAGTGATTCGGAGACCTGACGATGTGCGTGAGGTTATGACCCCCTCGCCTTCCCAAGCGGAGAAGGGAAGGCGAGTTAAGTCAACAATTGGCGCGCTGAGTTGACTTGTGTTGAGGAGAGCAAGAGCTGTGATGATCATTGCTATGCAAGGAGTTAAGAATTAGTTACCGCCTGGAGGCTGGGCGGGAGGGGTTGCTCCGGAGCTCGCGTATGGGTTTTGCTTCATCTCGTTTGGAATTTCTCCTTGCTTGACGATTTCATAGCCTTCTTCCTTAAGACGTTGCTGGTCCGCTGGCGAGTAGCTATTGAAAATGTGTTCTGGGATCCGTTTTGGAGTCGCGGCTGACTCAAATTCTGGGGGACCTGCTGTTCCGCGGAAGATGAAAAAGCCAGCAAGAGCCACACAGGCAAGCACGATGAGAACGATGAGAGGAACGGGTATTTCTTTTTTCATAAGTCAGATCGCTTTATCTTAAGTCGACGGGAAAGACTGACGTAGAGAGCTAGGAGCCAAAGACGAGTCTTTGGCTCCTAGCGATGACCTTCGGTTATTGGGGAAGGGCGCAGTCTTGCGCGTTCGGGAAGAACGGATCAGCGTCGGTGCAGACTCCGCGCAGGGTGGTATCAACCGCGTTGTTTCCGGCTCCTCGTCTCTGCTGATAACCTGGGAAGATGAATCCACGGGGTCGGTTTCGTACCGATCCATCGGTCATCAGGTAGATCGCCTTGTTTGCATTCGCGAAGTCGATCCCGGAGGCGTACCGTTCGGCTGCGTCCGCGATCCCAGCATTGATTGGATCATCGTTGGCGATGGTATTGGCGGAGCTTGCTTGGAAAGTTTGGAATTCTTGAGCGAAGGCTCCTGGCCACATTGTAGACGTCCATGGGAATACAAACGACCTTTGCTCAAGCAGGAGGATGGTGTTGCTGGGGTTGGGGATGGAGGTCGCACTTGTTCCTTGCCATCCGTAGTTTTGCCCGTCCCAGGTGTTCCAGCCGGCCCAGCCGCGGACGACGTTTCCAGCCACACGGAAGGATCTCTTACCAGTGAAACCGGGAGAGATGAAGTATCGTGGGGCTCGGTCGAAGTCAGACTGTCCGATCTCGAGGTTCTTCGTGTAGGGGAACATGACTGTGTCCCACATTGGGCAACCGAAGGTTCCGCCGCAGGCACCGTTAACCCAAGACAGTCCATTTCCGTTGAGGGTGCCTCGCATTTGATACACGTCGTCGTAGTCACCTTGGTAGAGCGCAAAGGCCGTGCCGAGGTTTCTCATGTTGCTAACGGTTTTCGTCGTCTTCGCAGCTGCTTTGGCTTGGGCGAATACAGGGAAGAGAATGGCCGCCAGGATCGCAATGATTGC
Organism: Fimbriimonadaceae bacterium; assembly: GCA_025455775.1. Taxonomy (GTDB): domain Bacteria; phylum Armatimonadota; class Fimbriimonadia; order Fimbriimonadales; family Fimbriimonadaceae; genus JALOLT01. The sequence continues at coordinate 14,616 of JALOLT010000049.1, forward strand.
GATCACGACGAGGAGTTCAATGAGCGTAAATGCTCTGTTATTTGATTTCATGGTTATTGGGTTCCTTCGTTGGAGCCGCTGTGGACGCTCGAACGACGAGTCTAGTCGGGAAGAAACTGGGTTGGTCAGTCGGCCTTTCATCGATGAGTTGGAAGAGGCCGTGGGCTGCGGCGGAGCCGATTTCGCTGACTGGTTGGTGGATGGTGGTGAGACCTGGGTAGAGACCTTGAGTGTGGGGGGAATCGTCAAAGCCGACCACGCTCAGTCGTTGGGGAATCTCGATGCCTTCGGCCCTTGCTTTTCGCAAGACTCCAATAGCCATTTCGTCGTTTGCGGCAATAATTGCAGTGGGTTTCTCTGGGAGCGAGAGGTAGGAGGCCAGGGCAGATTCACCTGATTCGACGGTGAAGTTTCCTTCCCAGACCCAGTCGCTGTGGACGGCGAGTCCTCGCTCGCTCATGGTTCTTCTAAAGGCGGAAAGACGGTGGATAGCGTCTCCGTGGGTTGCGTTGCCCCGAACGAAACCAATTTTGGTATGGCCCAAGTCGGCAAGGTGATCAATAGCCTGCTCAATTCCGAGGTCGTTGTCTGCTTGGAACGAGTGGGAATAGGGGGGTGCCCCTGCTCCAACGACGACAAAGGGGATCCCTCTTTGGTGGACTTCTTCGATGATCGGGAGCAGTGATTCTCCGCAAGTAAAAACGAGGCCATCCGCGCGGCCATCCAGAAGCTGATTGACAAACTCTTCTTGGCTTACGGCGCCATGTTGGGCAAAGAGGAGCAAGTCGTGGCGGTGATCTTCGCAGGCGTTGATGACTCCGTTGACGATGAGCTGGACGTAGGGTCCAAGGAAGATGTTGTGCTCTGGCTTTTCAAGAACAAATCCTATCGTGCGGCTTCTCCTGGTGATGAGGCTCCTGGCGATGCGGTTTGGTCGGTAGTCGAGTTCCTTTGCTACGTCAAAGACTTTCTTCTTAACGTGGTCTGGCACGGGGCGCGGGCCATTGTTGAGCGCGTACGAGACGGTGCTCACGGAGATGTTCAGCTTCTTTGCTATATCTCGGATGGTGGCCGGCATTGGACTCCTTCTACGAAACGATTCGCGAAACGTTTCGGAATATTACGCTACTGTGACTTTTAATTTCACGGGTGCGAGAATTTTTTTTGAAAAAACCCAAGATCTGGTGATTCTTCTGGCTGTCGAGCGAGGTTAACCCGAAACGTTTCGTAATACTTGATTACGCAATCATTTCATCTCCTGTTCCCGACTCGGAGTAGAGGGATTTTGGTTGTCGTGAATCGCAGGGAGAAGTTGGGTCTTTGGGCCCATGGTCGAAGGAAATCGTCGCGTCCGCCCAAGGCCACTCCCTCGTCCCGATTTCATCGGGACTCTGCCCGGCCGCGCCGATTTTCCCAGGGTGGTCGGGAACAAGGTTTGAAGGGGGAGCTCCCAGCATGACTCTGCCAAGCCGCGCCGATTCCGCCGGAATGGGGCGCGAAATCAGGTGGGTGATCCCGACGAGAAGTCCTCCACGAACTGGGTGAAGTGCAAAAACGTCACCTGTTCATTCACGAGCCACTGAACCAGACAAGGGGTGAACTCGATTCCAAACTCCTCCTCGATGGTCATCATGATTTCGACCTCATTGAGGTCTCCGTACCGCAAGACCATCATCAGTTCGAAGGGGTCGTCGGGATGGAACTGGCTTTGCATCGGGAAAGCGTGATCCCTGACGATCGTTTCCAGCTTCTCTCGAATCAGGGGGTTGTAATGTCGGCTCTCCCAGACTTCTGCGGGAACAGGGCCTCGCTCAACAGCCTGATTCACCAGGGCCTTTTCTTCTCTGAGCTGCCGGCCGTAGGCAACAAACGAACCGACGAGGGGGAGCCTTTCCAGCCAAGAAACTCGACCTAGTCTATGAGTTCCTTGAAGAAGAGGAAAGTCTGCCATACCCTAGCTCTTCCGGAGTCCGGTCATCCGAGGCACATCACAGAGAGTCAAACCGGCAAACTTTGCATGACCTGGCTAAAGGCCTTGAGGAATGCCGTGATTTCTTCTTCCGTCCCGATCGAGACTCGTATGACACCAGGCATCCCCAATGGGTCGCCGCTCCGGACGATGATGCCTTGGTGGAGCAAAGCCTGAAAGATGTCTCCTGCTGGGCGATCCGTTTGGATACAAATGAAATTGGCGAAACTTGGGATCACTGTGTAGCCCATTGCTTCCACCTCGCGGGTGATCCGCAAGAGGCCGTCCAGGTTCAGGGTTCGTGACCGGCTGAGATGGTCTTCGTCGGAGAGGGCAGCGATGGCAGCTGCCTGGGCCAGGCTGTTTACGTCAAATGGCTCGCGGGCGCGGTCGATGGCGTCGGTGATCTCTGGCGAGGCGAAGCCGTAGCCAACGCGAATCCCGGCAAGACCATAGGCTTTGCTGAAGGTTCTCAGCACCACGACCTGACGGCCGGATCGAACGAGATCCACTCCTTGCGGGTAGAAGTCCAGGTGGGCAGCATATTCGTAGTAAGCCTCGTCCAGCACAACCACGACTTGGGGAGGCACGGACTCGAGGAGCGCGACAAAGTCTTCGGCATTGACGACGGTGCCGGTGGGGTTATGGGGGTTCGCGACAAACAGGAGCTTCGTCTTTTCGTCGCAAGCGGCAGCCATTGCTGAAAGGTCGTGTTTCCATTCAGCATCCAGAGGGACTTGGCGAAGCTCGATATTTGCCAGATGGGCAGCTGCTTCGTACCGAACGAAAGTCGGCCGAGCCACGACCATGTTGTCGCCTGGGCCAAGCAGAATCAAGCCAAGAAGGTGAATCAGCTCGTCGCTGCCGTTTCCCAGCAGGATCTGGTTCAAATCTAGACCATGCTTTTCGGCCAGAGCTTCTTTCAAAGCGTGACCGCTGGCATCTGGGTAAAGATGCATCGTCTCAGCTGCCTTTCGGACGGCAGCTACTGCCAGGGGGCTTGGCCCGAGTGGGTTTTCATTGCTCGCCAGTTTGACCACGTGCGAGATGCCGAGCTCCCTTTTCACTTCTTCGATCGGCTTTCCAGGGACATAGGGGGTCATGGTCAAGACGTTTGGACGAATCGGATAGGGCACTTGAGAAGTGTACCGAGAGGGGAGAGAGTGAAATGGTGAGAAAGCCCATTCGTCCAGTTTTGTGGAGCTCCTTGTGAAAAACACTCAATACATTGGCTTGGTGATCGCCTGTTTGATCGGTTCGTTTTTAGGAGGTGCAGTGATGCCCTCTGCATCGCCGGCCCACGCTCAATCTCAGGTTGTATTTGGTTCTGGTCAAAGGCAGCAGGTCATCCAGGAGGACATCAGGGTGGCGGCTCAGGGCCTTCGGTTTGTCGATCCCCAGGGTCGGCCCATCGCGATTATCGGGAGTAACAATGGGAACGGAGGCTTCGTTTTGTTTGATGCGGCTGGGAATCCTTCGATCGTCCTGCAGTCAGGGGCTGATTCCCAGGTCACGGTAAGGGGTGTGAACTCTGGGAGGCTGGATGTTCTGGCTCAAACAGGACGTGCCTCGACGCTTGTAGCCCGATCCAGTACCGAGATCACGATGGCGACTGGCCGTAACCCTGGGGTTCGCCTTGCCACCGTTGGGGCAAAATCCTCCTTGGCTCTGGCGGCGAATGACCTGCCTGTGACGGCGGAGCTAACGGCTGATAACCTTGGGGGTGGCTTCTCCTTGCGCAAGAGCGATAACTTCGTCTGGCTGACCACGCTGCTCGGCGGGGAGGCTTGGGCATTGCAGCTCTCTGACGCGAAGAATCAGAGTAGGACAAGGTTGGAGGCGAAAGGGAATCTCGTCTTCATTGACCGGGAGGGAAAGACGAGCCAGTGGCCACCTAAGGAAGAAGGCAAGTAGGAGCCTCAAGTCGGCGTCTGACTCCGAGAGAAGTCGAGATATGAGTTAGTCGGCAATATTCGCTTTATTGAGACTCCCATCATGGGTGAGACTATTCACCCAGTCCCCATGGAATGAATAAAACCGCGAAGGGTCAGATTCTCTACGGAAAACGACTTCCCCCATGAAAGGGAACTTCGGTTCAATGGTTGAAAAGGGCTTAGACTGAACCGTTGTCCCATTCCAAAAGTAGTACTGCGAAGTTACCAAAACAAGATAAGAAGTCTCTGTTGTTGTGGTGGGGCCACCGGGAGAATTCAGCTGGGCTCCTGTGGTTCTGGCTGTATCCTGCGGACAATAGAAAACCTCGTTGCTTCCAGCGTAGGGGAGTAAAGCCTTTTTCCAGCTGGCCTTTTCGGCTTTACCTGCCACAAACTCACCCTTCCTTATCTCAAAAACTGTGTTGTCTGTGATGAAAGGTGGTAACTGATCATTATGATCTGCGATGTACAAAAAGCTGGCATTACCCACTTGTCTTAGATTGTTAGCGCAACTTGTGAGTTGAGCCTGGGTGATGGCTGCCCGTGAGACGGCAAAGACGATACTGGTCAGAATTACCACGATGGCAATGACGATGAGGAGCTCCACAAGGGTCAGAGCTCCTGTCGTTCTCCAAATCTTCGCCTTCATCTTCTATCACCACAACTTGAAGAATTATAGTTTTGGACTGTGCCATTTACGCAGTTCTTGTTGTCGTAAACAACTCGCAAGCAGGTCACGAGAAGGTGTGGTGAACCGCAATTGTAAAGCTTGGAATTATCTGGCATCACTTCCACCCAAAGTCCGGCCCCCTGCTGAGTGCAATGAAATCGGTCGGCGCAAGCGTCAGCGTTAAAAACATCGCTCCTGGCCAGCTGAGCAAGGGACGACGGGAAACGGTTGAGGCTCGGGAGGAGCTAAGAGTCCGGCAAGGGTACCGGAAACTCCGCCAGTCAAGATTCCAACGAGGCTGCCTATAACAACCATTTTTTTTCATTACATTAAAGTTATAAAGGCAGATATGGGCTTTGGCAATAAGATTTTTTATCTTGGTACTTTCGGCCTAGTTTCACCTTAGCCGTGCCAGCCTGGGCGCGGCTGATGGGGGCTTCCGGGCTGGCCAAAGCAGTGCGAAGTTTTTTGATGCAATGTCTGAAAAGATGAGTCAGTCTCGCGACTGACTCAAAGGCGTCTGGCTTGGGCTTTGATCAGCTGAACCATCCCCATGAGTCCCATCGACTTTCCCATGCTGAGTTCTTTTCCAAAGATGCGATAGACGATGTCGTCCGGGACGGATTCGGCGGCAGAGGCAGGTTCTCCCATAAGGCCTTCTCGCAGGATCTCCGCCATCGCCATCGCCGAGATTCCCTGGGGATTTTCGACAGCAAATTCAAAGACAAGTCCGCCTCTTTCGAGAGATGTCCAGGCGAAGGCTTCGCTTTCGCAACCGGGAACTCGGTTCTCCTCAGGGTAGGGCTTGGAGATCCGATCGGCCGGAGCCTGACGGAAACTCTTGGCTGTATCAACGAGAATCTGAATTCTTTCCTGACGGTCTGTGATCAGCTCCATCGTCTCGACAAAGTCAGCAAGTTTGGGTGGGAGGCTCACTTTTCGATTGGAACCCCGACACTGTTGCCCCACTCCGTCCAACTCCCGTCGTAGTTGCGAACGTGATTATAGCCGAGCAGGTACTTTAACACATACCAAGTGTGGCTACTCCGTTCGCCGATCCTGCAATAGGTGATGATGTCTGCCTCTGGTTCCAGGCCTGCTTCCCCTTCATAAAGCTCGCGGAGTTCGCTGGCAGTCTTAAAGGTTCCGTCCTCCGGATTGATGGCTCTGGCCCAGGGGACGTTGGCTGCACCTGGGATATGTCCTCCCCGAACCGCGCCTTCGTTCGGATAGCCTTCCATGTGGAGCCTTTCCCCGGTGAATTCTGCATTGCTCCGGACATCAATCATTTTGCCCCTTTGCACCACGTGACGAAGCACGTCGTCACGAAAAGCCCGATTCGTTTTGTCGTCTCGATCGGGAGCAAGATACTCGGTGGGATTGGCCTCCGGGATGTCGGTGGTGAGGGGGCGTCCTTCTCGTGTCCACTTAATGCGTCCCCCGTCCATGATGGCAGTATTGAGGTGGCCGAAGAGTTCAAAAACCCAGAGAGCGTAGCAGGCCCACCAGTTGTTCTTATCGCCGTAGAACACGATGAGTGTCTCTGGGGTGCAGCCAAGTCGTGACATGAGGGCTTCGAACCCCTTTTTCCCAAGGTAGTCCCTCATGATTGGATCATTGAGGTCGCCGGTCCAATCGATTTCGAAGGCGTTGGGGATGTGTCCGGTTGTATAAAGGAGCAAATCTTCGTTCGACTCGATCAATCTGACGTTGGGATCGTTCAGGTGCTCCGCGACCCACTCAGTGTCTACGAGTCGCGTTTCGGTGGCATAGCCTCTCGAAGTGAATGTGCTCATACAACTTGATACTACACCGATTTGTCTTGTCTGATTTGCAATTGGCAATCATTTGGTCTGTCTTAGATCACGAGTGAATATGGATGAAATTAACCACAACCTTTCTGGAAAATTATCAAGATTAACAACAACTGATCCTGGTATGGATCCTGTTCACATGCCTGATATCACAAAGCATTCTGTGGTGGCTGCCATGCGAATTTCAATTGCCCGGTAGC
>JALOLT010000136.1 GCA_025455775.1 Fimbriimonadaceae bacterium
CCCGCCCGATGGGCACCACAGCTCCCGGCTAAGCCCCGCAGCAAGCCGACCGCCGTCCTCACCTTGCCCGTGAGCAGCAGCCACATGAGAGCCTCAGGCAGGGGCTGGCCGCCCGGCTTGGCGCCGGGGAGCAGGGCCTGCACGCTCAGTGCACAATTTGGGTGCGGTGCAAGCGTCCCGTCACGCCCCTGGCTGACACAGTGACACTCCCAGTGGCAACTGTGCGCACCCGCAGGCCACCGTGACGACCCCTGGCCGGGCAATCGGCAGCATCACCCAGAAGAAAGTCTTGCTGTGCCCAGCCCCATCAATCGTAGCTGCTTCGCCAAGCTCGCGCGGTAGACCTTGAAAGAACCCAGTGAGGACAAAAATCGTAAAGCTCAGGGAATAGGCAACGTAGACGAGGATGATGCCTGGCAGAGTGTTCACCCAACCCCAGTTCGAAAGCATTAAATATAGGGGAATGACGGAAAGAATTGTCGGAAACATCATGCCGAGGGCGAAAAGAACTTCCAAAAGTCGGCTCAGGCGAAAGGGATATTGAGCCAGAACATAGGCAGCCATTGACCCGATAGGGATCAGCACCACCAAAGTCCCAACCGTGATCACCAGAGAGTTCAGAAAGTATCTGTTGAACTGAGCCTCTTTCCAGGCAGTCTGAAAGTTCTGCCAATACGGGAACCCAGCGAATCCGAAAGGATTAGCCAATATTTCGCCGCTCGGGCGGAGGCTACTCAGAATGGCCCACCCAAGGGGAAGAACTACAACCAAAAATGCCAGGATCAAAAGGATCCTCCTCACCTGCTTGCCTCCGCCGGATCACGCCGAAACAGCAGGCCAATTCCCAAAACGACACCCAACACCAAAACCAAGTTCACAACACCAATCGCCGCTGCCTGGCCAAATCGGCTGTTTTCAAAGGCGACCTCCACCAAGTAGGTCAAAATCGACTCGGTAGACCTCGCTGGCCCCCCTTCCGTCATGACGATCACCAGCCCAAAAAGCCCAAAGACCTGAATGAAGGCATAGAGAGTCGTCACCTTTCTCACAGACCAAGTCAAAGGCCAAACAACAGAGCTGAACAAACGCCACCCCCAAGCTCCGTCCAACTTCGCTGCTTCCTGGACTTCGCCCGGCACGTTTTGCAAACCAGCCAAGAAGAGCAGGGCATAAAAACCAACTGCGTACCAAATCCACGTCGCCACCACGGCCGGAAGAGCCACAACCGGATCGCCGAGCCACAGGGGGAGATCTCGAACCCCAAACCAGCTAGCGACACCAGCCAGAAGTCCACCGGTAGGCAGATACACAAATCTCCAGAGCGATGCCACAGCCACAACAGACAAAATCTGAGGAATGAGCAAAAACGACATCACCCAAGCCGTCATGCGCGACTTTTGGTTCAGAGCAAGAGCCAGAACCATCGCCAAAACCAGTGCGACCGGAACGCCGATGAGAGCGTAGCCAGACATGTTCCCCAACACTTTGAGAAAGTCACTCGAGGCGAAGAGGGTCTCGTAGTTTCGAAAAGCAATGAAGTCCCTGTTCTGAGAAAGGCCAGAAAAGCGGTGAAGCGAGAGCCAGACCGTTTGAACAAGAGGCCACAAAACGAGAGTCCCGAATAAGAGAAGGGCAGGCGACAAAAAACCCAGGCAAAAGAGGGCCCGAGAACGCTTGGCTCGATTCATTCGGCGCGACCCCCGGGTTAGAGCTTGTACTTTCGGATCTCGGGATCCTTCCGTACCTTTTCCGCTTCTGCCTCAGCAAGGCGCACAAATTCCTGGGGCGTCCTTCGACCAGCGAGTAGCTCTGTCATGTTTTGCTCTAAGAATTTATAAAATTCATGGTACAGATCCTTGATTCGGTTGGCCCACACTTGGTTGCTGCCCCTCACTGCCTGCGAAGCCTCTTTCAGGAAACTAGGCATGTCGTCTGGTTCGCTTCCTACAACTGCCGTCAAGGTTCCCTTCTCTCTGACAAACTTCTTCGCCTGTTCCGGCTGGGTCATGAAGCGGAAGAACTCAATCGCTCCTTCCTTGTTCTTGGCTCTTGCCGGCACCATCCAGGGCTCGATTTTGATGGCTACCGCCGACGGATCTCCTGCGCCGTCAGGAAAGACTGGAGGTAGGAAAAATCGATAGTTTGCACCTTCTGGGATCGACTTCTGCATCTCGCTCACGAGCCACGTGCCACAAGGGATCATGGCAGCCTTTCCCTGGATAAACTGCATCTGGCTCTCTGTATGGTTAAGGGCCAAGGCTTCTTTCTGGAAGAATCCTCGATCCCGTAGCAAGGCGATGAATTCGACCGACCGAACCACAGACGGCGAGCTCCATGCCCCAGGCTCCAGAGAGAAACAGGAGTTTAGATCCTCCGGGCCACCTGCCGAATGAATCCAGGGCAAGAGAAATCCCACGATCATGTAGTCCGGATACTGCCCCTGATAGGTGAGGGGCGAAACCCCCGCCGCAATCATCTTTTCACCAAGAGCGAGCAGATCGTCGGATGTTTTGGGGGGTATCCAGCCATTTTTTTTGAAAAGAGCTTCGTCATACCACCACCCCATCACTGGCACGTAGTAAGGCAAGACCATTTGCTTCCCTTCGATCTGGCCCAGCTTGAGGGCGGCAGAATCAAAGTTTTCGCGCCAAGGTTTTCCACTTGGGTCAGGTTGATCCAGATAGGAATCTAAGGGCTCCAACTGTCCCTCACTCGCCGCTGTCCAGTGGTCAAAGCCCCAACCAGGAAACATCAAATCCGGCACATTGCCTTCGATGAATCTGGGTTTGAGCTTCTCCCAAACCCTGGGATCGCCGGAGACGGAAACTTTCTTCCCGGTTTCATCAGTAAAGAGTTTGGCACTAGACTCATAGAAATCAATCCCGAAGCCTCCTTTGAAAGCCACGACCTCTATCGACTTGTTTTCAGATTTCCCGGAACCACCCCCACCTGCTTCAGGCCGGCAGGCAGTCAGCAAAAAAGTCGCAGTCGCCAGGGCACACCCGCTTGCGACCAGGAACCACTTATTCATGCCGGTACTTTACGACAAAAGCCTTTCGCCTGTCCACGCTTTCAAAATTATCGCACTCGTGATATGCTGAGGCCTTACCAACTCGACGGTGTTGTGATATGTTTGATTTACCTGAACTTGCTCTGATTCCTTTTCCGTCTCATGTAAAGGTGGGAGATGGCACCTTTACCATCGACAAGGACACGGTCTTTCTGGCAGAGACCGCTATTGACGCGGAGGTAGCCAACAAGCTCCTGCCTCGCCTTCGCCAAAAAACTGGATTCCCTCTCCCGAGAGGGCTAAAAGAAACGTCTAACGTCATCGAGATCGACATCGATCCCCTCAGGAAAGAAACCAACGACGAAGGCTATCAGCTGCGGATCACCCCTCAAAAAATAGACCTGCGCGCCAAGACCGAGGCAGGGATCTTTTACGGACTTCAAACGCTTTCACAGCTAAAAGAAGGCGACTTTGATCCTCCCTTTACCTACCCCTGCCTCCGGATTGACGATAACCCACGGTTTCGCTGGAGGGGGCTGATGCTCGACGTAGCTCGTCACTTCGTGCCGAAGGAAGCCATTCTCAAGCTGATCGAAGCGATGGCAATGGTTAAATTGAACAGCCTCCACCTGCATCTAACAGATGACCAAGGTTGGCGGATGGAGATCAAGCGCTACCCAAAACTCACTGAAGTGGGTGCCTTTCGATCAGAAACTGTGGTGGGGCGAAACTCCGGTACCTTCGATGGAAAACCCCACGGCGGCTACTACAGCCAAGATGATTTGAAAGAAATTGTCGCCTTTGCCGCCCAGCGCTACATCTCCATCGTGCCAGAGATCGAGATGCCTGGTCATGCAGGAGCAGCCCTTGCCGCTTACCCCGAATTGGGCAACCTCTCCACCTCCTATCAGGTCATGAAAGAATGGGGAGTCAACCAGAATGTCTATAACGTTGAGTGTTCTACCCTCGCGTTTTTGAAAAATGTCCTTGACGAAGTGATGGCAGTTTTCCCGAGCCTCTGGATACACATCGGAGGAGATGAGTGCCCAAAGGAAGAGTGGAAGTCGAGCGAAAGAGTGCAGCAACTCATGAAGCAACGCGATGTGCCAGACGAAGAGGGTCTCCAAAGCTGGTTTATTAGCCAGATCGCTCTGTACCTCGATTCGAGAGGCCGTCGCCTTCTCGGGTGGGATGAAATCTTGGAAGGTGGCCTAGCAGAAGGTACCACGGTCATGAGTTGGCGAGGAGTTGCCGGAGGTATCGCAGCGGCAAAAGCTGGTCACGACGTCGTGATGAGCCCTTCCAGTCACTGCTACTTCGACTTCTACCAGTCCCGCTCGAAAAACGAACCTCTTGCCATCGGCCAGTTTCTCCCTTTGGAAAAAGTCTATGGATTTGACCCTGTTCCGGAATGCCTCTCTTCAAGCGAGGCCAAACGGATTCTTGGCTGCCAAGCCAACCTATGGACAGAGTATGTGCCGAATCCTGCCCATATGGAATATATGATGTGGCCACGTGCCATCGCCCTGGCGGAAGCAGCTTGGAGCCAACCCAGCCAAAAAAATCTTGATCGCTTTATGGCGTCCCTCCCGAACTACCTGCGACGGCTGGAACAAATGGGAGTGAACTACCGACGTGTCACCCCCCTCCCCAAACCACTCGCCTTCTGGCGAAAGAAGGAGGTGACGTCAAAGGCAACAGAGAAGCATTGGAGCCTCGGATCCATGGCACCAGGATCAGGCACCCTGCTCGTTACATTCCAATACTCAGGGGGCGCGAATCGACTTGAGATCCAGTGGGCGGAACTCCTGGTTAACGGTCAAAAGGTCGGAAGAGACGAACACCCAGGCTCCAGCGGGTTCTGGGATCACGACAATGTCTACTCCTTCCCAAATGTCACCCTCTCCGATGGAGACCAAATCAGTCTCGCAGCGATGGTAAAAACTGAGGCTGGGAACGATAGCAATGGAGAAATCTACTGCTCCTTCGCAACAGGTGAGGAGCGAGTTTGAGGACTGTTCCATTTGTCTAGCATCATCAAGGTTCCACCTGCCACAAAACTTGGCAGCATCAAAACGTTAAGGATGGGAATAGCCGAAAAGAGGGCGGTCGAAAGGACAAAACCCAGGGATCCTTTTTGACCCCAGGCCCTGGGAACTTGTTTCAAAAAGGCGATATGCCTTCTGTGAAAGGCTGACGCAGTGTAGTCATACAAACCCATGATTCCTAAGAAGAGGTAACCCACCCAAGGCACCTGTAACACCGAAGAGACGATGACGAGGATCACGGTCAAGGCTGCGTAGGGCAAGCGAAAGGCAAGGTCTCCGACCGTTTCGCTCGGCAACAAGGTGTCGCTCGGGCATTCTCCCGTCGCCTTCCATTCCACCAACCGCGACAGACGATCCCAATAAAACCCAGAGATCAAGCTGGTTAAGGTGATGAACAAAGGCCCGGCAAACCAAATGAGGAGAGCGGAAACCCCCAAACCAGCCAAGACCGACCCAGGAGCCAAATGCCCCCACCCCAGACCATGCAATATCGCGAGCAAAACCCCTGTCCCAAACCAAAATCCTAGCCCAGTAAGGATCACCATCAGAGCCATCCCAAGAAGGATCGGTTGCCAGATGAGAGACCTTAAACTGGCATCCCCCCAAACCATTCTGGTGCCCTTTAGCACGTACCTCACGCCTCAGTCTAACGGGCAAGGTCACGCTTGGGTTGCTACGGCCTAGACAAGCGAGCGTCTGAGACTAAACTCCATAGGCATACACCGCTTCCCCAGACTATTTTTAGTAAACGTTAATTTGAAGTCACCGGTAGCAGTTCAAGTTTAATACGGAAGAAAAAAACCTAGCCTCCGTCGTGGTAGTTCTAACTCGCAGTGTAAAGCCTAGGCAGCAAGCAGTGAGCAGTTTAGTTGTACTTGAAACCGGTTCAAACTTCGTTCACTGGGTATAACCTCGAATTCGTCGGCCTTATAGAAGATGCAAATTGTAATTGTTTCTTTTCGAAACTTCAGCGGCTATT
>JALOLT010000137.1 GCA_025455775.1 Fimbriimonadaceae bacterium
TACTTACTGCGGCTCTTCATTCGCTTTTGAACACCCTGAGTTTGTTGGGTTCCTCGAACGATGTGGTACCGAACACCAGGAAGATCCTTGACACGACCTCCTCGAACGAGCACCACAGAGTGCTCCTGAAGGTTGTGACCGACGCCAGGGATATAGGCTGTAACTTCCACGCCATTGACCAAGCGAACACGAGCTACTTTTCTCATGGCAGAGTTCGGCTTCTTGGGGGTGACAGTTCGTACAATAGTGCACACGCCACGCTTGAAGGGGTTTTGCTTCAAAGCAGGCGACTTCGATTTAGTAGTCTGCTGAGTCCTTCCTCGGCGGACAAGCTGGTTTACGGTCGGCATTCGTTCCTCGGTTTTTCGTTACACTCCACAAAACTGACCCCTTCAACTGACCTCATCTGAATCAAAAAACCCCGCTCATCCGTCAATTGGGAATACCGGGGCCGATTTTTGGAGTCAGTGGTCTCAAACTTCAAAGTCTCATGGCCTCGATACACCTAGGATTCGCAGGATTGACCCATCTCGCAGAGAAAGCATCCGTCCTGTGACTTCGACACAGTTCGACTGTGCCAGCGCTCAATTATGCTGCGACAAGACGCCAGAGGTCAAGGACCGTCCCTCACCTCGCGCCGAATTCTTCCGAAAGTCCCACCGTAAGAATTACCAGCCCACACCCTTGTGTGCATCTTTGTGACCGAAAGCACAACACAAAAAACATATCATCACCGAAAGTGAGTAATGTATCAGTATTGCCTGATCCTTCGGGCACTTTTCATATCAGCCGACAGTAATCCTACAACAGGTGTCCCGCAAAAAACGGGAATTCCAACAAGGATCACGGAACCAAATGAAAACACTCATCTCCATCGTCGCTGGTGTCGCTCTCACCGCTGCTGCTGTTTCCCTCGTCGCTCAACATTCCCGAAAGGACATCGTCGATGTCGCAGCCGGAAACAAGAATTTCTCCACCCTCGTCAGCCTCGTCAAGTCCGCTGGCCTGGTCGATACCCTCAAGGGCACCGGACCCTTCACCGTTCTCGCCCCAACCAACGCTGCTTTCAACAAGCTGCCAAAGGCGACCCTCAAGGCAGTCGGTGAGGACAAGGAACTCCTGACCAGCGTTTTGCTCTACCACGTCATTCCTGGCAAGGCCATGGCAGCTGACGTTGTTAAGCTCAACGGAAAGGAAGTCGAAACCGCCGGCGGAAAGAAAGTCAAGATCACCGTTCAAGGCCGAAACGTGCGCATCAACAATGCCCGAGTCACCACCACCGACATTCAAGCCAGCAACGGTGTCATCCACGTCATCGACACTGTCTTGATCCCGAAGTAACCCACCAACTTCCAAAAGCACGAACCCCCGGGTCACATTGACCGTTCGGGGGTTTCTTTGTGCTTGTGAGGCTCGGGTAAGCAAAAGTCGTTTCGAAGTCTCGGTTATCCAAACTCCCGGACATGCTCCACAAAGATCCGCCATGCCTGGAGTGCCTGCGGGCTAACGCTAACCAAACTCAAGCCGTGGCGAGCTGCAGACAAACCTTCCGGCCACCTTGTCCAAGTCACCTGGGCTTGCAAACTCATCACTGGATGGGTCTGATCAAAGCGGATCAGCAAGATCTGCCCCACTTCGACAGGAGTCGGGGAGACAAGGGCAAGGCCACTCGAGCTCACGTTACTAATGCGTACTTTGACTCCTTGGCCTTCTTCGACAAATGCCCAATGTGACTTTGCCTCGAAACGGGGTTCAGAACGACGATCCGCAAGAACCGATGAGTGAGTACACCAAAAAGTTGCTTCATCTTGTTCTTGACTTAAAAGCGTGAGCTCGCCGCTCAAAACAGTTGGCCTGGTTCCAATCCCAAATTGAAAGGCTGACCCCAGCGGAACCTTCAAAGGGGGCAACCTGAGCTTTGCGTGAGGCTCCTTAGCCTCAATCACCTTTCCCGTATAGGATCGAGAAGTCGTGCGGCAGAGCACATTCACAGGAAGGTCCTTCATAAGAGGCCACGTTGGACGACTTTGTTCTTTAGAAAACATTGTTTTTACACTTCCCACCCTCTACAAAAGGGCCCGTTGAAACTCGACAAACGAAATCCATCTCTGTCGAACATCGTTTTCGCAAGGTAAGACCTTTGCTCCGCAAGCCATCGCCGTGCCGTACAGGCGTTGGTGACTCCAGATAACCTTGACATTGACCGCAAACTCGTGACTCCCGAACCACAGGGTCAGGGGGAGCTCTTTTCCTACTTCAGCCCCAACAGGTGTGTCAAAGGAAACTCCACGCATTGAAACATCTGTCAACCGAACGGGGATATCCTGGCAATCAAGGGTTACCATTGCTGGCCAATCCTTAACCGGATAGCGAGGCTCACGAATCACGATTTCTTGGATCTGGCGATGAACCAGCCAAATCTGGGCCTCGTTTCCATATAGAGAAATCATTTTCCCCGTCGCTCTCATCGGCTCCCCCGGCACCAGCTCAAACTCAAGGTCGACTTCACTCCCTACGAAAATCCTCGGTCGAGTTTGAAAACGAACCAACACGACTGATCCTTCTCCAAAAGCGAGATGACCCTTCGGCGAACGTTTCCAAATGTGACCGTCACTGGCTTTGCGATAACTCCCAGCCCGTTCATTGCTTATTTTCTCCCATGCAACTCTCCCTGATAAATCTTCGGCTGCAACGGTAGGGCCTTCCCTGTTAAGAGGGTGGCCACTTTTGCGACTTGTAGAACAATCAATCGCGTACCCTATGATAAAGAACATACTCGCTTGCGTGGCCACCGACTAAGAGTCCTAACAAAAGGAAGAACTCAGTACTTCCATCAAAGCGACTTGCAATCCACCGGTACACTTTCAACCACATGAGCGAAGATCGATCCGTGCGTGATCTCCGATTGGAAAAGCTTGCGCGCCTCCGCGAACTCGGCCACGATCCTTTTTCTGTCGAGCGATTCAGCCAAACAGGGTCAGCAAGATCCCTCCTCGAACGATTCGAAGAGTTGGCACCCAAAGATGGCCAAGATCTGAGCGATCACCCCATTAGCTTCGGTGGTCGCGTCGTTTCTTACCGTCTGATGGGGAAAGCTGCTTTCGCCCACCTCAGCGACGGAGACGAAAAAATCCAAGCCTATTTTCGCAAAGACGAACTGGGAGACACTCTTTGGGAGGCCTTCAACCTGGCCGACATCGGCGACCATATCGGGGTCACTGGCACGCTATTCCTTACCAAAACAGGTGAGAAAACGATCCACGTCACGTCTTTTCAGTTCCTGAGTAAGTCCCTCCAAACCCTCCCCCTGGGTAAGGAAAAAGAAGGGCAAACCTGGTATGGCCTCACGGACACTGAACAAAGGTACCGGCACCGCCACCTGGATCTTATCGTGAACCACGAAGCGCGCAACATGCTTCTTTCTCGCAGTCGCATCGTCAGTGCAGTTCGAAGATTCTTTGAGGATCGTGGCTACCTGGAAGTCGAAACCCCTCTCCTCCAACTCGAAGCAGGAGGGGCTGCGGCTCGGCCCTTCTCCACCCACTACAATGCCTACAAACTGGACGTCAAACTCAGAATCTCGCTCGAGCTCTATCTGAAGAGAATCATCTGTGGCGACGTCCCAAAGGTCTTCGAAATTGGGAGAGTCTTCCGAAACGAGGGAGTCAGCAATCGCCACAACCCTGAATTCACCCTGCTGGAATGGTATGAAGCCTATGCCAACTTAGAGGACATGATGGAGATGGTAGAAGGCCTCTTTGCTGACGTCACCCAAAAGGTTTTTGGATCCCAGCAGCTCCATGGTCTCGATTTCGGCAAACCATGGCACCGTCTCGATCTCTTGACGGCTATCGAGGAACGATCTGGGATTACAGCCAGCGAACTCCGCGATCTGGACTCTGCCAAGAAAGCCCTCCAAAGGGTGGGACTGCCCCACGAAAAGGAGAACAACTTGGGCGGCATCATCGAAAAGCTCCTCGAACACTTTGTTGAGCCTCACTTGCAAGAACCGACCTTTATCGTGGGCTACCCTCTTGAAACTTCGCCTCTGGCCAAAAAGGATCCAGCTCGCCCAGGCTTCACCAGACGGTTCGAAGGATACGTCCTCGGGCGCGAGATTTGCAACGCCTTTAGCGAAATCAACGACCCTCTTGACCAAAGAGAAAGGTTCGAAGCTCAGGTAGCGGAAAGAGCAGCCGGGGACGAAGAAGCCCACCCGCTCGATGAAGATTTCCTTTTCGCCCTCGAAGGGGGCATGCCTCCGACCGGTGGCTGCGGAATCGGAATCGACCGCCTGGTCATGCTCCTAACCGGGGCTCAGCATGTGCGAGAAATCCTGCTCTTCCCCATGATGAAACCCTCAAAGGAAGGCACCAGCCAACCAGACTAACTAGCCTTACTAGGCAAAGATCTCCGCAAGATCTTTGATGATCAAGGTCGGCTCTGGGCCCGTAGCAGGCTTTTCTTCGGGTCGTCCCGTTCGGCTACTGGGAGGGACATCGCTCGGACGCCGAACCCAAACGGTTTTCCAGCCATTCTCCAGAGCAGGGACCACGTCGTGCTTGTAGCTGTTGCCAACCATCAAGATCTCACCTGGTTCGCAGCCGACCGCTTTTCTCGCCAGAGCAAAAACCCGTTCATCTGGCTTACCAAACCCCATTTCCCCTTCGATGAAGACATGATCAAAGTAAGGTCTGAGATTGAGCTTCTCAATCTCCATCTGCTGGATATCGGCTGGCCCGTTCGTGATGACCCCGACTGGCCAAAAACCGCGAAGCTTCTCCAGAACCTCGATGGACTCGGGGAAAAGATCCAAGGCTGCATGTCGTTCCACATGGTAGCGGTTGCTGAGGTCGAGAGCGAGATCCTCATCAAAAATCCCGACTCTTTCCAAAGTCCTGCGCATCAATTCTGCCCTGGTAAGGTCACCACTCTTGAGATACTTCTCGTACCAGTGGGTCTTCCCGATTGTCTCGACAAACTCCGAAAAAGCGATTGCCCACTCCTTCAGCATCAAGTCCATCGGCACAGTCAGATCGGGATGGTCGCCGAAGGCTTTGCGGAGACCTGTTTTGGCAGCGTCCCAATAAGCGCACAGAGTGTCGTCAAGGTCGAAGTAGATGGCCTTGATTCCCTCCAAACCGGGAACAAGTTCCGGTCTCCCCATCAGACGTGCGCCACCAAACCGGTTCGTCCCATCTTTCGGAATCTATCGTATCTGTGTTGCTTCAGGGCCAGAGGGGTCATCCTCGAGAGTTCTCTCAGGCTGCGATCCAGACAGGCTTTTACTGTTTCGGCTGCTTCCACCGCGTTCCGATGGGCGCCGCCAAAAGGTTCTGGCAAGATCTCGTCGATGAGGTCATATTCGAGTGCCGATTGAGCCGTGAGTCTCAAGGCAGCTGCTGCCTGAGAACCCTTGCTTGGCTCGCGCCACAGAATAGCAGCGCATCCCTCGGGAGGAATGACGCTGTAAATCGAGTGCTCCAACATCGCAACATGGTTCGCGATTGCAATGCCGATTGCTCCGCCGCTTCCCCCTTCCCCGATCACAACACTCACGACCGGAACCGTAAGCTCAAACATCTTCAGCATCGAAGCAGCGATGGCTTCACTGATCCCCCGCGCCTCACTTTCAACCCCTGGGTCAGCAGCTGGGGTGTCCACAAAGGTCACAACCGGCATCCGAAACCGTTCTGCCATCTCAAACATTCGAATTGCCTTGCGGTAGCCCTCTGGCTTAGCCATTGCGAAATTCCGAAATGCACGTTCTTGAATGTTGCGCCCTTTCTGATGCCCTACCACCATCACCGGAGTGCCGTCAAAAGAGGCAGGGCCAGCCACGATGGCATGATCTGCTCCGAACCGGCGATCACCATCCAGCTCCACAAAGTCGCCAAAGATCGCGTTGATATAGTCCAGGGTGTAGGGTCGCGGCTCAGCCCTCGCGATCAGAACCTTTTCCCACGGCCCAAGGCGGCTGTAGATGACCCCGATG
>JALOLT010000050.1 GCA_025455775.1 Fimbriimonadaceae bacterium
CAACAAACGGGTAAAGCAGTAAAGAACCGCTATAGGAACAAGGGCGGTAATACCAAAAAGGAAACGTGGCGGCTTTTCTCTCGTCTATGATTGTTAGATTTAGCTCTAAAAGACGATAGTGAATGGCAGAGGGTGTTGGAATTTGTAATTACTTCTTATAGTACAACGCCCCATGGTTGCATATCCCCCAATCGGAAGCCAACGAGCGAGAGGTCAGCCGGGATGTGAAGGAGATGGGTTTGGCGGGTGTGTGTGTCACAACCTGGGAGAGCGGACTCTTTGGGGCGATGGACAGTCTGTTTCCAGCCCTGAAATGGGCGGCGAAGGCCTGTGACGACCCGGAGACAGAAGGTTCGATGGTAGAAGCCTACGGGGATGCAACAGAATGGGCCCAGCTGGTGGGAGTGGAGTTGCCTCTGTTAGGGAAAGCCTTTGCCTACAGCAAGATCCGCTCGGGACTCAAATGTCGCTTGTTGCTTTACTCTAACCCTTTCTTAGCTTGGATGCATCATGGCGAAGAACTATCGGGGGAAGTGGGGGATCAGTCCTTGGAATTGTTGGAGAAAGCTCTGCAAGCTGCCCCCAGCGAGGCAGAAAAGGGCGTGACCCTCTTCCTGCGGGGAGCGGTGGAGTTTGTGAGAATGGCAGAGCAGGCAAGGCTCGAGTACCGCGACTACCGACCAGATGCCGCGATTGGCAAACTCGCTCCGACTCGCTACTTGTTCGAAACTCTTGAACGAGTCGCGGAGCGCAGTGTTTCCCGCATTGGCGGTTCGATGGCAGATATTGAGAGGTGTAAGGCAGCCAGGCGCTGGGTGGAAGTAGTGATCAACAGAATCAGGAACTATGGGCGAGGAGAACTTGGCTACCTTCCTGCTTTCGAGGTCATCACGAACCCTCGGTTTATGCCTCACGACCAAGCGAGCTGGTGGCTGATTAACAAATGGGCTAACCAATAGGGGTTTACGTCGCTCGATCGCTTCGCTAAATCACGATCCTATCGCATCCAATCGATCCACTAGGCTAGACTAGCCTTCTGCATGGCTGAGCCCCGTTTTCCACGTCTGCGGCCCCTGGGTCGCCTCGTCACTTTGAGCTTGATCGCAATTGCCCCTCTCATGGCAGTGAGCCAGGATGCGATGGCGTTGGTGGGGGCCAGAAGCCTCGCCCTGAGCCCAGACGGAACCAGACTCGCTTTTGTCTACCGCGGTGACATCTGGGTTGGTGACGCGAAGGGAGGCAAGGCGACCCCGATCACAACTAACGTTGAGATGGAGGATAACCCGATCTGGTCGCCAGATGGAAAATCAATCGCCTTTTCCACGAACCGGAATGGAAACACAGATGCCTACATGGTTCCTTCCACCGGCGGAGCAACCCGTCGTCTCACTTGGAGCAGTGCCTCAGAGGTGCCGACCGGCTGGAGCGCAGATGGCCGCCGGCTTGTCTATCGCGCTTGGTATGACAAAAGCGAAGCAGGACTCTACACGCTGGATGTCACCAACTTAGCTCTTGGTGAGATTCTCATCGACTTCGCTTCGGTGGGCAGCCCCAGGTTTTCTCCCGACGGTAACTTGCTTGTCCACAATCGGTTTGGGTTCCCCTGGTCACGCCCCCGATACCAGGGTTCTTCTGCCGCTCAGCTGATCGTGACCGATGGGCAGGGCAAAAACCGACGAGTTTTGCGAAACAACGGCTTTCAGCATTTGTGGCCATCTTTTTCTGTAGACAACAGGTCGATTCTTTGCGTGACGGTTTCGGAACTTACCCCCAGCAGCCGACGCATCGACGAGGCCCCTGTCAAGTTCGTTGATAACGTCAATCGCACGCCGAACGTTTACCAAATCGGCTTGGACGGTAGGGGGCGACGACTGACCGACTTTGTCGGAGGTTCTGGCCCTCGTTTCTTGACCGTTGCTTCTCAAACTGGCCTCATGGCGTTCGAAAAAGACGGCACCCTCTACACGATGGCCCAAGGCGGGAAGCCCCAGGCGATTCGCTTTAACGCCTTTCTCGATGATAAAAGCCAGATAGAGGAACGCCTTATCCTAACCGGAGGGGCGACTGGGATCACGGTGGATCCGAAGGCAGAGCAGATCATCTTCCAAGCGCGAAACGATCTTTGGCAGGTGCCAGTGAAGAAGGGACGAGGCCCGAATGCCGATGACGCGACTCAGCTCACCACCTACGCTGGGTTGGACAGTGAGCCCCTGTATCATCCCGACGGGAAGTCGATCTTTTTTGTGAGTGACAGACAGGGGGCAAACTCTCTCTACCGAATGGATCTGGAAACGAAGGTCGTCACTCTTTTGGTTCAGACGGTTCACGACGTCTCCGACCTTGCTCTTTCTCCCGATCGTCAATTCTTGACCTATTGGGTGGCTGGGCCAGACAGTGCTTTCTATCGCCTTCCTGTCGGGGGCCGAACTCCCCAAAAGGTGCTGGATGGCCCCCAGACAGGCACTGTGGCCTTTTCGCCGGATATGCGCTATGTCGCCTATTCAAAGGAACTCCTGAACAGCGGATTCAATCCGTGGGAGAACCGAAACAACATTTTCGTTCGCGAGATCGCGAGTGGGAGAGAGGTAAACGTCACCCGCCTGAATGCCTATCACGATAGCGCGGCATGGTCACCCGATGGGAAGTACCTCTACTTCCGGAGTGATCGCAACGGGGGGAGCCAACTCTTCGCGATCCCAGCTCAGAGCGAGGACGCGAGAAGCACGGAGTTGGAACTGAAGTACACCAAGCCGTCGGAGCCGGTGAAAGTCGATTTTGACTTCAATGAGCCTCACCGCCGCATTCGGGTGCTTTTTGGTGGCCAAGTGAACGGAAACATTGTCCCAGACTTGGAGACAGGCAACATTTACTTCGTCAGCAATGGTGACATCTGGCGCGTGAACTACTCCGGTGAGGAAGCAAGACCGATCGTTGGCGGAGGAGGCATCTTCTCGTTCCTCTTGACGCACGACGGGAATCAGTTTTCGTTCTTGCGCAACGGCTCATTGAACTTGGTGAACCTGCGGAACAACCAGTTTCCCGTTACGACGGTTGGCTTCCGGGCCGATTGGACCAGGGATGTTCTGGCAGAGAGAATGGCAGCGTTCGACCAATTCTGGCGGATCTACAACCTCACGTTTTACGATTCAAACTTCCACGGACGCAACTGGGCGGAGATTCGGGAGCGATACCGACCTCTGCTGTCTTCTGTCGGTCACCGAAACGAAATGGCGACCG
This sequence comes from Fimbriimonadaceae bacterium, assembly GCA_025455775.1. Taxonomy (GTDB): domain Bacteria; phylum Armatimonadota; class Fimbriimonadia; order Fimbriimonadales; family Fimbriimonadaceae; genus JALOLT01. The sequence goes on from JALOLT010000050.1 coordinate 3,238, forward strand.
TGCTGAACATGATGGTCGGAGAATTGGAAGCCTCTCATGCTGAAGTCGGCTCTGCGCCTGGCAACCCTCGCAGCCAGAGCACTGCCCACCTCGGGTTTGAGTTCGACTATAGCCACAGTGGCATCGGGGTTAAAATTGGAAAAGTCCCTGCCCGTTCGCCCGGCTCCTTTGCTCGGACTCGGTTGAACTCTGGCGAGTTTATCGTGGCGATCAATGGCCAGGATGTCCGGCTGGATCAGAACCTCTTCCGATTGTTGAATGATCAGGCTGGGAGGGAAGTGACTCTGCTCGTAAACTCCACTCCGAGCAAGATTGGAGCCAGAACGGTGAAGTACCGTGCGCTCGATTTTGGCGCGTGGGTGGATCTGAACTATCGCAATCAAATCTCAGCCCGACGAGCCTTTGTAGACCAGAGGAGCGGAGGGCGGCTTGCCTACCTCCACATCGCCGGAATGGGAGGCGGTAACTTGCGTGACTTCAACCTCGAAGCTTGGGAGGAGATTCAGGGCAAAGAAGGGGCGATCATTGATGTCCGCGAGAATGGGGGCGGAAACATTGCCGACACTCTTCTGGATATCCTTGAGCGGAGCCCTCAGATGCGCTATCTCCCGCGAGATCGTCGTGAGACGATGGGGCCTGGCACGAGTTGGGGCAAGCCCACCATAGTGATGCATGCTGAGTCGAGTCTATCGAACGCTGAGATGTTCCCGGCTGCGATGAAGGCGAGGGGGCTGGCTACCTTGGTCGGGATGCCAACCCCTGGTTACGTGATCTACACCTATGGAGGAAGTTTGGTTGATGGAACTTCGATCCGCCAGCCCTCGACCGGCGTTTTTCGCTTGGATGGGACTCCTACGGAGAACTTGGGCCAGCAACCTGACATCCGCGTGGATTGGCCGTACGAGGATTGGCTGGCAGGAAAAGATCCCCAGCTGGAGCGTGCCGTGCAAGAAGGCCTTCGGAAACTGGGCCGCTGAGCCATCTGCTCCCCTCTCCCTCAGTAAAAATACTGGGGAGAGGGGCTTTTGGAGGAGATAGGTCTGAACGGTTGATAGGACTAGCTGCGAACCAGAATGTACTTTGTTCGCGTGATGATCCGTTCGCCGATCTTGGCGGTGAAGGTGAGGGGGAAGACCCCATTTGTGCCGCGAGGAATGATGAAGTCGATTCCGCCGCGCCAGCTGCCTCGCGTGTTGTAGATCTGGAACCGGGAGTTTTGGCCACGACTGATTGACCATTCAGATGGCACTTCCAGACTCAATTGGCCATCCATTCTGCCGCTGGCTTGACTTCGCAAAACCACGGCTCCCCGGAAGAGGCGAGACTCGCCCCGGAGTTCGAGGGTCTGGGGCACGTTCACATCAATATCCAAAAGATCGGCGATGCGAAACGAGGTGCGAAGTTCGCTCTGTTGTCCACCAACGGTGGTGAGGGTAGCGCGAAGAACCCGGTAACCATTTGTGGCACGACCATCAATTTTGCTCTCGTAGTCCACAAAAGCCCGACCCCCTCGTCCTAATCGAGGGAAGGGATTGCTGGTCGAGCTCATCACGCCAGTTGCCAGTCCTTCGGGGCGAACATCGATGGTGCGCAAAGCTGGCCCTTCGGGGGAGACCACGAAGTTGTAGCGAAGTCGAACCTGATCCTCTCGGGCGAAGGAGCGCGAAGAAAGTTGGGGGCGCCACGAGAGGCCGCTGAAGAGGTTGTTACTGGTGTCCCACTGGAGCCGGACGAAGTTCAGGGCTCGAGGGAAGAATGGTGGAATCTCAGCCTGATCATTTGCCACGACATCCATGCGGATCCCCACTCTTTGGCCAACGTCAGGCGTCTGGCCCTCGGTGGGGGTGAAAGCTGCCTCGACCGTCCACTCGTCGGTTGTGGCACTCGCCTTGATTCGGTGAGACGTCGGAAAAACTCTGGTTTCGATCCACTGGGGGCCGTTGATTTGCCTGGCGCTCATCCGTCTGACCTGGCCAGTGACAGTACCCTCGCCGTAGCGATAGATGATTTCGTAGTTGTCGTCGCCTTCTAGCCAACCATCCCCCCTCGAATCGAGGGTGACGACGAGCGCCTCCCCTTTCTTGAGCTTGCCACCCCAGTAAAAGACTTCAGGCTCCCACTGCATGGCAAGGGGTCGCCCATTGCTCTCAGTCAGTTGTTCCCATTCTTCCTGGGCCAGAGTTCCGTCCAGAATGGGGGTCAGAGCCAAGCGGCTTTGACTCACCAGCGACTGGGGAGCGGAGGCGAAGGTCGCCGGCGGCTGGCCCAGAGTGCTGAGGAGGAGGAAGCTGGTAGGCAGAATCACGGTTATTCATATAGACTTCCGAGAAAAAGGGTTCGATTCGTCTAACCGATGCGACAGGGACCAGGAATGTGGAAAACTGCTGTCATAAGGACTTTGTGAGATCCTCCCGCACGGAAACTGTCAGGCTCGGAGTGCCTCAGCAGGAATTTTGCTTGAGACCTGCCCGCCGTGCTGATCTCGCCACTCTTGTTTTTATCTTCGCCGAGTCGATCATGCACCTTTCGGTCGACCACTATGGCCCCTCTCAGCGCAGGGCTTGGGGGGAGGCGATGAGTCTGGCTCGCATGTCTGAGAGTTTGCAGCGTGATGCCGTTTGGGTTGCTGCGGAGAGCCACGACCGGGCCGTCGGATTCATTTGCCTCTCGGTTGAGAACATGGAAATCGATTTGCTGTATCTCCTGCCGTCTGTGGCAGGAATTGGCTTGGGGAAGGCATTGTTGCGCCTGGCTGAGGAGGAGGCCTCGCTTCTGGGGGTGACTCATCTTCGCCTTGTTTCCTCGCTCAACGCCTTGGCATTTTATCAGAGTCAAGGCTATCTGGAAGGCGAGCATTTGTCGCGCCGCGTTTCAGGCATGGAGCTCCCCTGCGTCCAGATGCACAAGACCTTGTCGCAGGTTTGAACTTTGTCATCCGCGACTCTTTTTAGATCAGGTGCCGCGGATCCTTGAGCGAGGGGGGGACTCCCGCATTTTTGGGACTCTCTGAGAGCTATTCACACCTTTCGGTGTAGTATCCGTTCAGATGAGAAGATTTTGGTTCCTGCCTCTTGTTGGGTTAGCTTGGTTTGTGGGAGGCTGCGCTCCTTCTACAACCCCTGAAGCTCCCCAGACAGAGACGGGTCAGGGAGAATCGGCATCCACCAGTGCCCCGACTCGACTCGTATTCGCCTTTCAAAAACAGAGCGAACCTGGCCAGATTCAAGAGAAAGCGAAGAGAGTGGCAGAAAAGCTCAGCAGAGAACTGGGGATCGGCACAGAGGTGCTCGTTCCGACTGCTTACAGCGCGACCGTTCAGGCTCTGATCGGAAACCAAGCTCAGATCGCCTACCTGAGTTCGATTCCCTATATTCTTGCTGGGCGAGAAGCGAAGGTCGAGATCCTGCTAGCGGAACAGCGCAAGGGACGCACAGACTACGATTCCGTCTTTGTCGTAAGGGCAGATAGCTCCTACCAAGACTTGGCGAGCCTTAAGGGGCAGAGGATGGCCTTTACCTCATCTACCTCGACTTCTGGCTATGTACTGCCCTATGCTCATTTGATCGAGAAAGGCTTTTTGACGGAAAAGGGTGATCCAGCGACTTTCTTCTCCCGCGTGTTCTTTGCGGGAGCCTATGACAAGGCTTTGAGGGCAGTCGTGGATCGCCAAGCAGATGTTGCCGTGGTGAGTGACTACACGATGGAGGGGGATAGGGCTGATCTGTACTTACCAGCCGAGGATCGAGCCAAACTCAGAATCCTTTATCGTGTTCCAGGAGTGCCGACCCACCTTATCGCAGTGAGAGGAGATTTGCCAGCCGAACAGAAGACTAAGATTCGGGAAGCCCTCCTAAAGCTGGCAAAAGAGGAACCAGATCTTTTTGCTGATCTCTATGGGGCGGCAAGCTTTGTTGAGGTTCAGGGTGATTCTCACGTAGAATCAGCGCGAAAGGCTCTGCAAGCAACAGGCCTGAGCCCCGAAACCCTTGTCCCATGATTGCCGAACGCCCTGCGTCAGCCTTAACCCAGCTGGAAGCCAAAGAGATTTCCTTTGTCTATCCTGGCCGAGAGGAACCAGTATTAGAAGACTTCTCTTTTTCCGTTTCGGCAGGGGAAAGAGTGATGCTGAGCGGTGCGTCCGGGTCGGGGAAAACAACTCTGCTTCGGTTATTGGAAGGGTCTTTGGACCCTACTGACGGCACTCTTGCGCGCCAGGGGAAGATCGCAATGGTCTACCAGGATCACCGGTTGGTGCCGGAATCAACTGTCTTGGCGAATGTTTGCGCCGGGGCTTTGGCGAATGAGCCCCTTCTCTGTCAGTTCTGGCGTGCCTCATCAAAAGTTCGTGAAAGAGCTCTCTCGCTGCTGTCCAAACTGGGACTCGGCGATCTGGCTTCGGCAAAAGTGTCTTCGTTGAGCGGAGGACAGAAGCAAAGGGTGGCTTTGGCAAGGGCGCTGATCAGTCGCGCTGATATCGTCTTGGCGGATGAGCCTTTGGCAGGGCTAGACGAGGATTCAGCTGATGAAGTCATGGGGTTCTTTTTTGCTTTGCAAGCAGAGGAGGGTTTCGCTCTTGTTTGCGCTCTCCACGATGGAGACCGTTTCGCAAAGGATTTTGACCGTACCTTTGACATCGGTTCCGGGTGTCTGATTGCCAGTGAAAAGGGATCTGGTTGGGCTCAGCTCCGTTCCCCGGGAGTTCAGGTCAAATCTCGCCTTATTTCTTTGATGGCTGGGCTGGGAGTGCTGGGCTTCCTCATCTGGTCTGCGTCCTCTCTTGGCTTTTTCGATTCCGCCAAGTTTTCTGCTGGGGGTGGGATATCCGCTCTTGGGACTGCTGTCGCTCGATCCTTGAGTCAGGGTTTCGCCAACGTGCCCTTCCCGCGGCTCTTGCAGTCCCTGTTGGAGACGGTGCAGATGGCCGCCCTTGGAACTGCCTTGGGGGTCTTGATCAGTGCGCCTTTGAGCTTCTTAGCCTTGGGTGGTGGTCGGTTTTTTGGGGGTTTGGCCCGGGGCTTGTGTACAGTGATTCGCACGATTCCAAGTCTGATCTGGGCTTTGCTGACGGTTGCGGTGGTGGGGATCGGTCCGATCGCTGGGGTGTTGGCTCTGGCTGCCTACTCTCTGGGCTATCTCATCCGGTTTTTTATCGAGGATGTCGAGAATGTCGATCAGAGAGCATTTGGGGCTCTGCGTATGTTGGGCTTGCCTCGGCCAGTCGCGATCTCTCGGTCTTCTCTCCCGATGGCGAGGGCGAGTCTGGTTGGTTCGACGTTTTTCATGTTCGAGTACAACGTTCGTGCCGCGAGTGTCCTTGGTATTGTCGGGGCAGGCGGGATCGGACTAGAGCTGATGAATGCCCTGGAATGGAGGCGGTACGACGTCGCGATTGGAGGCTTAATTCTGCTCGTGAGCTTGGTGGTGGTGCTGGACACAGCGAGCCGGGTGATTCGCACGACTCTCACGAAGGAAAAAGGGATCTGACCCTTCTTGGGTGTGGTCGGTAGAATCAGTTTTACGATGAGCCGGTGGCAGAATTTCCAGATTTGGCGAGGCAAGCTGCCTCACTGGCGGGCCCTCGGGGTGGACTACTACGTAACTTTTCGCCACCGCCGATCCCTGGATGAAGGCGAGGCAACCCTGCTCTATCTCCAGCTTTTCCGGGCCCAGAGGAGCAAGTTCGACTACCTGATTTTGTGCGTCTTGCCGGAGAAAACTGAGATGATCTTTCGCCTTCAGGAAGGGCAGGAGGAGTTGGAGCTGAGCGACGTGGTCGAGAAGGCGAAACGGAAGGCCGCAGCCCTGATCACGAAAAAGACGGGAGAGAAGTACGGGCCCTTCTATCAGGAAAGTTTCGACCGTATCGTGAGAGACGAGAGTGAACTAGAGCAGCTGTGGCTGGGAATTTTGGGCTCGCCGGTTGACGAGGGATTAGTTTCTGAGCCGGAGGACTATTGTGCCTTGTTCGTGGCGGATCGCCCCTAGGGCGATCGTCGCCGTCCCGGGGGCGGGAGTCCCGATGGAATCGGGACGGGGGCTTGGCTTTGGGCCCGGACGGCGACCTCTTTCCCGAAACTGGAGAATCCCCGAATGGTCACAGCCGAGCCCAGACTGGAAAAAGTCCCTTGTGTGCAACCAGAATGGTAAAATAGACGTCACTTAAGCCTGTAGGACTCAAGTCAGTTGCAGCTATCAGGCGCAAGTGACGCAGGATACACCAGAGAAGAAGATTATGGGACGTGTCGTTGGTATCGACCTTGGAACCACAAACAGCGTTGTCGCCATCATGGAAGGCGGCGAACCGAAAGTCATTAACACCGCCGAGGGCACCAGGACTTTGCCCTCCGTCGTCGCCTTTAAGCCAAATGGTGAGCAGCTCGTTGGAGTTACCGCGAAGCGTCAAGCCGTCACAAACCCAGGAAATACAATCGCGAGTATCAAGCGGTTCATGGGCCACACCTTTGCGGAGGTCTCCCAGGAAGCAAATCGCGTGAGCTACAAAGTCGTTGAGCACAAAGGAAATGCCGCTGTCTATCTCCCAGCCATCGACAAGACCCTCACCCCCGAGGAGGTCAGTGCCAGAATCCTTCAGAAGCTGAAGGCCGATGCGGAAGCCTACTTGGGTGAGCCAGTAGATCAAGCCGTCATCACAGTTCCTGCCTACTTCAACGACAGTCAACGAAAGGCAACCAAAGATGCTGGTGAAATCGCTGGCCTCAAGGTCCTGCGAATCATCAACGAGCCGACCGCTGCCTCTCTGGCCTATGGGCTCGAGAGCAAGGTAAACGAGACGATTCTCGTATTCGACCTCGGTGGCGGAACCTTTGACGTCTCGATCCTCGATGTCGGAGACGGAGTCTTCGAAGTCAAGGCGACCAATGGCGACAGCCACCTGGGAGGCGATGACTTCGACCAGAAGATCGTTGACTATCTTGCCACCGAATTCATGAAGGAGCACGGGGTTGACCTGCGGAAGGACAGCAAGGCACTCCAGCGATTGCGAGAGGCTGGCGAAAAGGCAAAGATCGAACTGAGCTCTGCCGTGAGTACAGACATTAACCTCGCCTTCATCACGGCGATCGACAATGAGCCTGTCCACCTCGAAACAACTCTCACGAGAGCTAAGTTTGAGGGACTTTGCCAGGATCTTATGGCCCGCATCAAGACTCCGATCAGCCGAGCGCTGGAAGATGCCAAGCTCGATCTGAAGGATCTGGATGAGGTCATCCTCGTGGGTGGCTCTACCAGAATTCCGATGGTGCAGGATCTGGTCAAGCAAATGACTGGCAAAGAGCCAAACCGAAGTGTCAACCCGGACGAAGTTGTGGCGATTGGCGCAGCGATCCAGGCAGGAGTCCTCGGTGGCGACGTGACAGGAATCCTCTTGATCGACGTCACACCCCTCTCCCTTGGAGTCGAAACCCAGGGTGGAATCTATGATAAGGTCATCGACCGAAACACCACGATCCCAACCAAGAAGAGTCGGGTTTATACGACTGCGGTCGATAACCAGAGCGAGGTGACGATCCATATCCTTCAGGGTGAAAGACCCCTCGCCAAGGACAACCGCTCGCTTGGAAAGTTCAATCTGAGTGGGATCCCACCTGCACCTGCCAGGACTCCCCAAATCGAAGTCACTTTTGATATCGATGCGAACGGAATCCTGAATGTCAGCGCCAAGGATCAGGCGACCGGCAACGAACAGAAGATCACGATCACTGGATCAGGTAGCTTGAACAAGGAAGAGATCGAACGCATGGTGAAGGAGGCTGAAGCTAACGCAGCAATCGACCAGCGCGCCCGCGACCTTGCCGAACTGCGCAACGAATGCGAGGCTCTGATCGGAAAGAGCGAGAGAACCCTGAGGGATCTCGGCGAAAAGGTCACGGATGCCGAGCGATCTTTGGTGGAAGAGAAAGTCGGTGAGCTGAAAGCAGCCGTCGAGCGAGAAGATACCGACGGAATGAAAGCTGCCAAGAACGCCTTGGAGCAGGAGTTCCACAAGATCAGTGCGAAGGTCTACGAAAACACCCAGCCGAGCGAAGAAAAGGTCGAAGCTGGTGTCGGCGCAGGCAAGAAGGACGAGGACGTGATCGACGCAGACTTCAAGGAAGAGAAGTAAGCGAATCTCCTGAGAGAAACCTCAGGTCTGGCCCACAGCCTGTCTCAGCCAAACCCCTTCTCCCCAGTAAAACTACTGAGGAGAAGGGGTTATCGTTTGAATGCGCCGAAACACTGGCGATCCTAGTCCAAGAATCCTGTCGTCCCATCCTGGCGAGAAGAACCGACTGAAAGAAGCGTGATCCGATTTCTCTCGGGCCAGGCAACATTTGGGAGGGATCTTCTATTCCCACAAACAACTTCACCTGGGTTCAAGAAGAAGACCTGGGTCAGGCTGGTAATCTCTGCTGGACTCGAGCGTCCAGTCTGAACAGGGGAACTTAAGAGAGAGAACAGACATGAAACTGATCGGACTTGTCCAAAGGGCTACCTTCTTCGCCCTTGCTACCTTGCCACTTCTTCTTCCATCCCCTGTCCTCGGCCAGAACCAGGGGTTGCGACTAGTTCCGCAGGTCGGGCACACCATGGGATTGACCTCCGCGAGCTTTGCGCCCGACGGACGAACCATTGCAACGGGATCAGAGGACGGAATGGTACGGATCTGGGATGTGACATCGGGAAAGGAACTGCAGGCACTTCGGGGCAACAACCTTGAAGTCCGATTCGTAGCTTTCTCGTCGGACGGTAAGACCATAGTCACAGCATCCCGGGACAAAACTGTTCGCATTTGGGACGCAAACCACGGGACGCAGATCCAGCAGTTCAATGGACATAATGACGCGGTTTTGTGCGCAGCTTTCTCCCCGGATGGCACGCTATTAGTAACGAGTTCAGTAGACAAGACAGCACGGCTCTGGGATGTTGCGACAGGAAAGGAGCTGCGTAGTGTCAGCAGCCACTCGGCACCGGTCTTGAGTGCAGCATTCTCACCAGACAGTCAGATGATCGTTACCGCGTCTGGTCAATCTGCGAAGGTGTGGGACGTGGCAACGGGTCGAGACGTGCTCACTTTCAACGGGCACGAAGACGTGGTCTCGAGTGCTGCGTTCTCACCGGACGGTCGGATGGTCGTTACAGCGTCGGGCCAAACTACGAGGCTGTGGGATGTTGCGAGCGGAAAGGAACTGCGTTCCTTCATTGGACACACCTTTGGCGTAACCAGCGCGTCCTTCTCGCCGGATGGGAGAACCGTCGTCACATCTTCCCAGGATCGAACGATCCGGCTGTGGAGCGTCGCTAGCGGAGAGGAACTTCGAAGTTTTCTCGGACACAGCGGATCAGTCACTCACGCTCTTTTCTCCCCTGACGGCAGGTCAATTGTTAGTGCATCCTTGGATGAGACGGCTCGGGTCTGGGATGTAGTCACCGCTCGAGAATTGCAAGTCTTGCGAGGATACACTTCGGTTTTGATCTGCGCTTATGTTTCACCTGATGGGAAGAGCATCGTTACAGGTTCATGGGACAACTTAGCTCGGGTTCTGGATACAACCACGGGTGCGCAACAGCAAGTTCTCTCCGGTCACCAGGACTTCGTTTTTGATGCGTCCTTTTCAGCCGACGGTTCCCGGGTATTAACGGCCTCTTACGATCGTACAGCTCGCCTGTGGAACGTTCGGACGGGGGAAATGCTGCGAGTCTTTTCCGGCCACAGAGGCAGGGTGATGAGAGCAACTTTCTCTCCGAATGGCGAGACGATCTTAACGGCATCGGAGGACGGAAGCGCTCGCTTGTGGGAAACGGCGACCGGAAAACAACTACGAGTGTTTAGCGGACATCGCGGGCTTCTGGACAGTGCATTCTTTTCTCCTGACGGCAAAACCATCGTAACAGCCTCGTGGGATGGTACTGCGAAAATTTGGAACGCAGACTCTGGAGATCTGATCCGTACCCTTCGAGGACACGAGAGAGCACTCAGTAGCGCCGTTTTCTCTCCCGACGGGAACCATATCGCTACGGCTGCTAGGGATTCAACGGTGCGGATCTGGGACGTAGCGACCGGAAGAGTGCTAAGAGTCCTGAGAGGGCACGCCTCGAGCGTAAATGGAGCTTTTTTTTCCCCAGATGGCAAGACGATTGTCACGGCAGCCTGGGATACCACGGCACGGATTTGGGAGGTGACTAGCGGGAAGGAGCTTCAGATTCTGAAGGGCCATCAGGGCGTGGTTAGCCATGCATCTTTCTCCCCTGATGGGAAACACGTTATCACGACCTCAGCTGACGGCAGCGTGCGCCTTTGGGATGTCGCGGCGGGCAAAGAGCTCTACGCCAGATATTCATTCAAAGACGGCTCCTACATCATCATCGCCCCGGACGGGCGCTATGATTCAAGTGAAGGGGCGAACCCCAAGTACGGCCACTTCGTTATCGACACTCCAGCCGGGCCGGAGGCAGTGGGATTCGACCAGATTGACCCCTCGGAGTTCTACTACAAAGGACTCGCCGAAGCGATCATGACAGGGAAGTATGAGCCAGGCAAGAGGAGCCTCTACGCTGAGAAGCCTTTCCCAAGCGTCGAGCAAAAACTCGATGGCACCAACCTCACATTTACCGCCACTGACCAAGGAGGTGGGATCGGAGACGTTTGGATCGTCATCAATCAGACCAGGCAAAGAGTCATTCCAAAGGGATCTGTGAGAAGTGGTGTTCCTGTAACAGTCGACCTCAAAGAACTTGGCTACAAGCCAGGTCTGACGGTAGATATCCAGGCGCACAATGCCACGAACGGGCTACGAAGTCCCCTCCAGAGTAGCTTTGCGCTTTCGCGTTCCGGTGCGCTGGAGCAGCCACAAGCGACCCAGAAGGATCCTACTCCCAGCAGGTTCATCGCAGTTCTCATCGGATCCGAAGCTTACAGTGGCAGTGGGGATCTCAGAGCTCTCAACTTCCCAGGGGACGACGCGATTGAACTCGCCAAGGCTCTTCATGCTATGGTGACGACGGGAGGGGTCGCGAAACCAGAGATCACAGTTATCACCGACGAACCAACCGCAGCCGAACGGCTCAAGGGTCTGGATGGAGTGAAAGTTGTGAGAGGTGCGACAAAGGCAAACTGGTTGAACACGCTCAATCAGTACCAAAAGAGCGACTTTACGGCGAACGACTGGTTGTTCCTCGCCTTCGCAGGTCACGGGGTTGCTTACGAGAAGAAGTACTACTATCTGACTGCCGAATCGACAAGTGGTACCCCCAGCCAAGGGAGAGAATCCTTGTGGGAATCAACCGCTATTAGCGAGGATGAGATCCAGGCCCAGCTGTCCAAAGCAGTTGCGAGCAACAAGAACCTGGTTATTGATACTTGTGCGGCTGGTGTCGCCTCAGGCGCACGCAACAACCAGGGTCAGATTACAGCCACTGTGACAGCCTTTTCCTATGGCAACCAGGGCGCTCACCTCCTCTACGCCACGTCGGACTCGCGTGAAGCCTTCGAAGCCCTTGACTTGAGACACGGCTATCTCACCTACTCCTTGCTGAGAGTCTTGAAGTCTGGGATGGATTCCCGACAGGGAGACAGGGCGCTTGTAGTGATGAGCAAAAAGTGGTTTGATCAGGCGGCGGAACTGACAGCAGAGGTTGCAAGCCAAAGAGGCCCTCAGCAGAAGCCAGCCCTCCAGGCCTCCGGTGACTTTTCCCTTGGATCCTTGACGGACGCTCAACGGCTCGCCATCGCACTCCCCGACCTGTTGCCAGGGATCTTCGCCAGCCGAATCACGGACTCAACCGGCGACCAAGCTGATTGGCTCAACGACGGAGTGATGGCTGCTGTCAAACCAGGGATCAGAGGGATGGCTTTCGTCAGGGTCGAGCAGGAGCAAGGCACGAACGTTTTTTCACTTTCGGGTGTCTTGGCTGAAGCGGGGGGCAAGGTGACCATCAACTTGCGGCTGAACCAAACAACCGCAAGGGGCGAGAGATTGAGGAGTCCAGCAATGGTTGTGACGACGACTCGGGCTAATGCGGTCGAGGATGTACTTAAAGCAGCAGCCAAGCTCTACGAGGGGCGGAGGGACTGGCCTCGAGGGTAGTTCCAAACCACCCTCACGGCAGCAACGGGGGCTAGCAATCCCAACCGAACCTACAAACTGGTCGCTGGTTCGGGGGTTTGGAAGTCGTAGTCCGGGCGGAACATAAAGCTATGACAGGCAGAAGCTGTGTTGTACCAAGTTCTGGTGGGGAAGGCTGAGTTGTTGTAGAGGGTGAAGGGGTCTGTGTTCCCGGAGGAGAAAACCCCAAGCCGACGGGTCTTTGCGGAGCTGTCCGCGAAGGTCATCACGACGCCCCTAGCGTGGACGTCGTAGCCGGTGCCAAAGCTTTGGCGGCTCGTTCCCGAAATCCCACCATTCCCAGTGGCGCAGGTCGAGCCAGTCGCTGGTCGATAGGAGCAATCCTCGGCAAGATTTGGACAGATCAGGTAGGGGTTGACGAAGCCAGTTCCGATCATCGCTGACTTTCCTCTCCCATTCCAGAAGAGGGGAAGTTGGCTCGGCGAGGCAATTGCCGTGGCACTATACCGGTGGAGCAAACCATTGTAGGTGTAGCTGTAGCTCGGAAGCCCAGCTGGCTTCGTGGCAGGAACATAGAGTCCACTCTGGTTGAAGTTCACGGCAACAGGATCGCGGTGGATCTGTTCGTTCTTCACATAGGGCCTCATATTGTTGATCCAGAAGACCTGCGCCGCGTTTCGCGCGTCGTCGGACATACCAGGCACCCAGTCGGCCGGAGCTGGCTGAAGATAGTTCGTCGTCCAGCGTCCTCCCATGGGAGATGGCACAAAGGTCGCCATGAAAGTGTCGTCGTGATCAGCTGTATAGATTGCGGCGGCAGTCCCAAGCTGCTTCAGGTTTGAGAGACTGGCTGTTTTTTGGGCAGCTGCCTTTGCCTGAGCGAATACGGGAAACAGGATGGCGGCCAGTATGGCAATGATGGTGATCACGACCAAGAGCTCGATGAGGGTAAAGGCACGTTTCATGGTGGTACAGGAGTGGAAGACCCCCTCCCAAGGTGAACACAGGGAGGGGGTCACGGAAAAGGGGATGACTAGCGTAAGGCGACGGGAGTCCAGGCTACGTCGGTCGGGCCTTCATAAACGCAAGTCGGTCGAATCAGGCGGTTGCCGTCGAGCTGTTCGATCGCATGAGCGCACCAACCAGCCGTTCTGGCAATCACAAAGATTGGGGTGTAGAGGTCGATGGGGATATCTAGCAGGTAGTAAGCGTAGGCGGCAGGGAAGTCTACGTTTGGATAGAGTCCCTTTTCCTTGAGCATGATTCCCTCCATCGTGTCTGCGATGGCTCCCCAGGTGGTGTTGCCCTTGCGGACGCCGATCTCCTTCGCGACTTTAGTCAGGTAGAAGGCGCGCGAGTCACCGTTTTTGTACTCGCGGTGGCCGAAGCCCATGATCTTCTTTTTGTTGGTCAGGGCATCTCTCGTCCAGGCTTCTGCCTTGTCCGGCGATCCGATATCGAGCAGCATCCTCATGGCTTCCTCGTTGGCACCGCCATGAAGGGGACCCTTGAGGGTGCCGATTCCGCTCACGATTCCGCTGTAGATGTCGCTAAGTGTCGCAACTGTGACTCGGCAGGCAAAGGTCGAGGCGTTGTAGGTGTGCTCAGCGTAAAGGATCAGACTGGCATCCATCACCTTTTCGGTAAATTCGTCCGGTTTTTCCCCGTTCAGCATGTAAAGAAAGTTCGCGGCGGTTCGAAGGTGAGGATCTGGCGCGATTGGCTCTTGTCCGTGATGAATTCGCCACGCGGCGGTCACGATGGTGGAAGCCTTGGCGATGATCCTGGTGGCTTTGCGAACGTTTGCCGCATGATCCGTTGGGTCTGCGTGATAGTCGGGATCATAGGCTGGCAACATCGCGTAGGCAGCGCGCAAGGCGTCCATCGGATGCATCTTGTGAGGAAGCAGCTTCAGACAGTCCAGGATTGAGTAGGGAATATTCCTTTCCTCAACGAGCATTTTGTTGAAGTGCTCAAGCTCGGCAGCCGTTGGGAGGTGGCCGTGGATCAGCAGGAAAGCTGTTTCCTCAAAGGTTCCGTGCTCCGCGAGTTCGTGGACGTTTATGCCACGGTAGATCAGACTGCTCGTGGCACTGGTGATTTGTGAAATCTTGGTGATGCCGGCGATCACACCTTCAAGGCCGGGGCTGTAATTCGGATAAGTCGTTGCGCTCATCTCTTGTCTCGCTTCTTCTACGGTAGTCGGACGTCGTCGTCTCGGGGCATCCAGGCCTGACCGGTCAAAATCGCATTTTACATTCCAGATCAATGAGTCCCGGGTAATGAAATTAGTTCAATAATGATTGATAGGTCACAACCCAAAGAGAGGCTGGGGAGCCTACAATAGGGATTGATCTCGTTTGAGTGAGGGAAGGCTAGGCTATGGCGAGAAGTAACGGTGATTTTGCGGTAATTGGGTTGGGGCGATTTGGCAGCAGTCTCGCGAGGCGTCTTGTCGCGCTTGGCCACGTGGTTCTCGGCATCGACTCGGATCCAGCTTTGGTACAGAGATACTCCCACGAAATCAGTCAAACAATCAGCTTAGATTCAACCGACGAAGAGGCCCTGAAAGAGGCTGACCTCCCAAGTTATGAAGCGGTGGTGGTTGCGATTGGGACAGAGTTTGAGTCGAGTTTGCTGACCACAGTTGCGCTGAAGCAGGTTGGGGTTAAGCATGTGATCTGCAAGGCTGCGACGACAACCCACAAAGAGATTTTGCTAAAGGTCGGTGCCGATCGGGTGATTCTGCCGGAACAAGAGATGGGAACGAAGTCAGCGGACGAGATCGCAAATCCTCGGATGGTCGGGGCCTTGTCCTTGTCAGCCGAAGCCTCTATCATTGAGGTCGAAGTACCAGAGAGCGTGGTAGGCCTTGCCATTCGTGATCTGAACCTAGCGACTCGCTATCATCTGACCCTTTCGGCGATTGTTCGCGGTGAGCAGGTGCTTCCGAATCCCGTTTCGACTCAGGTTCTGCGACTCGGGGATCGACTGCTCCTCATCGGGACGAACCGCGAGTTAGATCGATTCTCGAACGATATTTGACGAAAGCTGGCCCACAGGACTGAATCGACGATGGCGTACCGGCAAGAGCAAGGCAAGAAGTTCATCCTGGCTGGTTTCGGGCGTCTCTCGATCGTTTGGCGTCTTGTGTTCGGGCTTTTGAGCCTTGTGACAATCGGCACTTGCTCCCTGATGTTGCCAGGCATGGCACCTGGCGGGGGCGGGTTACCTTTCGATAAGGCACTCTTCACAGCTGCATCGGCTTTGTCTGTGACTGGCCTTTCCACGATTACTGCTTCCACCGACCTGACACGGATCGGCCAGCTCGTGTTGCTCTTCCTGATCCAGATCGGAGGGGTTGGCTACATGGTTTTGGCGGTTACTGTGTTCCAACTCCTCGGCCGTCGGTTGGGCCTGACCGACCGAATCGCTTTGCAGGACTCTCTTGGCCTCATAAGTCCTCGAGGCATTGTTGAACTTGTCAAGAAGGTCTTGCTCGTCGTATTGGGGATCGAGGCACTCGGGGCTCTGGCACTCTTCATTGCGTGGCGAGACTTCATCGTTAATCCTTGGGAGCGCTTTTTTTACTCTGTCTTTCATGCTGTGAGTAGTTTTTGTAACGCAGGATTCGATTTGTTTCATGGTCGCATTGAGGGTGGGCTCCCAACAGGTCCTGTCACGCTCACGATTCTGGGAACCCTGATCATTCTTGGGGGATTGGGAATCCCGGTTCTCTTTGATCTCTTTACCTATCGAACCAGTAGGAAGCTATCACTCCACACCAGGCTCACTTTGCCCCTCGTCGGGATTTTGATCCTTTGGGGTGCCGTAGGACTCTTTTTGAGCGAAGCGAATTCCGGAGGTGTGCTTTACGGCTTGACGCTGGATCGCCAGTTGGGGCTTTCTCTTTTCCAGTCGATCAGTACCCGCACGGCTGGGTTTGCTGTCATGCCATCCTTCGGAGACCTGGGAGGGGCAGCTCAGTTGATGATGGTGACCCTGATGTTCGTGGGGTGTGCTCCTGCTTCGATGGGGGGAGGTGTGACGACTGGCACCTTACTTGTCATGGTTCTTGCCCTCAGGGGGTACCTGCGTGGCCAGGACACTCCTCGGATCGGGGGGCGGGCGATTCCAGGGAACATGATTCGAAAAGCAGGGGCAGTGCTCACGACCTCTCTTTTTGCCGTCCTTACTGCTACCTGGCTGATTCTCGTGACTCACGACACGACTTTGGATAAAGCAGTATTCGAGGTTGTTTCTGCCTTTGCGACCAGTGGCCTGACCTTGGGCCTCACGACCGAACTGAACGGCTTTGGGCAAGGGGTCATCATCGTGATGATGTTCTGGGGCCGCTTGGGGGCCTTAACGCTCCTTTATGCTTTTACGAAATCATCTAGCACCAGACTAAAGTATCCTGAAGAGAAAGTGCTCATCGGCTAATCCTTGTTGCTGGTGAGTCCGTAGTGTATGAGACAGAGAGGATGTTGAAGCAGAACATGACAGAAGAAATGGCAGCGGTCTTGGCGAAGGCCGAACTGATTCAGGATCAAGCATCCCATCTCGAATCAGATCCCCAGGTGAAGGAGCTGTTGGTTGCAGCGGAAGAGGCTGGTCTGGATCGCCTGAGTGTGCTTCAGGCCCTGCGGGAGGTTCTCTCGGACCAAGCTCAAAAGAACGTGATCGAATACAAGCAAGGTGAGCTCGTTTTTGCTAAGTCGAACGATGGCTGCTCTTACCCTGCCTTTATTGAGAGTGTGGAGAAGGGAAGTGTCGTGGTGAAGTTTGCGAATGGAGCCCAGGATCGGCTCCCGGCGGAAGACATCAAGCCGTTCCGTATGGCTCCCGGCGCGAAAGTCGAGTTCAGTTCTGCCAGTACGAGTTGGTATTGGATGAAGGGTGAGGTTCAGCGATTCAACCCTGACACTCGTTCGACGGCTCTTTCCTACTGGGGATCAGAGCAGCTGATTCCCCTTGAGAAAATTCGACTTGCGAAAGAACCGATCCGCTTTAGCCTTTCTGCCGCGAAGCAGTCGGTCTTTGTGATGCTGGGGATTGCAGCAGGCTTCTGGAACCTGATGCGTGCCGTGAATGCCGAAGCCGCGGCCCTCCGCAAGGAAGCGGCCGCGGACAACGGGGACAAGGGTTAGAGGACAGGCGTGGCCAATCCGCTCGAACAGTTCGCG
>JALOLT010000051.1 GCA_025455775.1 Fimbriimonadaceae bacterium
GAGCCCCGAGGCGACCGAAAAGGTCTGGCATGCCGTAAAGCAGCTTGGATATGTGCCTCAGGTGTCAGCCAGAAAACTAAAAGGGATCGGAATGAAAACGATCGGAGTCATCTTCCCCCACGAGATTTCTGCAATCAACTCAAGCTCATATTTTGGCCAAATTTTGGATGGCATCACAGACGCAGCGACGACGTCCCGCTACAACGCGATGCTCTTCACTGGGCTTTCTTGGTATCAAGCAGAGTCTGATTACAGTGCCTATGTCGACGGGCGATGCGACGGCCATATCCTCATTGCTCCTTCCACCACTCCGAAGCTAGTCGGCGAGCTCCTGCATCACGGTGTTCCCGTCGTGTTGGTGGGTGCTACAAGCCATGAAGAAGGTGTCGCCAGTTACACTTCATCAAATCGGGCAGCCTCAGAACAGGCAATAGCGCACTTAGCGGCTTTAGGACATACCAGAATCGCTCACGTTGCTGGTAATCCTCAGTCGTCTGAGGCTCAGGAACGTCAGGCCGGCTATCTGGCAGGGATGGAGTCACACGGCCTTCCCGTGCTTCGCGAATACATCTACCTTGGTGACTTCCACCGCCTAGGTGGAGCTGCGGCCTTTGACTACTGGATGAAGCTCCCCGATGGGGTTCGACCGACCGCTGCTGTTTGCGCCAATGATCACATGGCGGCTGGCATCATGGACAGTGCAGCCAGCCACGGGCTTTCAATACCTCACGATTTTTCTGTCATCGGATTCGACGATATCGAATCTACTCAACCACCGCTGACCACGTTCCGCCAACAACTGCGTGAATTGGGCCGACTCGCTACAGAGTGCCTGATCCACCAGCTTGAGGGCCGCGAAGCCAAGGTTGAGGTTGTTCGTTTGGATGCTCCTATGGTAGAGCGTGAGACGTGCGCGCCTGCTCCGAAATCGATTCCGCAGGGTCATTCCGCGGAGATCAAAGGTGATCAATAAGAAAATGAAACGTGGCTTCACGCTGATCGAACTTCTCGTCGTGATTGCGATTATCGCAATCCTGGCGGCCATCCTATTCCCCGTTTTCGCTCAGGCCAAAACGGCTGCCCAAAAAACATCTGCCCTGAGCAATGTCAAGCAAGTCGGTACTGGGATTCAGATCTACATTGCCGACTACGACGACGTCTTTCCAACTGGTTGCGGATCTGGTTGGGTTGGCGAGGCTCTCTGGCAGCAGAAAGTCCAGCCCTACATCAAGAACATTGGGATCTTTACGAGCCCTGCCGATTCTGGAAAGTTCAAAGTACGGGGAGGCGGCGACGAATGGATGGGAATTGGTCTCTCCTTCGCAGCGAACGGACTTTATGCCAACTGGAGTGAACCAGGTGGTTTCCAACTCCGTGGAGTGATGGGAATTCACGGCGAGTCTGGGTGGCTGGCGGGAGGAAGAGGGGAGAACCCTGCTAGCGTGGTCACCAACCCGGCTTCGACCATTTTGTTGGCTGAGAAGCACTCAGCCGACGTGGAGAAGGTGTATTGGTTGGGGAACATGTCGAACTTCTGGCCAAGCAACATCTTCCTTGGGCCAGACGCTTCGGCCTGGGGACCTTCTTGGACACCAGACGGACGCAGGAATCCCAGTACCCCTTGGCCAGATGGTCCGGACGGTGCTGTCTCGGCTAAGTACGCCGGCCGGGCAGTGTTCGTCTTTGCCGATAGCCACGCAGCATCACTGAAGCCGGCCTCTACCAACCCTGATCCACAAAACCGACCAGAGAGTAACCAATGGGACGCATTGCGCTAGTCTTCTTTCTCGCCATCTTCCTCTTGGGAGCTTTTGGCTGCAGCGAGGCTACGAATACAGAAGCCACACCAAGCCAAGAGAAGGCTTTCGAAGGAGGCCCGATGCCAGAGGGGACTCAAGAACGGGTGCAGCAGGAACTTGAAAAGGCTCGGGTGGAAGCAGAGAAAAAGGCAGCCGAACAGCGATCAAAAGGGTCTCAGTAAAGAGCCTTAGGCTGCAGTCCGAGGGGCTTTTCGAAAAGCCCTCTCCGGCGATTCGGGGCAGGCACGCGCAAGCCCCACTCCGCCACACCAGGCCCCCTCATCCCCAAACCCCTTCCCCCCCGGAGGAGGGAAGGGACTTTTCGGACTCAATCGTGCGTCCTTGACAGTGAATTGGAGGTCTCTCTGAAGGCCCCTCACCCCAGAGGAGAGAAGGGACTTTTTGGCAGTCAATCGTACAACCTTGGAGGTGACGCCAGGGGCTTTCTCACTGATGAGACTCTCGCATCAGCTTCAGATTCCGCTCTCCCAGGTACCGCGCACCAGAGGCTAGACCAGCTCGATCACTGGCAGCCATCCGGCGGAGGTGGTGGCCCATCGGACTCCCTCGGAACCAAGATCGGGGCAGGGAGCGAAGTTGTCTGAGACGCAAAAACCGAAGGGATGCGGATCGGGCATGTCACCCCAGCTACCAGGAAGTTCTTACCTTGGTACTTCAGGGCCCGCAAGTAGCCACTCGGCATCGAGGTGGGTTTCACGGTCAGGAAGCGGCCGGAGGCAGGCAGAGCCATCCGGAAGTTACCTCCTTCGCCGGTGAGAGCCGCTCCGACACGGATTCCTTGCTGGTCATAAACTTCGATTTGCGAATACACCAAGCCAGTCACCCCGTTTGTTGAAATGAGGCGGCCAATCAGAACCCCGTTGCCAGTAGCACTCGTTGCAGCAGCTTCTTGGGTAGCGGTTCTGGTTGTGCCTCCCACAACTGCCTGGGCGGAAACTATCATGGATCCGTTTGTTGGGGCAGTCACGGTCAAAATCCCATCTGGGGTCAGGGTTGCTCCGCTGGTTGCGCCAGTGAGGGTGAAGTTGCTCGCAGGGAGAACGGTTCGCGTCCCGACGACATCGTAAACCACGAAGGCAACCTGGGCTGTCGTCCCAGGAGTAATATTCAATGGGTCGACTTTGCTCCCGTTCACGAGGAACTCCAGGTACCAACCGGACTGAGGAGTCGGGTTACCAAACTGACCGGTAGCTCCCCCACCGGCACCGCCTCCGCCACCCCCACATCCGAGGGCGATAGTCGCGATGATTGCGACGAGCAGGGCGGCGATATTGACTTTTTTCTTCTTCATGATGACGATCTAGTTTTGAGTTTTCCTCAGGTCACTGGAAAATGAATGAGGCAATAACTCGGAAAGAGTAAACTCGGACGATTGACCGGAGTCGCTGATACAAATAACAAACACCTGATCTGGTTTCTGGCAAAACTCTGCCATAAACTGACGGCAGGCTCCGCAAGGGGTGCCTCCATCTTTGGTGGCAATCACAATATGCGAGAAGGCTCGGCATCCATTGCTGACCATCTTGACCAGTGCCGTTCGCTCCGCGCATATTGTTAAGCCGTAGGAGATATTCTCCACGTTGCATCCTGTATAAACCTGGTTATCTGCCCCCAAGACAGCGGCCCCCACCGAATAGACGGAGTAGGGCGCGTAAGCGTTCAATTTTGCTCCTCGGGCTGCAACGATCAGATCTTCCACTCGTGTCATTCTAGCTCCGCGATGGTAGCTCCTTGGCCACCTTCCAGTGCATCTGCTTCTGAATATCGCTTAACGGCGGGATGGCGTCGCAGAAAATCCTGGGTGATTTTGCGCAAAACTCCGTCCCCTTTTCCGTGAACGATTCTCAGGCGATTGGCTCCAGCCAGCAAGGCGTCGTCAAAGAATTTGTCGAGCACTTCAATCGCCTCTTCGGCCCTCATCTGTCTCAGATGAATCTCTCGCTGAATCGTTGCAGCTTTTGCCACTCGCATTTTCAGGCTTTGATCTCGCTTGGGGGTCTTGGGGGATTCGGTCGGTGAGATTTTGTCCAGTCCGACTTGCATTTTCAGAGGCCCAACCTGCACCGTGACATTCTTTCCGCGAGGGTCTTCCAAGACGACTCCTGTCTTGTCGAAACCAAGGATCCGAACCGTCATACCCTTTCGAACCTCGTCTGGCCGCAAACTTGGGCCTTTCACTTGGAGGGCTGGTTTCATCTCGGAGACGAATTCCGACCCGACCTGCTGGAGATCTCGAAGTTTCTTCCTGGCTTGATCGAGGGCTTGGGGAGAGGAGTCTTTTTTGATCGATTCAAACACCTCACTTGCCTCTAATCTGATGGTTCGCAAGAGATCCTCCAGTTCTTCCGCAACCCTTTGCCTCACCTTTTGTCTGGCTTCTTCAGCCGCCCTCACCTTTTCGGCTGCCTCCTTTTCGACAGCCCGGAGCTTTGCGGTCAGCTTGTCGGCTTCGCTCTGGGCTTTCTGGGCTTGGCGTTGCGCAGTCTCCAACTTTTCGATCATGCGGGCTACGTCCTTCTCGCCGATCGTGAGGCCTTCGCTCGCGGCAGCGATGACAGAATCAGGAACACCGTAGCGGGCTGCAATCTTGAGGGCATGACTTGAGCCAGGGGTTCCCATCATGAACCGGTAGGTTGGCCGCAGGGACTTGAGATCGAACTCCATGGCAGAGTTCACGAAGCCAGGCTCATTGGTCGCCATGATCTTCAGTTCCCCGTAGTGGGTGCTCGCCATGATTTTGCAGCCCTTGCGCCGAAACTCCAGCAGGATGGCCCTGGCCAGGCTGGCTCCCTCGCTCGGATCCGTTCCGGCCCCAATTTCGTCCAGTAGGATCAAGGCTCCCGGCACACAGTATTTCAGGGCATGAGAAATGTTCTTGATGTGGCCACTGAAAGTCGAGAGAGACTGTTGGAGGGATTGTTCATCGCCGATGTCGGCCCAGATCTGGCGGAATACGCCGAACTTCATCTCGAAAGCTGGCACCATGAGTCCACACTGAGCCATGGCGATAAAGAGTCCAACCGTCTTTATGGCGACCGTTTTTCCGCCAGTGTTGGGCCCTGTGATGAGAATGACGTCGTGATCCCGACCCAAAGAGAGACTGAGGGGGATGGTTGTCTCTTTCGCCAGAAGCGGATGGCGACCTTGCACGATTTCAATCGTCGCACCTGCGTCGAGCTTTTGCGGAAGGCACCCATCCATTTTCTCCCCGAGTCGCACCCGAGCGAAAATCTTGTCGAGCTCTGTGACTGCTTCTAATCCACTCAGAATCTCTGGGGCAGAGTCCCCTACTCTTTCGCTGAGGTCGCGGAGGACTCGCTCAATTTCCGTTCGCTCCGTTGCTTCCGCTTCTCGCAGGAGGTTCCCGAGCTGTATGACGTCTTCTGGCTCCAAATACACTGTTTGGCCAGAACCGCTTGAGTCATGGACGATACCGCGAATTTTGCCCTTGTTTTCTGCCTTCACCGGCAAGACGTAGCGGCCGTTTCTGGTGGTGTAGAGGGGGTCAGAAAGGAGATCCCTGGTTTTGCCACTGACATAGCTTTGGATCCGTTCGATAATTCTTTGTCCAGCCTTGGCCTTGTTGGCTCTCGCTTTTGCCAAGTCAGGGCTCGCCTCGTCGCGCACTTCACCATCAACGTCGACGCTCCGTTCGAGAACTTCCTCCAATCGGTCGAGATGGGGTAGGGCCGAGGCCAAGTCGCAAAGGATCGTCGCCTCCTCCTTCTTGCTCTCGATAATGACCTTTGCTCGTCTCATGATGCCGAGAGTCCGCCCAATGAGGGCCAGAGATGAGGCGTCAATGACCCCGCCCTTGCTCGCGATGGTGAGGGGGCCCATATGGTCTCCGATCCCCAAAAAGCTGGGTAGCTCACTGTAGCCAAGAGCCTCGCTTGTCTTGGCAAGCTCTCGCCAGACCTCCTCTGGGTCAAAGGAGGGCTCTGTTGTCCTGACGATCACTTGGGAAAGGGAGGTTTGGCACTCCTTGGCCCAAAGATCAAGAACTTGATCAAATTCCAGCACCCTCAGAGCGTGCATGTCTCAATTGTGGAAGATTTTCGCCAATTTGACGAAGGACACCGACTTTCATCAGAACGGTTCGGTCAACAGACACCTCAGTCAGTAGGCCGTTGCAAACCGTTGATACAGTGAAGGTCTCATGTTAGCAACCATGCTTGCCTTGACCCTCGCGAGCACTCAAGCGAGTGAGACTCAGACCCTGACCGCGACCGATGATCTGTGGGTTTATTCCCAAGCGACAGATCAGAATCAAAACACGTTCCTTCGAGCTTGGGGAAACGGAGAATCTGGTCTTGCAGAACCAGATCCGGCCATGGCGGCTTCCTGGAGCGTTGTCAAATTCGAACTCTCCCCAAAGGAGGGGATGGTTCTAAAGGAAGCCAGACTCCGCATCCACCACGTTGCACAACCCGGTTGGACGACGGAAGAATCTAAGAAGTGGCCCCTTGAAGTGAGGTTGGTAAACCCTGCCTTCAAAAGCCAAACCTGGACATTCGGCGAGGCCAAAGATGTGACCCCCGCCGCGACCAAAGAAGCTTTGCTGGGCTCTCTTAGCCCCGAAGCTCCCACCAACGAGGAAACCTTCGCCATCGAGATCCCGCTTAGTCTCGAGAATGCAAGTCTGACGGAAGCCCTGGGAAAACCAGCGATCGCCTTCGCATTTACCAGTGCGATGGACGTAAGGGAGAGCGAGATGAAACGGATGTACAAGTTCTACGGACGAGCTGCGGAAGAAGCCCTCAGGCCGAATCTCATCCTCGTTTGGGATAAGCAAGAGGCCCGCGCAACAGGCGCAAGCCGTTCAAGATAACGATGACCGTTGACCCCTCGTGGCCGATCACCGCGAGGGGCAAAATCCATTCTTTGGTTGACGGAGCGATTTGGGGAAGTAGCAGGCTCATAAGGGTTAGGAGCGCAATCACAATCCCAGCAAAGATGAGGTTTGCCCGAATCACGCGGTTCGTGAGCCGCCCCAGAGAGATGAGTTCGGGAAGCCTTGCCAAGCGGTCGTGCATGAGAACGATGTCGGCTGATTTCATCGCGACGTCGGAACCAAGCCCCCCCATTGCAACCCCCACGTGAGCTTGGGCCAGGGCAGGAGCATCGTTGACTCCGTCCCCCACCATCATCACCTTCCGACCCTCTCGGGTGAGCCTTTGCAAAATGTGCTCCTTTTGGGCTGGCAGGAGGGAGGCATGAACCTCGTCCAGGTGGAGTGGGTTGGCGATGGCTTGTGCTGTGACCTTGTTGTCGCCGGTCGCCATAATGATCCTTTGGATTCCAAGTCGGCGGAGATCTTCTATGGCACCTGCCGCTTCTTCGCGGACCTCATCTCTCAGGCCAAGGGCAGCCAACTCGCCACGAGCCTCCACGAGTGCGATCGTCAGGCCGTTTTGTCTCATCTCTTCGAGATGTTTTCTCATTTCCGCTGGCACGTCGTTAGGATCAAAGAAGGCTTCTTGCCCGACCCGGATCGTGGTGCTTCCGACTGTGGCAGTGACTCCCTTGCCTGAGACCACGGTTTGTCGGTCTGCTTCTGGAATCTCGATTCCCTGATCCTTTGCCGCTTGGCGAATCGCTTCGGCGATTGGGTGGTCACTGTATTGTTCGGCAATGGCAGCGAGTTTGAGGAATTCTTTGGCGTCAGCCGAAAAGTCACTCCCTTTATGCCAGCACAGTTCGTGCACTGAGCAGGATCCAGTCGTGGCATGCGACTTCGTGCACAGGCAGACCTCCAAGAGGGTAGGTTTTCCAGCCGTGAGAGTGCCAGTCTTGTCCATGAGGAGAGTGTCGATGGATCCACAGGCTTCGATGACTTCTCCCCCTTTCACCAAAATCCCGCGCCGCGCTGCCCATGCGAGGGCAGAGAGGGTCGTGGCAGGCGACGAGATGACCAAGGCGCAGGGGCTTAGGGCCACGAGAAGGAACAAGGAGTCGTAGAGCGCATCGGAGAAGGGAGCTTGTACGAACGTGGTGCGGATCAGGAGGGAAATTCCGAATACGAGCAAAACGAAGACTGTGTAGCGCGAACCGAACCAGGCACTGATCCTCTCCCCACTCGCCTTGTTTTCCTGTGCTTCCTGCACAAGAGCGACCACGCGGGAGAGGGTTGTTTCTGTGCTGGCCACCGAGACCAGCACGATCACCATGGAGTCGAGATTCTGTGTTCCAGCCAAGACAAGGTCGCCAGGCTTGCGAGCGACAGGTACTGATTCCCCCGTCATCGCCACCTGGTTTACTTGCGTTTCTCCGACAAGGATCGTTCCGTCCAAGGGGATCTGGGAGTAGGGCATGAGCCGGATCTGCTCACCTGGTAAGACACTATCGACCAAGACTTCTTGGTCCACACCATCGCGGATCACAGTCGTCTTAGTGGGGCGGAGTTTCACCAAGGCCTCGATGGCGGAACTCGTTTTTTTGGCAGCAAAGGCCTCGAGAGTGTTGGACAGGCTAAAGAGAAAGAGGAGGATCGCCGCTTCGTTGGGACGCCCGACTGCCACGGAACAGATTGCCGCGAGCAGCATCAAGACATGAACGTCAATCTTTTTCTCACGAAGGCTCTGGATTGCTTCGCGAAAGGCCAGAACCGAACCTGCCGTGGCAGAGAGCAGCGGTAGCCAGGGCCAGGGAAGAATCCACCCGGCCACGAGGGAAATGCCGCAGAGGGCGGTCAGAAAAATCTGAAACCTCGCCACCATCCTAATCACTATACTGCATCAGGAGAGTTACGAGGTCTCAAAGGCCGGTTTCTAGGCAGACTCTGCCTTTTTGGTGGATCGGTCGCGGATCCGGTTCATGATGCCTGCCAACCAGTCACTGAAGTCATCGAAGACTGTGTAGGAGCAGGGGATGATCAGGAGGGTCAGGACCGTCGAGAGGATCGTTCCACCGATGATCGTGATACCAATCGTCTCACGAAACTCCGATCCCCGACCAATCGCAAGGGCAACCGGCAAGGTGCCAAAGATCAAGGCCAGAGTGGTCATCATGATGGGGCGCAAACGAGTACCGCCTGATTCCACCAGAGCGTCGAACCTGTTCCTGCCTCTTTCCCGGAGCGTATTGGTGTAGTCCACGAGCAAAATCGCATTCTTGCCAACAAGGCCGACGAGGGCAATGATCCCGATGAATCCAACGATGTTCAGAGTTTTATCGGTCAAGATGAGAGCCAGAAGGGCTCCGATCATTGCCTGAGGCTGTGACAGCTGAATGATCAAGGGATAGAGCAGGTTGTTGTAGAGGCTTGCCAGGATCATGTAGACCAAGACCAAGCCGAGACCGAGTGCTCCGAAGAGGAATCCAGTCTCTCTGGCTTGAGCGTCGGCCTGTCCCAGAGCGCGGTAAGAGACCCCTTCCGGAACCAGTTTTTCTGCCGCCAGAAGACTGTCGATTTCGGCTTGGACAGTTCCAGCGGCAAAGCCTGGCAGCAATTCTGCGTTTAGCTGCACGACTTCGCGGCGGTCTCGACGTTCAATGTTATCGAGGCCTTGGCCAGGAGTGAGCTGGGCGACTTCGCTCAGGTAGATCGGCTTTCCTTGACGGAAGGTGACCGGAATGTTGCCAATGATGGTCGGGTCGTTCCTGTCCTCCAGATCCATCATGACCCGGACGTCATACTCATTTCCTCTCACTCGGAACTTGGTGGTGTTGTCTCCCTCGTAAAAGACTCTCATCGCACCGCCTAGTTCGAGGATCGAGACGTTGGCATCTGCCAGGCGTGCTCGATCTGGGATCGCTCGAATCTCAGGCTTACCACCCCGTGAGGTGAGTTCCGGTTGGATAACCCCATCGATTGCGCCAGCAGCGAGGCGTTCTCGCACTTTACTAGCAGTCTCGAAGAGTTTCTCTCGGTCTTCGCTGGTAAAGGCAAGTTGGATTGCAGAACCAAAACCGAAGCCGCCTCCTGCCGCGATCACGACCTTTGCTCCTGGGACTCGCCCGACCTCCTGGATCAAATCAGCCACGACAGCCGTGTCCTTTCTGGTTCGCAGCTTTTCCTCGTGCTTCACCCAAAACGAGAGATTATCAATGATCGATGCCTTTTCGTAGAGTGTGGCAGTGATGTCGGCATACTGAGGGCCAGTAAATGACGCTCCAAATCCGCCGGATCGTCGCCCGATTTGGCTCACCACATACTTGACATCTGGGTGTTTGGCGATGATCTGCTCCATCTGCTTCACCACGGCCGAAGTGGCCTCCAGGTTAGACCCGGATGGAAGTTCTATGGCTGCGACCACCCTGCCACCGTCACTGGGTGGGACAAACTGGAAGTTGAAGATGGCAGCGCCTTTCCACTGCTGATATGCCTTTCCTGCCACGCTCGCGATCGGGAAGAGAGCTGCAAAGAGCATGGTTGAGAGAGCGAGGCGGAAAGCGGTGGTTCCGATCTTAACTGCCTCGCCCCGACTCTTTTTCACCAAGCCGGAAATCAAGTTCCCGAGAAGGATCAGTCCGCCGATAACGACCGAGATCATCGCCATTCCCATCGCCCCGCCACCAGTGGCAGCAGCAGCAATATCCTTTTGGAAACTGCCAGCAATGAACATGAAGAGGGCGACCAAGACGGCGAACCCAGCCCCGAAGGCGTACCATCGGTGTTGGAGAGTGAAGGTCAGGATCCTTTGGTAAGCTCGGGTGAAGCGATTAAACGACCCCTCAAACCATGAAGCAAATTTGCCTTTCGGATGCTCCCAATCCTCACCCTGGCGATACCAGCGGGCCGCGAGCATCGGGGTGATGGTGAAGCTGACGAGCAGGGAGAGCATGACGCAGATGGCGTAACCCAGTCCGAGAGGCTTGAAGAACTGTCCGACAACACCCCCCATGAAGCCAATTGGGACGAATACTACGACGTCAGCCAGGGTGATCGCAACTGCTGCCAAGCCGATTTCCGCCCTGCCATTGAGGGCTGCTTCGACGGGAGGTTCACCCATGCGCAAGTGTCGGTAAATGTTTTCGAGGACAACGATGGAGTCATCGACTAGGACACCGATCGCAAGCGAAAGGGCGAGCATCGAAAGGTTGTTGATCGTGAAGCCAAAAGCCCAGAGGGCAACGAGCGTCGCAGCCAGACAAACAGGGATTGAGATCGCGACGATCAACATCCCTCTCAGGTTGTGGAGGAAGAGCCAGATGACACCAGCCACCAAGATGATGCCGAAGAACAGAGAGAACTGGAGGTCGTGAATCGACTCCTCAATCTGCTTACTGGTATCGAGAGTGACGGTGAACTGAACGCCATACTGGTCTTCCAGCTGCTCCACGAGAGTCTTACCGTCTGGCCCCTTGGTCTTGGTGATCGCCTTGCTGACTTCGATCGCGTTTCCGACCTTGGTCTTTTGCACAACCATGACGACCGACTCATTGCCATCGAGCTTTGCGTAAGATCTCCGTTCTGCGTTTGAGTCAGTGATTGTGGCAACATCACCGAGGCGTACCTTTCGGCTCGGGCCTCTTTGGTCAGGGTCAGAAATGGTGAGAAAGCTGTTCTTGACTTCCTCGACCGTCCTAAACTCACCCAGAACCCGAACGGTCAGCTCTTCTCTGCCAGTGACAATTCGTCCTGAGGGAACGTTCAAACTGGCCTGGTTTACGGCACGTTGGACATCCAGGATTCCGATCCCGTAGCGCAGCAGGGCATCCCGACTGAGTTGAACCTGAATCTCGCGGACATCACCGCCGGAAACGCTGACATTCGCGACCCCTGTGACGCGGGCAAAGACGTCCTTCAGGGTGTTATCGGCTAAGTCCCGGAGCTGGCGACCGTCGAGTTTGTCGCTCTTCATCGCCAAGATCAGGACAGGGTCACTCTGGGCATCAATCTTGTCGATGACCGGGCGCTCTGCTTCGCGCGGGAGCTCGCCGACGACAGTGTCGACCTTTGCCCTGACGTCGTTCAGGGCAACGTTCATGTCGGTTCCGATCTCGAATTGGAGAACGGCAACCGAAACGCCTTCTTGGCTCGTCGCAGTAACTTCCCGGAGGTTCTCGATTCCGCTGACTGCTTCTTCAATTTTGCGCGAGACCAGAGTGTTGACTTCTTCTGGGCCAGCTCCGGGATAAATGGTTGTGACGGTTGCAACGCCAAAGCTCACGTCTGGGTTGAGCTCAACCCTCATGGAGTTGTAGGCTTGCAAGCCAAAAAGTAAAGCAAGGGCCATCACCATCAAGATAAAGATGGGTTTGGCGATGGCAAGTTTAGTTAAACCCACTTAGGCACCTGCCTCGGTTGCTTGTCCGCTTGGTGCTGGGGCGGCTGTGCCTTGCGCCTCCACCTTCACTTCCGCTCCGTCAAAGAGGTTTGCTTGGCCCCGCGTGACAAGAGTGGCTCCGGCAGCGATCCCTGTGACCTCTGTCCTGCCGTTTTGTACGGCTCCAAGGGTGACAGGAACTCTCTTCGCTTTTGTGCCTTCCAAGATGTACAAGAAGGTGTCGCTCCCACTTCTGACGATCGCCTCGGTGGGGACTGTGACAGCTTGGGGTCTCATTCCGAGTTGGAGTGTTCCTCTGGCAAACATTCCTGCTTTCAGGTTGCCGAGCTGCTCGGTGAGCTCTACTCTCACTGAGAAGAGGCGGCCTACATCGGTGGCGAGAGGATTGATAGCCCTGACTCGACCAGTGAGGGTCAAATTTCCCAGGGCCTCGACCTTGACACTGACCTCCATTCCAGGCTGGATCTTCGCTACCGAGGCTTCTGGAACCTGGGCTTCGTAATAGATGCCCTCGCTCCCGATGAGTCGCAGAATGGGAGTACCTGGTCCGGCAAAAGTGCCTGTCTGGAGAGGGCGGCCTGAAACTTTGCCACTAAAGGGAGACCGAATGGTTTGGTCGGCGATCGCGATTTGCACTTGCCTCAAGGCTTCTTGGGCACTCGTGACATTGGCTCGCGCTGCTTGGACTCTCTGGGGCAAGACGACGTCGAGGCGTTTGTTGGCCTGAGCTTGCCGGACATCTTGTTCGGCTTGTCTGACAGATTCTCTTGCTGTCGCAATATCTTCCGGTCTGACAGCGTCTTTGGTGAGGGCTAGTCCTTCCAGGGCGGCTTGGTAGCCTGCCATGGCATTGTCGTATCGATTTTCCGCTAGCTCGACTTCTGCTTGGGAAATTGCCCCTTCGGCAAAGAGGTTTCTGGCTCGCTTCAGGTTTCGCTCCGCGACCGTTAGGTCACTCTTGGCGCGATCCACATTGATTTGGGCCTGGCGTCTTTCTTCACTCCTGGCCCCTGCTTCTGCCTTCGCGAGTTGCTCCCTGGCCTGGCGAAGTCGGGACTCTGCGGCTCTGACGCCTGCGTCACTCCTTTCTGGGCTGATGTTTGCATCGGCGAGGGCTTGTTGAAGCTGCGCTCTGGCTGCGTCAATGCCTGCTCTTGCTTGGGCAGCCCTGGCTTGCAAGTCGGCAGTCTCTTGTTGGGCCACGACTTGACCGGCTCGCACAGAATCACCTTCTCTCACAAAGACAGAGGTGAGACGGCCTGCTCCTTTGGCTGCGACCGTAACGTCATCTCCTGCAACCAAACTTCCCGTGAGTTCTAAGGTTTCGGCAATGTCTGCCACAGAGGCCTGGGTGACCTGCACCGGGATGGTTGGGTCTTTGACAATAGTTTCCGTAGCTTGGGCTTGCTTTTGAGCCTCTCGATCGACACAACCGGGAAGAAGGATCAAAGAAGCGCAAGCAAGGATGAAGCTAGATGAGATTTTCAGCGAAGTGTGCATAGAGGCAAGGATTTTTTGATCAGGGGGATGGGCTTTCCGCTGGTTGCACTTCTGGCTCGCGGGCTGGCAGTGCCTTGACTGAGTCACTGCCGATCGCCTTTTGCAGAGTGGCGAAAGCGGAAAGATAGCGATAATTGGCGTTGACGAGGCCAGCGCGGGCTGCGGTCAAGTCGGATTGAGCAACTGTGACTTCTAGCAAGATGCCAGCACCTTCATCGTAGCGAAGCTGAGCCAGGCGAAGGGCCTCGGTTGCGAGTTCCACATTCTTCTGGGCAAGGGAAAAGGCCTCTCGCGCAGTAGAGGCTTGGAGGAAAGCAGAGCGAGCCTCCAAGGAGATGGCGAGTTGAACCTGCTCGAGTTGGATCTGTGCCTGTTCGGCATCCTTTTGCGCACTCTTGACTTGCGCCTTAGTGATTCCAGAATCGAAGACCGTGTAGCTAAGTTGGAGACCCACTGTGAGAGTTTGTTCAGGATTGAACCCGCCTCCATTGAAGGTGCGGTTATAGTTCGCAAAGGCACCGAGTGAGGGAGCCAGGCCTCGCTTGGCGAAGTCCGCTTGCTTTTCAGCTGCTTTCGCAAGCAGATCGAGTTGGACAATCTCTGGCCTCTGGGCGATCGCTGCCTCTACGACTTGGTCGGCACTTGGTTCCAGGGTTGGGAATCCCTCGACGGCTGCGACCGTGAACTCGGTCTCGACTGGTCTGGCCAGGGTGTTATTCAGAACTTGCTTGGCGAGCCTCACACTCGTGTTGGCTTCCAAAAGATCCTGCTCTGACTTTTTGACCTCTGTTTCTAGCCTCAGGACATCAAATCGGGCGATGGCTCCTTCGCGCAGGCGAATCTCGGCTTTCGCCAAGCGATCCTTGTTGGCGATGAGTCCCGCTTCCTGAACCTTCACCAACTCCTCTGCCTGCAAGACCTGATAGTAGGCAATCCGAACTTGGCTTCGAAGATTGTTCTTTTCTGCTGCGATGGCTGCCTCTTGGCTCCGGCGAAGGAACACAGTGGAGTTGAGGCCTGCGCCGATGGTTCCACTGATATCGATTGGCTGGATCACGCTTGCCGTGACCTGGCTGGTGGTTTGATTGGTCGATGTTGGGCCGCCACCTCCTCCCGGGGCACCTGTTCCGCCAGAACTCGGGAATCGAACATCGCTCCGGGATACGTTCCCACCCAGGGTCACGTTCGGCCCGAATGCGCCTCTGGCAGACCTTTCAATCTCCTTGGCACGTGCCAGGCGATTGTCGGCGATTTTGAGGGAATAGGCGTTTTGCTCGGCGATTTTCAAGGCTTCTTCGAGCGTCAGGGGTTCCGAGGCTGTTTGAGACAAAGCCCAAACCAAGATCGTTGACAAAAGTTCCATCTTATTTGCTTTCCTCTTCCTTAGCGGCATCTTCCTCCAGGGCAGCCTGCACCTGTCTTTGGATGTCGTCCAGGAAATCTTGCATCGCCTGTAGCTTGGTTATGACAAGACCCTCATGAATCGGGTGGCGGAGGATGAGCAACTTATCCCCAGGCTTGATCCCGAGGTCATTTCTGGCCTCGATGGGAATAACGATCTGACCTCGTTCACCCACTGTGACGGAGCCATGGAAAAGCTCTTCTGCTTGCTTCATCGACCACTCTGCCTGATACGTTCAGGGCATACAAATCATACCAATCATACCTAGTTCAGCTTGTACGCCTGTTTCATACAAGTGTCTGACACTCAAAATAAGTCTTCAGGCCCAGTGTAAACTAGAGGCGATCATGAAAAAGATGCTTCTCGCTGCTTTAACCGGCTCTAGTATTTTTACCAGTTATGCCGCGAGCGAGCCAGGTTTACCGATCCAGAATGGGCGTTCAACATCAGTGGTGTTCCTTCGCCCCATGCTGCTCGGAGAATCTCTCCCGGCGGAAGAATCACGACGGTGGCTTGATTTCAGCGTCTCGAATAATTTTCGTCGTTTCAGTCTGGCAGAGGATGACAACGAGTTGTGGGCGATTCGGGCAGGCTTTCGGTGGCGAGAAGGCCGAGGAGAATGGCTCGTGGTCGTGCCCTTTCTTTCGCGCGGGGGAGGCCTCATGGATGAGGCGATTGATTGGTGGCACAGAGCGGTAGTGGGTTTCGATGCCCCTCTTCGGGAGGTGACCCCCAGGGGTCGGAGTGTGGTGAGAGAACCTGGTTCGAAAACCTTCGGTTCTGCTTCTGGGTTAGGGGATGTGACTGTCGCCTATGGTTTCCAGGGGGTGAGGGCTTGGTTGAAGCTGCCGACCGGGGACGCTTCGCGGTTACTTGGCACTGGTTCCGTTGATTTTGCTCTTTCGGCGGAAAGGTCTTGGAAGATTGCTCCGCGTTTTTCACTCTCGGCCCTGGCTGCTCTCATTTTGCAGGGCAAACCGCGAGAGCTTCAGGGAGCCAGAACCTGGATCCCCAGTGCGATTGTCTGCCTGAGCTTCCAATCGAGCCGGCGAGACCTGTGGCAGTTTCAGCTCAACACAGAGGCATCGGCAACCGAAACTGGCGTCTCGGCACTTGATCAGAGGCAGGGGCTCCTGAGTTTAGGATACACGCGGGATTTTGGGAGCGGGGAACGGCTCACTGTCTTCTTTAGCGAGGATGAAGATTTTTACTGGGTCGGCCTGAAGGGAGTGGCAGGAGTTGGGCCTGATTTCGCTTTAGGGTTTCGCTACGAGTGGCGTCGCTGATCGTCAGGTTAATGAAAAACAAACAGGCCCCCAGGAGAGCTAATCCTGGGGGCCTAAGGCGCGAGAGCGAGTGAGACCTTATTGGCGGTATCTGCGGCCAGTATCTTCGCCTGGCTCCGTCACCACGAAGGGTAACAGGGCCATTTCTCTGGCTCGCTTGATCGCCTGGCTCACCATTCTCTGTTGCTTAGCCGTGTTGCCAGACTGTCGGCTTGCAATGATCTTTCCTCGATCCATGGTCAGGAATCGCTTCAGAAGGGCGACGTCCTTGTAGTCGATGACATAAATCTTTTGGGTGGTCAGGAAGCTCACCTTCTTTTTCTTGCTTCTGCCACGTCCTCTGCCTTCGCCTTGACGGCCTTCGGCAATATCGACCGAGACCTTTTCGGCCATCGGGTCAAACATTTTCTTTTCTTCGCTCATTTTGGGCTCGCTGTGGGGAGGCAACAAACCTCCTCGCGGACGCAGATGATACCAGCCACTGACCTCTTATTGGGCGGGACCGGCTTGGTTTTCCCCGAGAATGACCATCCCCCCGTAAACCTTCTTTGGTAATTGTTCTCGAAAAAGCCAGAGAGGGAGACAGACTGGTAAAGCCACAGGGCTTCTCTTCGCTTTGTTAAGGAACGTGCAACTTGTCGGTGAGTCGCCCAACTTCAGCCGACAAAAAACCAAGCCCATCAACCGGGGCGGACTGCCCATCCCCCTGGTTCCCATTACCCTCCAGCCCACGGGCCGGCCCTTTCCCAGCCGGCCCCCCTCTTTTTTCTGGAGTGTCTTTCACTCCTCAAAGGGTCAAGGTGCTTGGCCAAGCCAGGCTCCCCACAAGGTGTCCTTGGCGAATTTCAATCTCAGATAGTCGCTCTGAGAGGGGAGGAAGGCAGAACTTGGTGAGAAGTCAATCGAAACCCCGTTGCTGTTGGGGGACTGGGAGTTGTGGCCTTCCCAAACCACTGCGTTGGCGACGGCCGCTCTGACGTTCACTGCCGCGGCTCGAACCGCCGCAGGACTGGAGGGATCTGCTTCCAGGAGTTGGCAGAGGTGGACAAGGTCTCGGTAGAAGCGAACCGACGTTGGGCTGTAGCTTTGGGAATTGTTTCTGGCGGCAATCACTGCCGCAGAGTTCGAAGACCCTGCCGCAATGAGGGCTTTTGCCAATTCGTCAACCGCCACAGCGACTGCTCCGAGCTTCGAAGACTCCAGAACCGATTGTGTGATCTTGCGGAATTCATAGGGCGGGTGGTTCACCATCGCATCGACAAATCTCTTGGAAAGATCTCTGGTCGAACGGTTGGGAACGTCCCGGAAGGCACCGAACACTGCGTCGTAGGGGTAGCCGTCGGCGGGGGGGCTTTCCTCGCTCCCGACAATGTAATTCGCATAGCTTCTCGCCTCATAGGCGACTTCGATCATTTGCATGAGGGATGCGTCCCAAGCGAGAATGTCGAACGAATGGCCAGCGAGAGCTTGGTCAGTTTCCCAGGTCTGGATGGCATTGCCAGATTCGTCATCGTAGCTAAAGCCCCTGGTTGGCATGTTGCCTGTGGCTGACCGACGCCAGCCAGCTCCGTGGTTCCAAATGACCAGAACATAGCGGTCAGCAGGATAGTTTGCCTTGCCCCACGTGATAAAGTCGTTCAGCACTTGGGGATCGCCCATGTCGAGTGGCTGACCGTTATTCCCTCTCAGGTTCACTTGAAGAGGTTGGCTTATGACAACTCCATTTGTTTGATCAGGTTGAACCAAGTAGCGGCGCACGCCATCAAAGCTGCTGCCAGGGAAGGCAGTGCGCGACTGTTTCCACTGGACGACAAATCGGACGTCTGGGTTGCCTGCGACTCTTTCCATCTGATCCATGTTGAGGTCGCTCGCTTGGTACAGATCATTGGCGGCGTTCAGGAAGACCAGAATCGTCCATTTGCCTTGACGAATGGGTGTTTCCGTGACGGTAAGTTCCGAGGTTGTCGTAAGCCCGGCACTGGGGAGGCTCGCAGTGACGAGCCCTGTTCCAGCGTTCGTCGGACTCAAGGTGCCATCAGAAGAGAAAGTGCCGAGTGCACCTGCGGTCCAGGTGATCGCGCTTGGGGCCACAAAGAGAGCGCTTCCGTCCGCTGTCCTAACCGTCGTGATGTAGCGGGTCGGTTGCTGGGTTTGCAGGGTCACTCTCGTCGGGGTTGTTTGCAAAGAGACAGGGGTTTCGCCCACAGTGGTTCTGACAGAAAGAGTGGTGCCGAGGGGAGCTCGACCGCAAAGATCGAGAATCGTGCGGGCCACTCCCAAGACACTGCCAGTTGCTCCTGGTCCAGAGTAGAGAGTCGCCCTCACTTCGGCAACGCTGGCAGGGAGTCCAGCCATCGAAATCGTGCTGGATCCTTGTCCCAGCCGGCTCATTGAGTCGCTCCGTACTGTGTTGCCGTCGCTATCAATCACCTGTATGATCTGGCTCGCATCGCTTGGGGCAGTTCCCCACCTGGTTGTATAACTCAAGACGCCATTCGCCGCCGACACAGGGCAGAGGCCGAGCCTTCCATTGTTCGTGAGGTCTCCGCCAGAGCCGCCATTCGACCCGCCTGTTTGTCCGGTACCTCCTCCACCCCCTCCGCAACCGATTATGAGAATGGCAAGGGTAAGTGCCGTAGCCCACAAAAGCACTGATTTCATTTTCAACATTTGGATGACGTATAAAACCTAGCAGAGTTGCTCGACCTATTGCTATAGAGGATTCGGGAAATCAGCCCGAGAATCAACCTATAGGGGTCTCTTTGGCCAAACGAAAACCTGTCGATCTAACACTGAATTTGCGAAAATCGGGAATCAAAGCAACCGAGCTCAATCCCGAGCATCCCCTCACAGGTTTTCCCATCAAGCTATCCGAGCCATCAGGCGGAGAATCCCTTGTCTGGCTAGAGAACATGCCTCTGGCTGGGAGCGATGAGGTTGCCCTCGGTGTCGGTTGGCTCGCGACCTCTGACGGTGTTGTGGTTTCCAGTTGGGGTGAAGACAAAAACTTCCCGAAAAAGCCAGTCCTTGGTGATCACCTCCACAACGGACTCAGAGAGCTCCTCCGTAAGGCCTTACGGATCGGCCATGCGAGCATTTTCATAGATGGCTACCGCGTGTACGCCTCTCGGGTTCGAGATGTCACGACGAAGCTGGTTGTTTTCTTGGCCTGCGATGCAGGTGACGAAGCCCAAGCCAGGCGAAACGCAGCCCTTTCTGCCCGCCAAGTCGATGCCCTGAAGCGCATCGGCCGGTCACTCTCGATGAGCCAGACCCTTCAGCCTTTAGTTTTGAGCGCGGCTCACACGATTTGCGATGCCCTGGGTTTGGCTGGTGCGATGCTTTGGGTGAAGGCAGGCGACGATCTCCCCCTGGAACTCGTTTCGAGTGTTGGAATTGACCGCCAGGGCACCCAGCACATTACGACTCTTGACATCGACACCTCAATCGACACCTTGGCAGAGCTATCCGTAAGTCTCGGAAAGACCGTGGTCTTGAGTCGAATCGAAGACAGTCCTCTGGGCCACTCTTTTGAATCTCGCTGGTGCTACGCTCGGGTCGGAGGTGTTTTTGTCACCCCTCTGACCATTCAGTCAAAGCTCCTCGGGGTTTTGGAGCTCATTGGTCGACGCGACGACGATGCCTTTTCTCACAGTTTGGATGTGATGGAGGCGGTTGCTGAGCAGCTCGCGATGGCTTTGAACGGGGCGATTATGTTCGAGGGAGTTGAGAAGCTCGCCACAATCGACCCTCTGACAGGCATCAGTAATCACCGCACAATGCAACAGTTCTTGGCGCGTCGGACTCAAGAAGCAGAGCGGAGCCAAGGCACTCTCGGCGTCATCATGGTGGACGTTGATCACTTCCGAAACTTTAACGAAGAGGAAGGCCACGATGCGGGGGACAAGGTTTTGAGGATGGTGGCGGATGTTTTGAAGCAGTCCTTACGTCCTTACGACTTGGCGGCTCGCTACGGCGGAGAAGAATTCACTCTGATCCTGCCGAACGTTCACAAAGAGCAGCTCATCCATATTTCCGAGCGGATTCGCCAGAACTTGATGCAACTGGTGTATGTTGGGTCATCTGGTCGCATTCGCCATCTGAGTGCGAGTTTTGGATGTGCCTTGTACCCAGAGAGTGCAAACGAGCCGGCATCCTTGCTGAAGGCAGCTGACGTTGCCTTGTATCAGGCCAAGAAC
>JALOLT010000052.1 GCA_025455775.1 Fimbriimonadaceae bacterium
GCAGGGGACTAGAGTTTCACCTGTGCCAACAGGGTTGAAAGGTTCGCGGCGGAAGGCGGGTTGGAGCCTGGTCAACGCTTCGGGGCTGCGCCTCGGCGGGGCAGCTGGGGAGCGAGATCTGGGAGAACAAGGGGTGATCCGCTGCTTGGGGGTTTCGAGAGTCGATGGTGAGATGGGGTTGCGCCTAGCCAATGAAGTCGCTGGGGAGTTTCGCCCCAAGGCCAAGGAGACTTTGTTCATTGTTATGAATCCCCTCCATTGGTAACACGTTTCGAGCTACGCTGGGTCTGCGCATTTCAGGGGCGGGTGCCCCGATTGCATCGGGGCACGGGCGTGGCTTCGGGCCTGAATGCGCAGACGAAAAATGTTCTTCTTCACGCCCGATGCGCGAGCCGGGTGTGGGCTGCCTGGGTAAAAGAACGGAAGTCTGAAGAAGGACAACATTCGACCTAGCGAAGGCGTCCCCAATCCGCCACTCCCCTAAAAGGACACGGGGCTTTCTCACTGAAGAGACAGCCCCGTTTACGTCAACAGGTGATTAGAAGCGGACGCCGCCCACCAGGGCGAAGCCGTTCAGCTCGCTCCGAGTGCTGCCAAAATATCGGACTTCGACGAAGGCTGGCAGGCTAAACCGGGTGATGTCGTAACCAGCCGAGATCTGATAAGCAAAATCGCCGTTACTGTTTCCACTGCCGCCACCAAAGACCTTCCCAAATCCAAGCCCGGCTCCGGCGGAATAGTAGAAGCTTTCCGTTCGGCCGATGTAGTTCAAAAGAACGGGAGTGTTGCTAAATCCGCCCTTTCCGTAGTAGTCGACGGAGATGCTGTAGGAGGCAGAATACTTGTTGTTCTTGTTGGCAAAACTCAGGTCACCCAGTTTGTACTCGGCTCCGAATGTAAACCAGCGGTTTCCTTCGAAGGATTGAGCATAGCCAGATCCAGTCCAGAAAAGTCCGGCGCGAACGCTTAGCCCCATGGGCTTTTGGTAGTCAGCGGCGGCAGGAACGGCGAGCGCGGCGACGAATAGAGCAATTGCTCCAGCTGGTGCGATGACTTTCAT
The DNA here is from genome assembly GCA_025455775.1 of Fimbriimonadaceae bacterium. Lineage (GTDB taxonomy): Bacteria > Armatimonadota > Fimbriimonadia > Fimbriimonadales > Fimbriimonadaceae > JALOLT01. The sequence goes on from JALOLT010000052.1 coordinate 1,061, forward strand.
CCTTGATCCTCTCAAGAAGGTGGCCCATATCTAAGAAGCGGCTTGACCCTCTTGTTATGGGGTCAGCATAGCACCTTTTGATCGGGACTTTCTCGTTAAACCAGACGTGGGGAAGGGCCAGTTGGATTCGGAAAGAAACCACAGGGGGGCCATTCCTCCCGAAATCTTCGTGAGGCTATGTGAAACAAGAGCGCGAACATGGAACAACCCTCGTAGGGTTTACAGTCATGTCAGAAGCGAAGGCCGAAGCACCGGCAAAGAAGAAAAGCAAACTTCCCATCATCCTCGTGGTGGTGGTGGCTCTGGCAGGGCGCCCTCGGTGAAATCGAGTCGCTTGGATCAGAGTTTTTGGTCAGGCTTGGCGATGGACGAACTTATGTCAAGGCAGACATCAGTGTTCATGTCGCAAAGGACGAGCACCTCGCCCCTCACATGGGTGAGGAAGCCAAAGGCAAGGACGACGGCCATGGGAAAAAGGGTGACGCTCCTCCCAATTCCATCGTTCGCGACATCGTCAACAAAGTTTTGATGGAAGCGAGTCCGCAAGATCTTTCCACTGCCCAGGGAGTTGAACTTCTGAAGGAGAAGATCGCCTGGGCCATCAACACCAGACTCCATGGTCTCTCGACTCCTGAGGAAGAGGAAAAGCCGAAAAAAGGCAAGAAGAAGGAGAAAGAGGAAGAATCTCACAAGGAGGATCACTCAGTCTTTCACTCTGTTCCGCCGGACGAGCGAGAAAATCCCGGGTGGCACTCGGACGAGGGCCCGGCCTTGATCATATACTTCAATTCGTTCGTGACGATGACTTATTGAGCCTGGGTGAAGATTCTCACATCCAGTGCACTGCCTCGTCCCCATGCATTGCCTGGATATAGTTCAACTGGGCGTCATGGTAGACCCCATGAATGGCAGCGAGACCTGCCAGGTCGAGGTAAGTCCAGGTGCTCTCTGGGATCGGCTGCTCATCAAAGCGGTTTGAGTCAAAGCTTTCCACTGCTTCGGCGATCTCCTCATAACTTTCTTCCAAGAGGGAAGCGATCTTTTCTTGGTCGCGGAACTCCTCAGGGGCCATGATCCAACCTTCCGAACTGGGGCCTGGATCTTGGCCCTTGAATCTTGCTGCCATTCGCTTGTTCACGACTGCCACTTCATAAAGGAAGTCAAAACCGGAGCGGGTCGCTCCCCCAGCTGTCGCCGAAAGAGTTTCGTTGGACATGGCGCGAACGTCTGCCAGGAGCATTTTTTGACTGTCACGTAGGCTTTTTACAAGAAACGATTGGAGGGTTGGAGCCATGCAGATAGGATATCACTTTTTCTTTGCGTTTCCAGAAATAGTGACGTAGTGATTGCCATCCCCCCTGGGAGGATTTGCCATATCCCTTGCCGGATCACCCTGTGCATTCCGCTCTGTTGCTTGGCTTTCGAAGATGAGGGCAGTGATGTCAGGATTTTCGATTTCTTCGGGAATCTTTTGACTCGCAGCTTCGTTCATTGCGTAGCCGTACTGGCCAGGCCTTCCGAGGAGCGGGGGGGACACAAGTTTCTTTTTCGATTCCTCTTCCGACATATCCCCAACCTTTAGACGTGGCTCAATTGCATCCATCCACCCAGTCGCGGAGGGGAATTGTCCTTCACTCTCGAGATAGAGAGTCATGGCAACGTGTTGGCGCCGAAGATTGTCGAGGGAGTCCCCCGTCCAGGTTCGCTTCTCCCCCTTTTCGAGGAGCCCAAGACCTAGAACAATCTGAATCACTGGCCAAAGCCAGACCCCAAGCCCAACGATCAAGAGCACCAGGATAGCGATCACCCAGGGCCGCTTTGTCTTCACGTCGCGTATTGTATCGGGTGTAGACTCATTCAGACGTGACCGTCCCTCAACCTCTCCCGCTGGTCTGCCTTCCGACGCCTCTTCATCCTTTGCCTAATCTGAGCCAAGACTTCGGACTCGATCTCTGGATCAAGCGCGATGACTTGACTGGCTTTGCCTTTGGCGGAAACAAGGGTCGCAAGCTCGAATACATCATGGCAGATGTTTTAGCAAGCGGAGCGACAGCCGTGGTGACTTGCGGCTCCGCCCAGAGCAACTTTGTTCGACAAGTCGCAGGAGCCTGTGCAAGGTTGGGTTTGCGTTTTGCTGCCGCTGTGATGGTGTTGCCTTATCCAGATGGCGATCCACGACCTCCCGGCCCAACAGAGACGAAGGGGGGCAATCTCCTGCTCAATTCTCTGTTCGGGGCTGAGATTCATCTCTTTCCGGATGGCGGTTGGAGCGAACTGGATCATGCGAGTTCCGAGGTGGTTCGGAAGCTAGAGGCTCAGGGGGAACGTGTCTACCAGATTCCACTGGGCGGGTCTTCACCCCTCGGTGCCTACGCTTTTTACTTGGCTGGCAAAGAGGTGGCGGAACAGGCAGCCCCATTCGACTTTGTGGTGACAGCGAGTTCCAGCGGGTCGACCCACACTGGCTTGGCAGCCTTCTTCCGCGGATCTGGGACGAAGGTGATCGGGATTTCCTGCGATCCAGAGCCTGACATCACAGAAGATTTGAGCCACCTTTCAGAAGGACTGGCTAAGATTACGGGCGACTCCAAAATGGAGCCAAACGAATTTTGGTTTGACCTTGACTCGGTTGGTCCGGGCTACGGTTTTGCCAGCGATTCGGGAACTCAGGCACTGAGCATCATGGCGCTGCGCGAGGCCATTCTCCTGGATCCCGTTTACTCGGCGAAGGCCTTCGACGGCCTCATCCGCCTTGCCAAGAACGGCACGCTCGGTGGACGCGTCCTGTTTTGGCATACGGGGGGAACCCCGACCCTTTTTGCCGAATCAAGATCAGTCCCCTGAGATCAGTCCCCTGAGATCAGGCCTTTTTGGATCATCATCTCGGCGATTTGCACGGCATTGAGGGCAGCTCCCTTCAGCAGCTGGTCCCCTGCGACAAAGAGGTTGATGGCGTTAGGGTTGCTGATATCGGCTCTGATTCGACCTACCAGAACGTCGTTCTGGCCGGAGGCAGCGAGTGGCATCGGAAATGTGTTGGTTGCGCGGTCGTCCATGACTTTCACTCCTGGTGAGTGAGAAAGAACGTTCCGGACATCTGCTTCCGAGGGGGCGTGATCCGCGAACTCGACCGTGATCGACTCACTGTGAGCCCGGAGCACTGGCACCCTCACGCAGGTCGGGTTGATGAGGAGGTCTGGCATGTCGAGAATCTTTCGCGACTCTTCGATGACCTTGTTTTCTTCTTCGTTGTATCCGTTTGCGTCAATCGGAGTGTTGTGACTAAACAAATTGAACGCGTAAGGGTGGGGAAGGATCTTTGGTTCTAAGGGTTCTCCCCTTAGAGAGGCGCCTGTTTGCTCCTTGAGCTCTTCCATGGCTGCTGCCCCTGCGCCGCTTGCACTCTGGTAGGTGGAGACAATAATTCTGCGAATCTTGCCAAGGGATCTGAGTGGTGCAACCGCCATCAGCATGATGATGGCGCTGCAGTTTGGGTTGGCAATCAGCTTGTGGTTTGGGGTGATCGTCTCGCCATTGATCTCGGGGACGACCAGGGGAACATCGGGATCCATGCGAAAAGCCGATGAATTATCGATGACGACCGCTCCTTCATGGAGAGCTTTAGGGGCAAATTCCTTGGATCTACCCCCCCCTGCACTAAAAAAAACAACATTTGATTCAGAAAATGAAAATTTTGCTAAGTCTTGAATCGTATGATTGCCATATGGAGTGGACATTTCATTTCCGGCCGACCTCTCACTGGCGAGAAGTGTCAGGCGTGAGTGGGGAATGGATCTCTGATGAAAGAGCTGGAGGAATTCTCTCCCTACAGCTCCAGTTGCTCCGACGATCTCAATTTTCGGCTTTGAGGTCACTATCTATGGTGATCCCTTTAGCCCAGGAAATGGGGAGTGGGCCTAGGTCAGGTTCATGAGCGACTAGGTATCACGAAACAGGATTTGTCAACGATGACTCGATCAACTAGACTAAAATGACCCCAAGAGTTTTGAGCTTTGCCGAAATCACCGAAGAATCTTCAATTCTGCAGCGGAAGCAGATCACTTCTCGCAACGGCTTAAGCGCGTCGCTCCTAACTGGCTTTGCCTCTGCTCCGGCACTCGTCAGCTACCAAGTCGGTGAGAATCGAACGTCGGTTCTGATCTCAATCGCTGGTTCTGCGCTCCATCACTCGTCTCTTCCTGGGGGGGGATCGATTCAAACGCCGATGTCTGCCGCCGTTCTTGGGGGGGCAGAACATTATCACACTGCCTTTTCTCGGGGGCAACAGAAGTGGATTGAGTTAGTGCTCGAAGACAGAGCACTGGCTTTGCTAGCGGATTGGAAAAACTCTCATAGGCTTTTGTCTACGAAGGGTCTGATTCACATTGTCCGACTTGAGTCAGACGCAGGATTCGTAACCCCCCTCGCGGTTGGCATCTGGAAGGCTTATTCTTCTTCGGAGGTCGATACGGACGCCCAGGTGGTGGCTCTAGTTGCTGGCATCCTTGACCTAGCTGGGGCCGGCTACAGTGGTCAACCTCTCGCTTCCTTGCCGGAATCAGCCCCGGAGTCTCTCGTTACTCTGATGAAGGCAGTGAAGCAAGACCCAACAAAGGCTTGGTCTCTCAAAGATGCCGCCTATATGGCTGGGTACTCTGCTTTCCACCTCTCCCGAACCTTTCGAACTCTGATGGACTACGGATTCCCCGAATTTGTTGACCGTTGCCGAACAGAGAGAGCCCTTGAATTCATCATTTCCAGTGATCGATCGTTGGATGAGATCGCTCTGAGTTGCGGATTTGGATCTACCCAGGCCATGAGGGGCGCCTGCCGCGAATACGTCGGACTTCTTCCGAGCGAAATTCGCAGCTTGCTCCTTGTTCAGTAAAGATCATCTAGGCTCTTTCTGCCACAAGACGGGCGACGATACCGTCAAAACTTCTTCCAAGCTGAGGGGAGAAGTTATCAAAGACTTCTCGCACGACCCCTTTGCGATCCACGAAGATGAATACTGGAACCCCTGGAAAACCGAGGGATTTGTGATAGGCATCGTTCGAATGGGTAAAGGTGAAAGTGTAGTTGCCTTTTTTCTTATAGTCTGCCGCGACCTTGGGGCCTGGTGCGTCCTCGAGTGCGTTTGCACCGATCACAGTCAGGCCTCGACTTGCATACTTGGTGTGCAGAGCTTGCATCGTCGGAGTCGCTTCTTTGCAGGGTCCGCACCAAGAAGCCCAGAAGTCAATGAGAATCACTCTGCCTCGGAGGGATCTGCTCGTGAGAGTCTTCCCATCGGTCGTCCTCATCGTGAAGGCAGGGAGAGGCTTACCTTTAAGGGCGGCAATCGGATTTCGTCGCGCTTGGTTGAGGAGTGTCGCAGAAACGTCGACGGCTGGGGCCGTGACAGAGAGAAGAGAGGCGGAGAGGATGGCCGATGTCAACATGGTTCTGTGATTCTCTGAGGTCTTTCCTTGGGGGGAACAGTGTATTGTCAATCATAACGTCTTGAGTCGCTGGGAAGTTCACAGAGTCTGATTCCGGCAGGAGGTGCCGGGACTCTTGCCGTCATAATGGCCGGAGAAGACCTTTATGAAGCGTTGGTTACCCTGGTTTGTCGTGTCTCTGATCTTTGCGTTTTGGACGATCGCAATCCACCCGAAGGATCCCCGGCTCTTGCAAGATTCCGACACAAAGGAGATTGTGCGGGTGATTCGCGAAACGCAAAACCCTTGGACTTGGTTTATGGGCGACTGGCCTCTCTACAACCACTTCTATCGTCCCATTTCGACCCTCACATTCGAGTGGGATGTCTGGATTCACGGTACCAACGCGGCTGGCTTTGGCCTGACAAACGCGATTCTTGGGGCTCTTAGTATTCTGGCTCTCTTTTGGTTGGTGCGGGAGATCAGCGACTCACCCCTTTTGACGGGACTCTCTGTGACTCTTTTCGGCTTGTGGCACACAGGGTCTTTGGGGCTTGAGCTAGTCAGTGGGCTTCTATGGTTGGCTGCCTTTGGTGTGTGGTTTTTGCTCTTTAGGGGTGGGAAGGAAAAGTTCTGGACAGTAGCCTTAGCTTCCTTTTGTTTGGCTTATCTGGCCATGTCTTTGGCTCCACCCGGACCAGAGCTCTTCACTCAGCGCATTCTGGGGTGGCTGCCAGGACGGACTGCGAGCACGATGACTGTTTTCGCTCTGGTTGCCTTGGCAGCCTATGCGAGATACGAGCGATTGACGGCTAGAACGAGATCCCTGAAGGAGGCGACTTCTCGTGACTTGCCAGCAACGAAGGGCACGGCTCTTCCGGATCGAGGCAGAGCTCCTTGGATCTGGATCGGGGTGACCTTTCTGGGTCTCGCCCTAGCCCTGGGGAGTTACGAGCAGGCAGTCATGGTGCCAGGGTGCCTCTTTGCGATCGCAGTGATTTTCTTCACTAAGGGGCGCAAACCCCATTGGCTTCTGCACTTTGGTTTTTGGATTGTCTTGGGTGGTTATCTTGCCTTGAGACTGGCGATCCTGCCCCGCGAGACCTCGGGATATCAGGATCAGCAACTCCGCTACAGTTGGGGAGCTTGGCAGTCGATTCTCGAATATCCCTTGCCGATGGTGGCAGACCTGGGGCAGTTAGCCATTCACGCTTCTGCTGGCTTTTTTATTTTGCTCACAGGGGCGCCCTACGTTGCCCTTGCTTCGGTTATTGCCAATGGTGCTGCTCATCTCGGAACTTGGCTCGATCGCGAGAGGTGGCCAGTTTTCGGGTGGCTTGCTCTTGCGACCTTGGCCTATTTGCCGATGGCCTTTCTCAAGTTCTTCGGACACTATTTGTATTGGCCGAGTGCCTTGTGGGCACCCTATGCTGTGACCCTGGGGGTTGTAACATTTCGCTTGGTGATTAGCGCAGCTTCCCTCCCAGAGAAGTCAGCTCCGCCACGATCTCGTCCCGCACCTGGTTCGCTTCTTCATCCGTGAAGGTTTCTCCTGGTTTGCGGAGGATCAATGAGAATGCGAGGCTGTGGTGGCCTTCGGGGATCCCCTGTCCATCATAGATGTCAAAGAGCGAGTACTTCTCTAGCAGTTCGCCTCCCGCCTTCTTAAGCGCAGCTTCGATGGTGCTATAAGGAACTGTTTTTGCAAACATCATGGCGATATCTCGCTTTGAGGCAGGGTTGCGGCTCAAGCTCTTTGTCGCAGGAAGCCCTTCTGGCAAATGAGCGAGCGTCGAGATCTCAATCTCCGCCAAGCAGGTGGCAAGGGGCAATGACGCTTGTTCCGCTGCTTCCGGGTGAATTTGTCCCAGAAGAGCGACTCTCTGACCCTTTATCTTGACTTCGGCTTGACGCGTTGGGTGCAGTCTTGGATCCTGACTTGGCACAAACTCAGGGACATGCCAGAAACCTTGGCAAACTGCCTCGATCAACGATTTTAGACTAAAAAAGTCGCTTTGACCGGTATTTCCTTTGTGCCAAGAGGCAGGTTCCAGGCTGCCGGTTGTCAGGATGCCAACCTGTTGTCTCTCTTCGTTCGCGGCGAAGACGTGGCCATGCTCAAAGAAGTGGACGTCGTTTCCGCCATTCCGGAGTACGACGTCGGCGAGGCAGGGAAGGATCGAATTCCTCAGGCAGGCAGCTTCTGGAGAGTGGGGATTCCTGACTCTCACGAGGTCGGTTGTTGCATCCAGAGGGTGGGGTGCGCGGAGACTGTGGCTGATTGCCTCGTCCAGTCCGCTTCGGAGGAGGGTTTCGCGAACCTTTTCTGCGACTGCTTCGATCCCGTGGCTTCCTCCCAGGGGTGTCGAGCCGATCACCAGTGCCTCTGGGATCTTTTCGTATCCGTGAATCCTTAGGATTTCTTCGATCACATCTTCTTCCCTCACGACGTCGATGCGCCACGAGGGGGTCGATACGGTCCAGGCGTCTGGGTCGTCGTCGAGGGTGACGTTAAATCCAAGTTTGGTGAGATAAGTTCTCGCTTCATCTCGGCTGACTGCCATCCCCCCGATTTTGGTTGCGCGGCTGACCCTGGCGCGAATGACGTTGGGGACTGGCTTGGTTTGGTAGGAGTCAGCGACTCCTGGGACTGGCTTCGGCCCTCCTGCTTCTTGGAGGAGCTCGCTGAAGCGGTTGAGAGCTGTGACGACCATTTCCGGATCAACCCAGCGCTCAAAGCGATAGCTTGCCTCGGTATGGAGTCCCATTTGCTTTCTGGTTCTGCGCACCGAAGTGTTCAGGAAGTGGGCTGATTCCAGCAAACAACGAGTGGTTGTTGCGCTCACCTCGGTGGCCTCTCCTCCCATGATACCGGCAGCCGCCACAGGTTTTTCGCCATCGCAGATCATCATTTGGTCTGGTCTAAGCTCGTGTTCGGTTCCGTCAAGGGTTGTGAGCTTTTCTCCCTCTCGTGCTTGCCGTACGATAATTCTTTCTCCAGCTAACTTATCCAGATCAAAGGCGTGGAGAGGCTGACCGGTTTCGAGCATCACGTAGTTGGTGAGGTCAACCAGCAGAGAGATTGGCCTTTGGCCAACTTTTCTGAGTCGTTCTTGGATCCAGGCTGGGGACTCCCCATTGACCACTCCTTCGAAGATTCGGCAGGCGTAGCGGGTGCATTCGGGAGTTTGGATTTCGACTGTCGTTTTCTCCCAGATGTCACGGCTGCCACTGTCTGGCTGGCGGCAGCCACTTGTGAGCCGGAGGGTGAGATCTGTAGGCTTTGCCTGTGGATCCTTTGCTAAAACCTCTCGGGCAAGGCCAAGGACACTGGCTCCGTCGCCGCGATTCACCATGATGTTCACGTCCAGCACATCTTCTCCCTCTGCCGAGAAGATCTCTTCGAGTTCGAAGCCAGTCATCGTGAGGAGATCCCCCACTTCCTTTATGGAGAGCTTTGTCTCGACAAAGTCCCTCAACATCGATTCAGTCATTTTCATAGCGTGAGAGTTTTCCCGTCAATAAATTCAAGTCGGTTGCCAAAGGGATCTGTGACAAAGAAGCGGCGAACGCCTTCCCATCGCTCGTCCCAGCGTAGGGTGTGTCCTGCTTCTTCGAGTCTGGATGAGAGGAGGTCTAGATCTTCTACCAAGAAAGCAGGATGTGCCCGCTGCTGAGCCTGGAACAAGGGTTCAACTTGCAGATGCAGATGGCGCGAGTCTGGGAGAAGGAACCAGACGCCCCCTTGTTTGGCGAGTTCCGCTGGCTTGCGAATTTCGACCAGATGCAAGAGGGTTTCGTAGAAATTCCTTGCCTTTTCCTCTTGACCGACTGGCATCGGGATCGCCACATGGTGCATCCCTTTGATGGTCACGAATATTGCTCCAAGAAGCGGAGATCATTCTCCATAAAGTTCCTGAGGTCGTCGATTCCGTATGCCATCATGGGTATGCGCTCGACACCGAGGCCGAAAGCGAACCCTGTGTACCTTTCTGTATCGATGCCGTGGCGTTCCAAGATGTTGGGGTGAATCAGTCCTGCTCCCCCGAGCTCGACCCATTTTCCACCGAAGAGCTTAGGGCTTGAGATAGCGTAGTCCACGCCAGGTTCTACAAAAGGGAAGAAGTCTGGTCGAAAGCGAACCTTGACTTCCGGGCCAAACATTGCCCTGGCAAAGACGCCAAGGGTTCCCTTGAGGTGGGCCATCGAGATCCCTTCATCGACCATGAAGCAGTCGACTTGGTGGAAGGTGTGGCTGTGGGTGCGGTCTACTGCCTCGTTGCGAAAAGTTCGACCCACGGTGAAGTAGCGCAGAGGGGGGTGCACTGTACCGAAGACTCGCCCTTGAATCGCGGTGCACTGGGTTCTGAGTAAGGTTTCATCGGTGATATAGAACGTATCCTGGGCATCCATCGCAGGGTGATCTGGCGGATAGTTGAGTTCTGAGAAGTTGAAGTCGAAATCCTCTAGTTCTGGGCCATCATAATAGACAAATCCCATTGACCCCAAGACTCTTTTGATCTTGCTCATGGTCATTCCCAGGACATGCTCCCTTCCTCTGCGCAAGGGTCTTGAGGGAAGGGTGACGTCGATTCTCTCGTGCTGGAACTGGACTTCACGCTCGGCGGCTTTCAGTCGTTGCAGCTGAGTATCGTGGGTTTCTTGCACCTTTGCGCGGCAGAGATTTACCTTTTGGCCGTAGGCTGGGCGTTCCTCGGGGGTGAGGGTTCCGATCCCTTTCATCAATCCACTCACGAGTCCATTCTTGCCAAGATACTTGAGTTCCAGTTCCCGCAAGGCGGTGGTTGAGGAGGCTGCCTGAATTTCGGTCAAGGCTTCTTGTTCGAGTATCTCAATCGTCATGCCTTTGCTCCTGTCCCTTGCAAGACAGATGCCAAGGCCTGCTCGAAGCGATCAAGAGCTTCATCCAGAAGGTCGTCTTCGATCGTGATGGGAGGAGTCAAGCGGAACGTTCTGTGTCGAGTTTGCTTGGTGAGGATACCGTGATCCATCAAGGCATGGGTGATGGCGTTCGTATCGACTGATTCGTCCAGTTCAACGCCGATGAGGAGTCCTCGTCCCCGAACTTCTTTGATTTCGTCAAAGGGCATGGCTCTCAGCTTGGCGACAGCATGAGCCCCTAGCCTTGCCGATCGCCCGGCGTAGTCATTCACTTCCATTTCGGCCAGGGCAGTGAGGGCGACAGCAGCTCCTAGGGGATTGCCTCCGAAGGTGCTGCCGTGGTCGCCAGGACGAAACACCCCTACGACCTCAGCGGTTCCAACTGCCGCCGAAACAGGGAGAATCCCGCCTCCTAGCGGCTTTCCGACTGCCATGAGGTCTGGCTTGGCATCCTCGTACTGCCAGGCAAACTTTTTACCGGTTCGGCAGAATCCTGTCTGGATTTCGTCCCAGATCAGGAGCACGTTTTCCTCAGTACAGAGTTGGCGAACTTGTTGCAGGAATCCGTCGGGAGGAATCAGGATGCCCCCTTCGGCTTGGATCGGTTCCGCCAAGATTGCCACTGTGTTGGGAGTGATCGCAGCTTTCAGTGCGTCGAGGTCGCCAAAGGGGATCACCTTGAAGCCAGGGGTGAAAGGGCCAAAGTTTGTCTTGTAACCTTCTTCCGTGCTGAAGCCGACAACCGTGATGGTTCTCCCGTGAAAGTTATCTTCGAAGACGATGATCTCAGCTTGGTTTTGTGGTACTCCTTTAACGGTATAGCCCCACTTTCGCGCCAGTTTCAGGCACGTTTCGATCGCCTCAGCTCCTGAGTTCATCGGGCAGCACATGTCGAGGTCGCAGTAGGTGGCGAGGCCATGAAGGAAGAGAGCCACCTCGCTGTTGTAGAAAGCGCGGGAGGTTACAGTCACTTTTTCCATTTGCTGAACAACAGCCCTGACGATGGCAGGCGAAAGGTGCCCGTGGGCCATGGCAGAATAGGCTCCGATGCAGTCGATGTACTCGTTGCCGGCACCATCCCAGATCCGCGCTCCCTCGGCCCGGCTCGCGTTGACCGGGAGGGGTTTGTAGTTTCGGGATCCAAACTTTTCAGAAAGGTGTACCGAAGCTTCGTCGGAAAGCTCGTCTGCCAGGGCCGCGACGCCCTTTTCTAGGATCTGAGCCCACATTCCCTGCTCTTGACATGTCGCCATAAAGTTCATTCTGAAGCCTGGGGCCCCTTCCTGTGAACCCCGCCCGGACTTATCGCGAGCCCCGAATTAGGCGCACAAACAATGTGGAGAGGAGGAAGAGCATGGCGGCAGTCAAAGCCATGGTAGAGTAGCCGGCTCCCATGGACTGTCGATTGAGGGTATCGATGAGGATTCCGATCGCGCCTCCAAAGACTTGTACTGAGGTCTCGGCTGAACTCCAGATTCCCATCGAGGTGCCAGCTTGCTCCTTGTCGGGGAGAATGTCGCTGACCAAAGCCCAATCCGTGGCTGCGTAGACTCCATTTGCCAAGCCAAATCCGACCACACAAAGAAAGACAAGATCCAGATCCCTGACAAAAGCGATTGGTGCCAAGCAGAAGGCAGCCATGAGCCCCGCGCTAATCAAGAGTGGCTTGCGGCCCCAGCGGTCAGAGGTGTAGGCAGGAATCGCAGAGCCAAGAACTCCCATAAGGGAAATCACGAGCACCAGAGCGAGGGCTGTTGTCTGGGGCTGGCCAAGATCGAACCCCCACACGCGATAGCTGCGATGCATATCTTTCAGATAGTTCAGGGTGTAACCAGCCACCATGGAGAATGCGAGAGCCACGACGAACTTGTTTAGATAAACAAAGCGAAAGTCACGGTTTTGGAAGGAAGCCCACCAATCCTTGAGGTAGCTCGTTTGGTGCCTTGCTTCGCTTCTCTGGCTCGGGGGCAAGTTGCGAATGGTCAAGATGGTTAGGCCAGCACAGACAATGTTCAAGAGTCCGATGACCAACAGGATCAGGTTGAGGGGGAGTTGGGAAACCAGAACGATCACGTAGACGATCGCGCTCAAGATTTGTCCGGCAAAGCGTAAGGAACCCAAGACTGCGCTGGCAAATCCTCGGTGATTTTCTGGCACGACAGCAGCGACCATCCCGGCGTAGGGCCCGGTGGCGAGGTCATCGCCAACTTGAAGCATGAAGTAGGCAAGAGCAATCCAAGCAAGGGCTTGAGCTCCGGCGAGGGAGGCCAAGGCCACAATGGTCACCCCGGTTCCCAGCATGATCCAGGGCCACCTCTTTGCCCAGAATCCCCTCGCTGTTTCGTTGAGTCTGCCAAAGAGCGACGGGCCAAATACAGCCCAGACGGCTCCTGTTCCGAAGACGATTCCCCACCAGGTGTTCTTTTCCCCGCCGGGTACGACTCGGCTCACAAGATCTGGGACAAAGATGAAGAGAAGGATGAACCATTTGTAACTGGTGGCGAACCAATAAGCAGAAAAGCCAAGGTTCCAGGCCATTGTGTGGCGATATCCGCCGACCGGGCTTCTGACCTCCTTCTCGTTTTGCATTTTTGCTCGCTTTGGCGGTGGGTTTGGTCGGGCCAAGAAAGCCTAGCTTTGAAGCCTTTGGATCCCGGCTTGGCCGTGCAAGGGGAGGCCCTCGAGCTTGGCGAGATTTTCGGCGATCGGGGCCAGGACAGCAAGGTCAGAGGCAGAGAGCATGGAAAGGGATTGGATCTTATGAAAGTCAGATACAGAGACAGGAGAGGCAAAGCGTGCCGCCCCAGAAGTCGGCAAGGTATGGCAGGGGCCGCTGACGTAGTCACCCAGGGCTTGGGGCGAGTGAGACCCCATCAAAATACATCCAGCATTTCTGATCTTTGGTACCCAGGAACCAGGATCCTCTACCATGAGGGTCAGGTGTTCCGGGGCGAAGTCGTTGACCAAGCCGATCGCTTCATCCAGGTCACTGACCCAGACGACACAACCTTGCTCCTGCAGGGCGGTTGTCATAATCTCGCGTCGCTCGGCAGTTTGCAGGATGGATTCAGCCTTATCCAGCACTTCGGTCAAGGTCTCGCGACTGGTGCCGATGAGGAGGGCGACGTTGTCAGGGGCATGTTCGATCTGAGTCAGAAGGTCGTAGGCTGCCTGTTCTGGATTTGCCCTTTCGTCTACTACCACACAGACCTCACTCGGGCCAGCGTAACAGTCGAGCCCGACAGATCCCCACAACTGCCGTTTGGCCTCATTCACAAAGCGATTTCCCGGCCCGACGATTTTGTCAACTCGCTCAAATCCCTCCCACCCGATGGCGAGGGCGGAGATGGCGGATGCACCACCAGCAAGAAGGATTTTTTCGATTCCGAGCTCGCGACAGGCAACGAGCACTGCTTCCGGAACCTTGCCATCTTTCCCGGGAGGAGTCGCGACGACCACCTCTTCGACCCCAGCCACTTGGGCTGGGATCACATTCATATAGACGCTGCTGGGGTAGGTGGCTTGACCCCCAGGGACGTAGACTCCGACTCTTTGGAGGGGAAGGATTCTCTGGCCCTCGAACCCTGTCTCGTCGTCATCTGTGACATCCGTTCGCCAAGCGTAGCCCAACTCAAGCTCTTGGAGGTCGTGGGTGAGGGTGGAGAGTTGAATTTCGTGAAAGTCCCTGACCCGTTCAATCGCGGTTCGCAGGGCATCGAGTGCCTCGGCAGGGATTGAGGCAGAGTGGAGTTCGTACTTACTCAGCCAAATGCTTCCCAGGTCTGGGGCATCAAATTGTCTGGTGTGGCGAAGGACGGCAGCTGCCCCCTCCGACTCGACTTCCTGGACAATGCGAGAAACATTCTCGACAAGAGATTGGTCTTGACGAGGCCTTCGCTTGCGCCATCGGCTGAGGTCGTCATTGGGAGTCAGAATTGGCACAAGCGACATACCTTGCATTGTGCCGAATCAGGGGCAGAAGTGATCCGGACCCTTTTTCCTGACTCTATCCCTGAGGATGGCGAGATCAATGCCGATAACGAAACTGAAGGCCCCCCAAAGAAATACGGGGAACACTTCCCAGGTGCCCATTGTCGGAAATCCTCTCGCAAGCTGAAATCGAAGCCCTTCTGAGTTCTCTCTCTGACTCGGATAGCGGTCCAGCGATGCCAGATGGTCAGGCGAAGCCAGGGGCAGGGATCGGCGGTTTTGGGGGAGTTGGCGGAGCTGGAACCAAGGCAGGAGCCAGGTCAGCCGTCGCCTACGAAGTTTACGATTTTCGCCGGCCAGATAAGTTCAGTAAGGAGCAGTTGCGCACGCTCCAGATGCTCCACGAAACTTTTGGCCGCTTGGCGGGAACCTCTCTCTCGGCTTACTTGCGAAGCACGGTCAACATCGACCTGATCTCGCTGGAGCAGGTGCCTTACGAGGAGTATCTGCGATCCATCAACCAATCTGCCTTCACCATCATGAGCATTCCACCCTTAAGTGGTCAAGCTGCCCTGGAGGTTGAATTTGGTCTTGTTTTCTCAATGATCGACAAGTTGCTCGGCGGGCCAGGAAGATCTCTAGAACGTTCGATGCTTACCGATATCGAGCAACCGCTTTTCCATAACATCGTCGACCGCATGTTCGGGGCTTTGAAGGCAGCCTGGGAAGGGGTCGTCATTGTGAACCCCTCGATTGAGGCAATCGAGACTTCCGCGCAATTTGTCCAGATCGCTCCCCCAACAGACATCGTCGTTTCGATCCTTTTTGAGGTTCGGATGGGTGAGACTCATGGTGCGATGAGCCTCTGTATCCCTTACATGGTGCTGAAGCCAATCACAACGAAGCTGAGTGCTCAAAAGTGGTTCGCAGCTTCTGCTTCCCGCAAGCAGACCTTGGCCCATCGTCGAGCCCTGACCAGTAGCCTGAATGACACAGAAGTGAGTTGCTGGGGGCGACTTGGCAGAAGCCAAATCACCGTCTCAGATTTCATTCGACTCCGACAAGGTGACGTCATCAAGCTGGATCAGAAGGTGGCTCGCGACATCGAATTTTTAGTAGCCAATACGCCGAAGTTTGCAGTTCGGCCTGCTCTGAGTGGCAAGAAGCTCGCTTTCCAAGTCCGAAGGCGCCTCAACGAAGAATAACGGAACCCCTTGTATGAAATTGAACGAAGACATCATCAGTCGGCTTGGCGCAACCCAGAACCAAATCTGGCAACAGGTATCGATGGCTGTTCGAGAAGAGACGGGAGCCTCGATTTCCTTTAGCGACTCCCTGACTGTTTCTTCTCAGCCCTCTGAGCTTTACGGCGAAATGACTTCGCCGAAGCTGATCATTCAGTTCTCCTTTGCCCACCTGCCAGAGCAATCCATGGTGGTTCTCCTTCCCCCCGATACGATTGTTGATGTCTTCAACTATCTGTCCGGCGAGAAGCGCACTTCGGTTGACGAAGGAGTCGTGATCGAGCTTCGGCCGATGCTCGAAGCCATTGTCCAAGGGATTTGCCTCTCGGTCGGCTCTTTGCGAGGGGACGCAGTTGTTGCGAGTGGTCTTTCTATCCGCTACCAAATCTTCGCTTTTCCGCCGAATCTTCAAAAGGTTGATCACTTAGCCAGAACGAACGTGAGGGTTTCGATTAACCAGATTAATGGCAACCTCGTTTGGCTGATGGATGCCGAAACTGCCTCCAACATCCTTGGGGTGGCAGTGCGCGACGAAGATCGTCCGATTGAAGACCTCACAGCTGGCCACGCAAGCGAGAAGATTTCCGGGGCATTGCCGGAACTCAGCGACACAGGTCTTGAACTCTTGATGGATATCCCTCTCGAAATCAGTGTTGAGCTCGGAAGGGTCAAGATGGTCGTGAAAGATGTGGTCGAACTCGGATCAGGCTCGATTGTGGAGATCGACAAGGCAGCTGGTGAGCCTGTTGACGTCATGGTGAATGGTCGGCTGGTCGCCAGAGGGGAAGTGGTTGTGATTGAAGATAACTTTGGAGTTCGCATCACTGAAATCCTGAGCCCGGCGGATCGACTCGCAAAGCTCAATGAGGTGGCCTGACATGAAGAAAGTCGTCTCTCTGCTGATCCTCGGCTGGCCCCTGGTCGGAGCGGCGCAAGAGGATTTGGGTACCAAGAAAGACTTGGCCGTGGTGGCAGCCCAGACCCAATCAACAACCCCCCTCGTGGGAGGGGTTGAGTTGCTTCAGATGGTTCTTGCTTTGGTGGTGGTCGTTGCCCTCCTCAAGTTTGGATTGCCTCAGCTTATTGCTAAGTTTGGCAAAAAGATTTCGACCGAAGCCGGAAGTTCCATTCGAATTGAGGAGACAGCAGCATTTGGTGGGGGCAGCCTCCAGGTTGTTTCGGCGCGAGGAAAGACAATCCTGCTTTCTGTCACTCAGAATGGCGTGCACTTTTTGACCGATCTCACCGAGCCAACCCACGCCAAACGAATCGAGGAGCAGGCATTTTTTGAACTGCTTGATGACGCGAAGACGCGGCAATCTGCTTCGCCCGATGTTCCCTTTGCGGCAGTGGAGCTCCCTCAGGGAACAGACGCGAAGTCAGAACTAACGAGATCGCTTAACTTGGATCAGGCAAAGCTCCTCCTGGCCGAGGCAAGACGAAAGACTCTTTCCCAGCACGAGGCGACTGAATCGACCCCCACCAAACCAGAAGAAAGCCTGGGCAGCGATGGGGCCGAAGAACGCCTGAGGCGACTTCTCAGGAAATCCAGCTAATGGCACGACCCCTGTCCCTGGCCCCTGGCATAAGCACAGACCGAAACTTCGACCAGATTGTGAAGTTTCTGAAGCCGATTTTGATCCTCGTCTTGCTTTTTGTAGGAGCCTTTGCCCTTGCCCAGCCAGCGGGACAGGCAGCGCCAGTTCCGAGCATCAATGTTGACTTTGGCCAGGGAAGTGATCGCGACCAACTCACGACGTCTCTGCGGATTCTGGCGATCCTAACGGTCCTCTCGATCGCCCCTGCGATCTTGATTCTGACAACTGCCTTTACCAGGATCATCATCATTCTGTCTTTAACCAGAACGGCGATCGGGGCTCAAAACATTCCCCCCAACCAGGTTTTGATCGGTTTGAGCCTCTTCCTTACCTTTTACGTAATGGCACCCACCTACAATCGGGTCTACACAGAGGCGGTCGTTCCTTACTCCCGGGCGGAAAGCCCGATCTCATTTGACGAAGCGGTGAAGCGAGCGGAGATGCCCTTGAAGGAGTTCATGTTGCGAAACACTTATGAGAGCGATCTCAAGATGTTTCAGGAGTTTAGGAAACAATCACCCAAGACCAGGGCCGATATCGACATTCTCAGCCTCGTCCCTGCTTTTGTCATTAGCGAGCTCAAGACTGCTTTTATCATCGGCTTTTACATCTTTGTGCCTTTTATCATCATCGACCTCATCGTGGCGAGTGTGCTGATGGGGATGGGAATGATGATGATGCCTCCCATCGTCGTGAGTCTCCCTGCCAAGATCCTGGTCTTTGTTCTGGCTGACGGTTGGGCTGTCTTGGTTCGGGCCATCTTGTCGGGGTACTTGACATGAACGAAAGCCTAGTCCTGGATATTGCTAGACAGGGAGTGCTGGTCGGCTTGATGGTGAGTCTCCCGGTTTTGGCAGTCTCGCTCTTCGTTGGTTTAGCGGTTAGTATCTTTCAAGCAGTGACCCAGGTTCAAGAAATGACCCTCACCTATTTGCCGAAAGTGGTCTTGGTTGCAGTGGTGGTAGTCATGTCTGGTGGTTGGATGTTGACGACTCTGGTGCGATTCACCCAGATGTGCTTCACGACAGCGTTCCAGGTGGTGCAGTGAGCCTAGATCTGACGTTCCTGTTCGCCTTTCTCGCTGTTTTTGTCAGGTGTACCGCGATGATCCTGGTATCGCCTTTGTATGGCAACTCAGTGCCGGTGAACGTGAGGGTCTTGAGCGGAGCCGCGATCTCTTTGGCCTTTGTTCCTGTCGTTCAAGGCTCGATCGGCCCAAGTCCGACGTCTGTGGTCGAGCTGCTTCTCTTTGTGAGTCGAGAAGCGCTTTTTGGGGTGTTGATCGGTGCCTGCGTGAATTTCTTGGTGATGACAGTTCAAGCGGCAGGAGCTTTTATCGACCTTCAGATGGGTTTGGCATCGGCCCAGCTCTTTAACCCGACGATGGGAGGGATGGCGACGCCAATCGCCCAGTTTAAGTTCATGTTAGGCGTCGTGCTCGTTTTGCTTTTGAATGGACATCACCTGATGTTCCAGGCTCTTGTACAGAGTTATTCGTTGCAGGGTGGCGGAATTCCTGACTCCCAGGCGATGCTCCTTGGCGTGGTGGCTCTGCTCGGGCAGTTGATGTTGCTCGCGATTCAGATCGCGGCACCAGTAGTGGCGGTCACAGTCGTGATCGACGTGGCAGCAGGTCTTGTGAACAAGGCAGTCCCCCAGACAGTTCCTTTCCTTTTGGCGATGCCGGCAAAGAGTGGCCTTGGCATGCTTGCCCTCGCGATTGGCCTTCCTGGCTTGGTTGTCTTGGTTCAGCGCGGGATCGAGTTCACTTTTAGTTCTTTGCCTCAGATCATGGGAGGGCTCGGTGGCTGATTCTCAATCGGCAGGGGAAAAGACCGAAGAGGCAACGCCCCGGAAACGAACCGAGGCACGAAAGAAGGGTACCGTCGCCCGCTCGACCGATTTGAATGGTGCTCTGGCTTTGCTCGGTTGCTCCTTGCTTCTGCCCCCTGCTGTTCAAACAGTGAGCGCAGGACTCATCGACAGTTTCCAGCGAACGATCGCGACCCCTCCGACGGACATTTCTGTACCGTCTGTCATCCGTTACCTTTTGGCTTGGCTCACGCCTGCAGCGGCGGCACTTCTCCCACTTTTGGGGGGGCTGATGATCATTGGACTCGCGACAAACTTCGCTCAAGTCGGGTTTGTGATGAGCGGCGAGTCCATGAAGCCATCCTTTGAGAAGATCAACCCCTTCCAGGGATTCAAGAGACTCTTGAGTCGGCGCCAGGCAGTGGAAGGCCTTAAAGCTCTCTTTAAGCTGGCCTTGTTTAGTTGGATTGTGACTGCTGCGATCCAGAGCGATTGGGAGAAAATCATGTCGCTCCAGTTCATGCCGACCAATCTGGTAATTGCCACGTCTGGTCAGATTCTTCACTCGATCTTAGTGCGGGTCGCGGTTGTTTGGCTGGTGCTGGCAGGGCTCGACTACTTTTTTCAGCGCAAGGAAGTCGATCGACAACTCCGGATGACGAAAGATGAACTCCGCCGAGAGATGAAGGAGCAGGAAGGGTCTCCCGAGATTAAGATGGCTCAGATGCAACGCCGCCGGAAGATTCTTCGCGGCTCCATGGCAAAGAAGATTCGGGAAGCTGACGTCCTGATCACGAACCCAACCCACTACGCAATCGCCATCCGGTACGAAAGGTCGAAAGATTTTGCCCCCATAGTATTGGCGAAGGGTGTCGATTATCTAGCCTTGAGGATGAGAGAAATTGCCCAGGATGGAGACGTGCCGATTGTCGAAAACAAGCCCCTGGCAAGGTCTCTCTATGCCCAATGCGAACCAGGCGATCCGATTCCTCGGGATCTCTTTGGGCCAGTCGCGGAGATCCTCGCCTACGTGTATAAGACTGCCAAGAAGTCGAAGCGAGCCGCCTGAAGCCCTTGGGGGATAGACTAGCTGCCATGGCAATGAAGCTCTGGATGCTGGATATCGCTCGGGAACAGTGTCCCACGTTGGATCACCTTTACCAATATGCAACCCTTACGCAGGAGGCAGGCTACGATGCTATCGGCCTTTACTTAGAGCACCGCTATGCCTACCGAGCGACGCCATGGGCCCATGGAAAAGGATGCGTGACCGAGTCGATGATTCGTAGTCTGCAAAGCGAGTTTCCGAGCTTGAAGATCATTCCTTTCATCAATTTGCTCGGCCATGTCGAAGGTTTCCTCTATACCGAAGAGGGAAAGCAGTACCGCGAAGAACTCTTTGCCGGACTTCAGGCCTGCCCCTCGAATGAGAACTTTGTGAGGCTTTGTGAAGAGATTATCGACGAAACGATCGAGGTCTTTCGCAGCGACATCATCCACATTGGTGGGGATGAAACCAACCAACTCAATGCCTGCAACTTGTGCCAAGAGGTGACAGCCGGACAAGAAAACCCCAAGACCTTTCTGTATGGCAAGCACTTTGGCCCCCTGGCTCAGAGAGTTGTCGATCGCGGGAGACGACCAGCGGTTTGGGGGGACATGTTCTTGGAGCATCCCGCCGCTCTTCAGTCTCTGCCCCCTTCGACTCTGATT
>JALOLT010000053.1 GCA_025455775.1 Fimbriimonadaceae bacterium
AGCAAAACATCGTCTGTGCTCTCATGCAGGGGCCAGAAGAAGACTATGAGTCTTGCGAAGAATTGGCGAAGCAGATGTACAGGCCCGTCATGAGAAGTCATCGAATCACAGTTGAGCAGATGGCGATTCTTGAGCCAGCAATGGCAGAAACGGTCACTGCCATGTGTTGCACTATTATCAAGGAGGCGATGGACGAGGCAATCGCCAGAGGGGTTCCGGCCGAAGCAGCCAAGGACTTTCTCTATGGTCACGTCAACATCCCTCTCGCCATTGTTTTTGGCGAAGCAGGGAACCCCTTCAGCGACGGAGCCAAGCTCATAATCGAATACGGCAAAAAACGCATCATTCAGCCAGATTGGAAGAAGGTATTCGAACCAGAGAGTGTCCGTGAACAAGTCGAAGCGATCGTCAAAGGCAAGCCCAAGGAATGAGATTCGGGATTGGAACTTACAGTCTGCCCCGGACGATCTGGGCTGGCGAGATTGACGAGGAGGGCTTGCTCGCACTGGCAACCGACCTTGGGTGCGATGCTGTGCAATTCTGTGAGAACATGCCCTGGACAGGGAGGCTGACTCCGCCCAGTGGTCTCGTCGTCGAAACTGGCACGCGGGGAATCGACCCAGAGGATCTCGTTCGTCATCTGCGCTGGGCAACCCAGCATGATTCTGGCTTCGTCCGACTCGTGGTAGATCAGGCCGAGTTTGAGCCCTCGCCATCAGAAGTTGTGACCCTCCTCAAGCCGATTGTGCGAGAGTACGCGGAAGCAGGAGTTCGTCTCTGTCTCGAGAATCACGACCGGTTTACGAGCCCTGTCCTAAAAAGCATCATCGACGATTTGGGTGAAGGCGCAGGGGTCGTGATCGATTCCGCCAATTCTCTCGGTGCCCTGGAGGGACTTGACCAAGTGGTTGATAATCTGGGCAGTGCTTGCCTGAATTTTCACGCCAAAGACGTCAAGGCTGTTCGGAAGCCAGACTTGCTCGGATTTGACGTGATCGGAACGACGTGCGGTGAAGGCCAAATTGACTTCCCAGGGATCTTGCCCCGCCTGGCGAATTGCGTGAGCGTCACCCTGGAGCAGTGGGTGCCTGCCGGGTTTGACGACCAGGGTCGAGAATTAGCTGGTCTGAAGAATGGGGTTACTTACCTCAAAGGGGTGATGACCTGAGGATTGGGGTGATCGGTGCTGGCTTTTGGGCTCCGACCCAGATTTCTGGATGGCAGGAGATTCCAGGGGTAACGGTCGTTGGAGTCATAGACCGCGAATTTAGCCGAGCCAGAAAGGTCTCATCCCTAGTTGGTTCTGTCGCCTATGAGTCGATTGCTGAGATGGTCGAGAAGGGAAAACCAGATGTCCTGGACATTGTGACGAGCCCTGGCAGTCACCTCGGCGTTTTCCAAGAGTCTCTTCCCTTTGGCCTGCCCATCATCTGTCAAAAGCCACTGGCTGATAGCTTCACAGAGGCAAGGGAAATGGTAATGCTGGCCGAGAAAGCTGGCGTTCCTTTGCTGGTGAACGAGAATTGGCGTTACCAAGCGCCGATCCAAGCCCTTGCTAAATCACTCGAAGAGGGAGTCATCGGTCAAGTCAAACGAGCAAGAATTCAATTCTCGACTAGCTTTCCCGTCTTTGAAAATCAACCCTTCTTGGCAGCAATCGAGAGGTTCATCCTAGCCGACGTGGGTAGCCACCTGTTTGATACGGCTCGCTTTCTTTTTGGCGAGGCCACGGAAGTCTACGCGCGGGTCGGCAAGATCAATCCGATGATCTCTGGGGAAGATATCGCCACTGTCATTCTGAAAATGACCAGGTGCGACTGGTTGACCGTAGAACTGAGCTACGGGTGTCCCTGGCGCGGCGAGGCCTTCCCTCAGACCTTCTTTTTTGTGGAAGGTTCGCTCGGAATACTGGAGCTTAAGAAAGACTATCGCTTGATCACCACGACAAAGAAAAGGCGATCCGAGACAGTCGTCGCTCCCCATTTGTATGACTGGGTGAATCCTGACTATCTTGTAGTCCATAGTTCGATCGTTGCTTGTCAAGAGGCCCTCGTTGCTGACCTGAGAGGCGAAGGCAGGAGTGGATTACGGGGAAGCGAGAATCTTCGGTCGATGGCTCTGGTTGAAGCTGCCTATGAATCAGCTCAGACTGGAAAACCAGTCTTGGTCTAACACCATGTGGAACTCTGTTGGGGAAGTAGTGCTCGACTCCCGCGATCCCCATTTGGTTTGGTAACCTGCGAATCAGCCATGAAAGACCCCCGCGTGACACGCCTCGCTGAGCTACTCTGCAACCATTCGACCGATCTTTCCAGCAGTGACTCGGTTCTCATTCACGCCATCGACATCCCGGATCAGGTCACGGCGGAGCTCGTTCGCGTCGCTCTTGCCACAGGAGCAAAAGTTCACACCAAAATAGAAAGCACCCAGGTGCAGCGGGCCTTACTGAGAGCTCAATCTTCCGAGAACATGGCCCAGCAAGCAGAGATCGATCTTCATGAAATGAAGAAGATGACCGCTTATATCGCCCTTCGCGGAAGCGAAAATGCGATGGAACTCGCGGACGTCCCAATGAGCCAGAGAGAAAACTGGCAAAAGCTCCATGGAACGCCGGTCCATCTTGAACAAAGAGTGCCAAAGACGAAGTGGGTTGTCTTGCGCTGGCCTTTGCCCTCAATGGCTCAGATGGCGAGCCTCTCCACCGAAGCCTTTGAAGACTTCTACTTTGATGTATGCACGATCGACTATTCTAAGATGCAAAAAGCCGCTCTTCCTTTGGTCGAACTGATGAACCAAACAGATCAGGTTCACCTGAAAGGGCCAGGAACGGATCTCACCTTCTCCATCAAGGGTATCGGAAGCAAGTCCTGCCACGGCACCAGGAACATCCCAGATGGAGAGTGCTTCTCTTGTCCGGTTCGAGAATCAGTGAATGGAACAGTGCAATACAACACCGTTTCCTTGTACCAATCAATCGAGTTCAAGAACATTCGATTCGTTGTGAAGGATGGCAAGATCATCGAGGCGACTTGTGAGGGGAATAGCGAAAAGCTGAACCAGATTCTCGATACCGATGAAGGGGCGAGGTACTTTGGGGAGTGGTCGCTGGGATACAACCCGACCGTGCTCCACCCAATGAAGGACACTCTCTTTGATGAGAAGATCAGCGGCTCCTTCCATCTCACGCCTGGCAACGCTTACGAAGGGCCGGGAGGGAACGGGAACAAGAGCGCGATTCACTGGGACATCGTTTGTATCCAACGAGCCGATTATGGGGGTGGTGAGGTGTGGTTTGACGGACGTCTGATTCGCAAAGACGGAATCTTTGTCGTGCCGGAGTTGGAAGGGCTCAACCCGGAGCATCTGGGCGGTGACGGTCGCAGGGGATGAGAGGAAGAATCACCCAAGCAACACAACTGCCAAATGGGTGCTAAGCCAGGTAACGTTAGTCCATCCCATGAGAGACCAGTCACTGGACTTCCTCAAGTCACTCGTCAACACTCCATCACCCAGCGGATACGAAGAACGCGTCGCCCAGGTGTATCGAGAGTACACCTCGTCCTACGCTCATCAGGTCAATACAGACTTCCACGGCAATACCTGGGCAGTGCTCAACCCAGACGCGGAGATGAAGATCATGCTCGCTGGCCACATGGACGAAATTGGTTTTATTATCCACTACATCAGCGACGATGGCTTCTTGCACTTCAGCCCGGTTGGAGGCCACGACCCCACGATCCCCCTCGGACAGAGGGTTTGGGTGCATGGCAAGGAAAGGGTGGCAGGAGTGATTGGGCGAAAACCAATTCACCTGCTCGAACCAGGCGAGAGAGATAAAAAGCCAGAATTGCACGAGTACTGGATCGACATCGGGGCAACAAAAAGAGAAGAGGTTGAAGAGCTGATTGAGCTGGGCGACCCTGTTACCTTCCAGGTTGAGTTTCAGCACCTTTTGGGAGATCGGGCTGTCGCCCGCGGCTTCGACAACCGGGTCGGATCATTCATCGTCGCAGAGGCTTTGCGTCTGCTGGCAGAAGAAGGAGGATTGGATGGAGGCGTCGGGGTCTACGCCGTCGCCACGGTCCAGGAAGAGATCGGCCTTCGAGGGGCACGCACCAGCGCCTTCTCAATCGACCCCCAGAGTGGAATCGCTGTGGATGTGAACTTCGCCATCGACCACCCAGGTCTCTCCAAAGCTCGCTATGGCCAGCTGGATATCGGAAAGGGTCCGAGTGTGGGGCGCGGGGCCAATATCAACCCAATCGTCTACCGCATGATTAAAGAGGCAGCAGCCCAAAACGAGATTCCCATCCAGATTTCCCCCGAACCAGGTGGAACAGGGACTGACGCAAACGCGATGCAAGTCTCCCGGAGTGGCATGGCAACCGGTTTGTTGGGAGTTCCTTTGCGCTACATGCACACTCCCTGCGAGTTATTGAGCCTCACTGACGTGGAGCAGTGCGCTAAGCTCATGGCAGGCTATTGCCGACTCGTCAAACCAGACACAGACTTCACTCCGCGAGTCTTTTAAGGATTTTGGGAGAGGTTTCCCTCTCCCAATTGCTTTTGCCTAACCGCAAGTCCCATCGAAAAGGCGTATCCTAGCGAATAGCGATTATTGCGATGTCTGCTGTTTCTCCTGCTCCCGCTGCTCCCCTCCACAATCCGGCAAAGTTCGTTCCTGTCCTCTATTTGATGCAGTCGATGCCAATCTTCCTGGTTCAGGAAGTGAGTGCCACGATTTTCAAGAGCCTAGGAATTGCGAACTCCGACGTCGCGACTTGGTCAGCCCTCCTGGCCCTGCCCTGGTCTTTCAAGCTCCTTTGGGGCCCAGTGATCGATATCAACGGGACGAAACGGAAGTGGATCACGTGGCTCCAGGTTGCCATTGTCTTGGGGCTGATTTTGTCTGGTCTCGCCCTCAATGCTCCTCAGTTTTTTGGGGTCACCTTGGCGGTCTTGGCGACAGTGGCGATCCTGAGCGCGACAGTCGATATCGCGACGGACGGCTTCTATCTCCTGGCTAGCACTAGGCAGCAGCAGCAAGCGTTTGTCGGATGGCAATCTCTGTTCTTCCGCTTGGGGAGATTGATTGCCACCTTTGGCGTTCCCTTTGTCGCTGGGGCCCTGATTGATCGCGGGACACCAGAACAACAAGCGTGGATGTTTGGCATTTTCGCCCTTGCAGTTCTCTATGGGGTCGGGGCCTTGGCAAACAGAAAGCTTTTGCCTTTCCCTGAGAAGGATTTGGCCCACCAGCCTGCCGTGGGAGAAAACAAAGCCAACTTGGGGAGGCTGGTCATCATCCTAGGTGCCGCTGGGTTCGGCTGGGTGGCTCTGGGAAGCGTTTTTGCCTTTTTGGGCTATGGCTTGCACCTCCTCTTTCCCGAAGCTCTCAAGTTTTGGACCTTCCCCGAAACTCCCGAGAAGTTCATTCTCCTCTTTGTCACCCTTTACGAAGGCCCGGCGGTAGTTGTTCATGGTCTGCGCCTTGGTGTGGGGGGGCTGTTGGCGGTCCTGCTGGGGTGGCTCGCAGGAAAGTTCGTCGGCAAAACAGAGATGGGGAGTGCCTTCAGTACCTTCTTTCGGGGTGAGAAGCTCTTCGGAATTCTCGCCTTCATGCTTTTCTATCGGTTTAGCGAGGCGATGCTGGGCCGCATTACCCCGATCTTTTTGCAAGATGTGAAAGAGAATCCAGCCGACCCTACCGGCGGGCTCGGATACACAGTGACTCAGGTGGCTTTCGTTAATGGTGCAGCAGGGCCAATCGGGTTGGTTTTGGGAGGGGTCGTCGGGGGTCTCGTGGTGAGCCGGCTAGGAATCCGCAAGAGCTTCTTGCTCCTGGTGGCAGCAATGCAGATTCCCAATTTGCTCTATGTCTGGGCAGCATCAGCTAAGCCAGTGCCGGAAGTCATGGCCGGGGTTCTCGCTTTTGACCAGTTTGGCTATGGTTTTGGCTTTGCTGGGTACCTCATTGCCCTCCAATACATCGCTCAAAGGAATCCGCGTTACGTCACGGCACACTATGCGATCGGAACTGGGCTCGGAGCTCTCTTCATCGCAGCTTCTGGAACTCTTGGGGGAGCTTTGATGAACGTGATGGACTTTCAGCAGATCTTCATCTTCGTGCTATTCCTTTCAATCCCATCTCTCCTGACGATCTTTTTTGTTCCCGTTGATCCAGATCAAAAGGTTGAGGTCAGGGACGTGGACGTGGATTAGTCTGGTGGTTCTGAGGGCAAAAGTGGAAAAAGACCAGTGTGAGACTGGGGAAGTCAGAGCAGGCTGGTTGGACCCTAGCAGAAATGCTGGTGGTCGTTGCGGTTCTGGGTCTGCTCTTTGCGATTGCAGTTCCCCAGATCTCACGGGCCGGCAAAGCAGCCAGGGAACAGAAGCTCAGAGCTGACCTTCAGACCGTGAGAGATGCGATGGAGAGGATGGCGGCTGATACTGGCTTCTATCCGGAGTATCCGACGGATCTGCTTTCCCAGTCCCCGCCTTCCAATGGCTACCAGGCAGCACCTGTTCCTGGAGGTTGGATCTATGCTCCCTTGCCTGGTGCACTCTGGAAGGGCCCCTATTTGAAGTCATACCCAAAACTTCCTGCCGAGTTTGGTGGAGATGATGACGGTTCAAAGAGCGTCATCCACCGAACGACAGGAAATCGATTTGAGTATGGTTGGGTCTACGATTCTTGGAATCCCTCCACCAGCGGTCATGCCTTCCGGCTCCCTCTCTCGACCTTGGGAACCGACGGAACACCTTACAACTCCTGGTAACAGCGGAGCAACCAAGAAGTCGCTTTCTGGCTCATTCAGCGTGGGCCGGAGAGTGCGAACCGGAACCGGAGCAAAAACGTCTTTCATACAGATCAAGGCGTAAATCTCTAAGACCATGAAAACCAAGACCCTTCGAATTCTCGTCGTTCTGGGAGCGACCCTCGCTGTCGCTGCTATCGCTGCCCCTCAAGTTCGAGAGGCGATCAAGATTTTTGGAGTTGCAGCGGCTGTTCGTCAGTTCTCTCCCGATATCAATCGCGCGATCAATGGCCTCAGTGGTCACAAAGACAGTGACTCTGCTTTTACCAAGGTCGTCCCGATCATCACGGTTGGCATCAACAGCCGAAATGCGGTTGGTGCCGCTCAAGTGACTGGCAGTCGCAGGAATGTGGAACGGGTGCAAGCCGTCGCGGCGCCAGAGGCAGACCTATTCGGCCGCGAGATCCGCATCCGCGCTCTCATCCCAGTTGGAGTGTCGGAAGTCCGCAACCGCGACGACATCAAGGCGATTCAGGGTGTCGGGGTGAGCGGAATCGTTGACCTAAAGCTCTAACTTTTCTGAAAATCTGAGGCGGAAAAGAAGGAAAGGGCTGACAAGACCCCCCTCTTTTCCAGTAGAACTACACCATGAGCTTTTGCCGAGTGCTAGCCCTGGCGGCTAGTGCGGTCTTAACTGTTTCCCTTTCCTCATTGGCCTTTGCCGATTCGATCAAGCGAACGACTGATCCGACGATTTCCCCCGATGGAACTCGGATCGCATTTGTTTGGCAAGGAGACATCTGGACTGTTCCCGTGGCTGGCGGAGTCGCCACGCGCCTCACCGTTCACCCAGCAGACGAAACTTGGCCAGTTTGGACCCCAGATGGCCAAGGCATCGTCTTTAGCAGCAATCGCACTGGCAATGCAGATGTGTACATCATGTCGGCACAAGGCACAAACCTTCGGCGCCTGACCTTTGATAGCTCTAGCGAGCAACCGACAGCTATTTCTCCCGATGGCCAGTTTGTCTATGGCTACAGTAACTCCTGGGGCAGAAGCAACCTCTTTCGGGTGCCGATCTCTGGGGGAGACCTCCATCGTCAAACCTTCCACCCTCTGGAAGCCCAGTACTATCCCGACGTTTCGCCCAATGGCATGATGGTCGCCTACAACGGAGGCGGGGGAGCCGGGTCTTGGCGGAGTCCCAACCCAACCGGAGCCAACACAAGCGAAGTCTGGATTGGGGCTGTCGGATTCCCCCTTGGGAACCTGCGTCAAGTCACCAGGAACCAGGTGAACGATCACTTTCCCAGGTTCTTGAGCGATACCGAACTTTTGGTCGTCAGTAACCGTGACGGAGTGCAGAACCTATGGCGCATCCCGGCTCAAGGCAATGGCGGGCGCAAGGTTACAAACTTCACAAGCGGGACCCTGCGAGCCCTCACGGTCAGTCGCCGCGCCCAGATCGCTGCCTATCAGAGAGACAGTGTGATCTGGACGACTGACCTCAGATCTGGCCAAAGCAGGGCGGTTTCGATCTCCGCGCCGAACGATGCCAGAAGGAACACGAGGCCTGAGATCAGCCTGCAGCAAGGGGTGGAGGAATATGTGCCTTCACCAAATGGACGCAGAATGGCTCTCGCGATCCGAGGCGACATCTTTGTCATGCCAGAAGGGGGTGGCACAACAAGGCGACTCACGACCAACCCAGGGATGGATCGCAACCCAGTTTGGCTCGATGACGCCACCATCCTCTACGTCGCGGCTGGCCCAGACGGGAAGCGTAGCCTGAAAACTGTCACGATGGACGGCACAGTTTCCGATCGTCTGAACGACGCCAAAGACCTGATGGGAATGGAGAAGAGCCCTGACGGAAAGTGGATCGCCTTTCATCGCGGCGACCGTGAAATCATGGTGATGCCGACCGCAGGGGGAACTCCAACCCTGGTGGCGACAGGAGATTTTTCCGGTGCCTACATGGGTGGCCAAAGCTATAGCTGGTCACCAGATAGCGAATGGCTCCTGATTGGGCGCCAGCTCACCAGGTCGGCCGAGGCGTCGCTTGTTTCACGCGATGGCAGTCGGACGATTTCTGTGGCCAGAGCGAGCAAAGGCCTCTCGACGCCAGTTTTTGTTGGCCCCCGCACGATCGCTTTTGCTGCGGTTGACGGGCTGGACTACGACGAAGCGCGCAATAGTCGAACTGCTCTCTACACAGTCGATCTCGTTCCGCCCGCCGTTACCTTTACGGAAGACGACTTAGACAAAATCGACGAGCCAGCCGCTCGGCCAGACCCCAACGCCGCACCAACTCCTGTTCGGGTGGAGACAAGGGGCCTGGGGGATCGCCGGCGCAAGATCTTGCCGGAGGGCCTGGGAGGTGCCTGGCCAGCGGCAGATGGTCGTTCCCTCTATGCCAATGTCTCTGGCCAGTTTAGCCAGATTCTCTTGCCCAGCGGCACAGTTCGCCCGATTCCCGGTGTGACTGGGGCAGTGAGCAGTGTCCTTGCGGTGAAGAACAAGGTTTACGTCGTTCAGGCAGGTCGATTGTTTTCTCTCAACCCAACTGGTCTGACTCCGCACGCCTTCAATGCAAGATACACCCTCGACATTGCTGCCGAGGAGATGGCCCTCTTTACGGAGGCCTGGTGGGCGATGGATCGCATGTTTTACGACCAAACAATGCACGGCAAATCGTGGGCCGGAATCAAGGAAGAATTCGCCCAGCTTGTTCCATTCGTCCAGTCTCGGGATGACTTCTATTCCCTCATGACGGAGATGGTCGAGCGGCTGGATTCTTCCCACCAAGGAGCGACTTCACCTGAGCCTTTCCGCAGTGACGCTCCAGAAACAACCGCTTGGCTTGGTACCGAGTGGGATTGGACGAGGCTTGCCGAAGGGCAATATGTCGTCGGTCAAGTAATGGAGGGAACTCCAGCTGCCCATCCCGAAAGCACCCTGTTGCCTGGTGACGTGATTCTCTCCATCAACGGTGTTGCCCCTGGACCCCTAAATCCAGTTTCTGCGCTCCTTCGCGACCAGGCTGGCAGGAAGGTTCGGCTCAAAGTTCAGCGAAAGGGTGAAAATGTAGACATCACGATCCGCCCTAGCACCCTGGCTGCCCGCTCTGCCTCCAACTACGATAACTGGCTTGCTTGGCAAAGGGCAGAGGTTTTGCGCCTTTCGAATGGTCAACTCGGCTACATTCACATTCGAGGGATGGACGCTCCTTCGCTGGACGTGTTCTTGCGGGAGATTGCGACCGAGCTCGAGGGCAAGAAAGGTGTGATCGTTGACGTTCGCTTCAATGGGGGTGGATTTACAAGCCACATTATCTTGAACATCATGCGAAAGACGCCGTGGCTGATCCGAACCAACCGCGACCTGCCTGGCGTGCGCTTCAGCGAGAACCAGTTCCGGGGCAATGCCCTGGAGATGCCTTCTGCCCTTCTGACCAACGAGTACAGCTTCAGCAATGCCGAGATCTTTAGCGAGGGCTTCCGCCGCATGAAAATCGGCCCTGTCATTGGCGAAGCAACGGCTGGCGGAGTGATTGGCACTGGCTCCTACCGGCTCTGGGATGGCGGTGCGATTCGAATGCCAGGCAGCGGGGCATTTGATATGGATGGCGAGAACCTGGAAGGGAATGGCCGCAAGCCAGACATCGACGTCCAGTACGACCCTGTTCTTTGGATGCAGGGCCGCGACAACCAGCTAGAGCGAGCTGTAGCGGAGCTGCTGCGAATCGTTCGCTAAGACTGTTGAGAACAGGCTCTCCTCTCCTCTTGGTGCTCACAGGGGGATGGGGGAGCCTTCTCGTTTCTCTCTCGTTAGCCAGGAACTTCTGGTCGAGTTTCTTGCATGATAGAAGGAAAGATGTTGCGTCTCACTCATTTGGTAGCGAAAGGCGGATGTGCGAGTAAGTTGGCTCAGGCCCAATTGAAAGAAGTCCTTTCCGCCCTCCCTGTTCAAAAGGATCCCAACGTCTTGGTTGGATTTGAGACAAGCGACGATGCTGGGGTTTACCTCTTGCCTGGCGGGGTCGCGCTCGTCCAGACGATGGACTTTTTCACCCCCATTGTTGATGATCCCTACAGGTACGGGGCGATTGCCGCGACGAATGCTCTCAGTGACGTTTACGCGATGGGGGGCGAGCCGATCACTGTGATGAATATCGCCTTATTCGATCCGGAGGTTGCTCCTCCTGCGGTTTGGGCGGAGGTTTTTCGCGGGATGGGGGAGAAGGTGAGTGAGGCAGGGGCGACCACGGTTGGCGGCCACTCGGTCGTGGATAAGGAGCCTAAGTTCGGCCTTTCCGTTACAGGTTTGGTTGATCCCGAGCGAGTCTTTAGTAATCGAAACGCTGAAGTTGGCGACCAAATTTGGCTCACCAAACCTCTCGGCACTGGGATCGTGACGACCGGGATGAAGTTTGACGATGCTACTGAGGAAGATGCGGCAGAGGCGATTCGTTGGATGACCACTCTGAACAAAGGGGCGAAGGATTCGGCTCTTTTGGCTGGGGTGAGATGTGCGACGGACGTGACTGGTTTTAGTTTGGTAGGCCACCTTGGCAACATCTGCCGGGCGAGCGACGTTTCCATTCGGCTGGTCGCATCCGCTCTGCCGCACTTTTCGTCTGTTGAGCGGTTGGTCGAAGCGAAATGCACGACTGGAGCAGCCGTTCGAAATCGCGAGGCAGTTTCCGATTTGCTGAGTTACGAAGAAGGGGTGCCGGAGTGGTTGATTCAACTCACTATCGACCCTCAGACGAGTGGCGGTCTTGCTCTCTTTTCGCGCCAGGAGATTCCTGGCGCGACCTGGATTGGAGAGGTTACTGGGACTGGCGCTGGAATTCGCGTCAGTCAGTAGGGGTAGCAGAACCCCCCTCTCTCCCGAATTCTGCCAAGCTATGTTCGGGGAGAGGGGGGTTAGGCCTTCCTTCAGCGGCGAGGTCGGAACTTGGCGTTCACGTCTTCGCTTGATCCGCCGCCTTCGCCCTCTTCGGTCACGGCTTTTCGCTCTTCGTAGCTCGGTCGGTTACCGCGATCTCGGTCTCGGCCTCCGCTGAATCCACCTCTGCCTCCGCGATCTCGGTCACGTCCACCGCCAAAGCCACCCCTTCCACCGCGATCTCCTCGATCTCCCCTGTCGCCGCCACCGGTGCTTTCGGCAGGAGGTTCTTGGCCACTGAGGCGGGGATGGTCTGGGTTCATGCCAAGAGCTGTAAGGTTCACCCGGCCCATAGCGTCAACTTCAACCACTCTCACGTTAATGATGTCTCCTTCTGCGACCACTTGTTCTGGGTGTCGAATTCTGGCAGAAGCGATGAGTTGGTCGACTTGTACCATTCCGTCCTTGCCGTTGGGCATTTGAACCATTGCTCCGCGGCCCATCAGGCGGGTCACTGTTCCTGTGAATTCTGCCCCGACTTCGAGAGTCATTGTCGAAGACTTGATCATCTGGATAGCGCGATCCATCGCGGCTCCATCGGTCGAAGCGACCAACACGCGGCCGTCTTGTTGGACGTCGATTTCTGCTCCACTCTCTTCGGTGATCTTGCGGATATTGGCTCCGCCAGGTCCGATGAGGGCCCCGATCTTTTCTGGGTTGATCTGAACGGTTTGGACGCGCGGAGCGGTTGGGGCAAGGTCTTTTCTGGGAGCCGCGATTTCAGCCTCAATGACATCCAGAATTTGCATTCGGGCGACTCTGGCTTGTTCGAGGGCGTCCTTCAAAACCTGGTCGGGGATTCCGTCCAACTTGGTGTCGAGTTGGAGGGCAGTGATCCCGGCCCTGGTTCCTGCGACCTTAAAGTCCATGTCTCCGCTGAAGTCTTCGACGCCTTGGATGTCGGTGAGAACCTTGAACTTTTTGCCGTCACTCATCAGGCCCATGGCGATGCCTGCCACAGGGGCTTTGATGGGGATTCCTGCATCCATGAGGGCGAGGGTTGAACCACAGACGGAGGCCATAGAGGTCGATCCGTTGCTCTCGAGCACTTCAGAGATCAGGTGAAGAGTGTAGGGGAAGTTCGGGTCATCGATTGGCACAACGGCTCTGAGTGAGCGTTCGGCCAAGGCACCATGCCCGACTTCTCTGCGACCTGCACCGCGCAGCATTCGCACTTCGCCCACCGAGTAGGGGGGGAAGTTGTAGAAGTGCATGTATCGCTTGTCTTCTTCTTCCTCGTCCAGGGTATCCATCATTTGGGCATCTTTCGGGAGGCCAAGGGTGAGGACTGTCATGACTTGGGTTTGGCCTCTGGTGAAGAGTCCGGAGCCGTGGACGCGAGGGAGTAGTCCTGCGACTGCTTCGAGGGGTCGGATCTCAGTTGACTTTCTGCCGTCTGGTCTCTTGTCGTCTTCGATGATCGCTTTGCGCAGGAGTCCTTTGACTGCCTTATCGACCGCGCCAGGGATTTGCTTGAGCATGGCAGGGTCGTCAGCATACTTTTCCTTGTACTTTGCACTGACTTCCTTGATCACGTCGTCCATGGCACTTTCGCGCTTGGCCTTATCGGGATCGAAGAGTCCTGCTTCGATGGTCTTGGCTTCTTTCTTTTTGATTTCTTCGACCAGCTTTTCGTCTGGGATATCAACGATTGGCTCTCGCTTTTCCTTACCAGCGATCTTGGCGAACTTTTCAAATTCACCGCAGATGGTTTGGATGGTTTCGTGGGCGAGTTTGAGGGCGTCCACCATTACGTCTTCCGTGACTTCGGTTGCGCCACATTCGACCATGGAGATGGCTCCCTTGTGTCCTGCCACGATGAGATCCAGGTCACTTGACTTGAGTTCTTCGTTGCTGGGGAAGAGGATAAATTCGCCGTTGATTCTGCCGACTCGGACACAGGCGATGGGGCCACTGAAGGGAACATCGCTGACAGCGAGGGCGGCACCAGCGGCATTGACTGCCATGACATCCGGTGGAACTTGCTTGTCCACGCTGAAGGCCATGGTGATGACCTGGACGTCATTTCTCATCCCTTTGGGGAAGAGTGGGCGGATGGGTCGGTCGATCAGGCGGGAGACGAGAACAGCTTTGTCACTGGGGCGGCCCCCTCGCTTGATGAATCCGCCTGGGATTTTGCCGATGGCGTACTTTCGCTCTTCAAAATCGCAGACGAGGGGGAGGAAGTCGATGCCTTCTCGGGCGGTTTTGGACATGGTGGCTGTTCCGAGAACAACTGTTTCTCCCATGCCGAGAAGGACTGAGCCTCCCGCTTGCTTGGCTACTCGGCCAGATTCCAGCGAGAGAGTTTTGCCGCCTACTTCGAAGGTGTAGGTATGGATCATTTGATTGTGCTTTCCTTGCGCGCAAGGTGCAGGCGCCGTGTTGGGACGTTCCCCTGCGCATTTTTGGCCAAGGAGTCTGAATGCCGCTCTTTACAATCTTCTTGAAGTTTCTTATATCAAAAAGGCTCTAAAGAACGGCACGCATCCAGTTCTTGGTCTTTTGGAGGTTACCAGGTTCATGTGTAGCTCTGTTGGGGCTCTACAGAGGTTGTAAATTAATTGTCTTCGCCGCCTGGGCCCGAGCCACGCCCTCGCCCCGACTCCGTCGGGGCTCCGCCCCCAGGCGGCTCAAGCCAGCCCTACGCACCCTCGGCAGGATCGTCCCGGAAGAAGTAGCAGCCGCTCGTCATCTCGTCCGGCGCCATCTTAAAGTCCACTTCCAAAGTTGGAATCTGAAGTCGCTCCGCCAAGAGGCTCGAAAGCTCAACCAAAGTCGTGCGAGAATAGCCAGGCCAAACCTTCTCGATCTCACCTTTTGGGCCAATCAAGAACGTGTAAACCGATTGCTTAGCGTCCCAGGCCTGAAAAGTGGACTCCTTCGGAGCCGACAAGATCGGATAGGGAACCGAAAAGTCAGAGTGGAACTTTGCCGCTCCCGCCCGCTCTTGGTCGATGATGCCGATGAACTGCACCTGATCCCCATAGGCCCTGGCGATCTGGTTAAAGAAGGGTTGTGATTCGATATTGCAGGGACAGCCCTCCTTGACCATGACAACCACAAGGGGCTTTTGGCTAGCGAGCTTCGCCAAATCCACTTCCTGGCCAGATTGGTCAGGAAGTACAGTGGCTGGCATGAGACGACCCTGGCGGGCAGTAGCGTCCGTCTTCATCTCACCTGTCACAGGGTGGCGAGGAACTTCGCGCAAGTTCGGCTGCTCGCTCGTCACCACGACTGGCCGGTTGGCGTTCAGAATGTTGATTGCGACGGTGCCGGTCAGCATGATCCCTATTGACAGGAAGATGAGTGCCTTCGGATTGTTTTTCATACACCCGGACTAAGTGTATCAGGAAGACAATCTTTACGCAGCCAATGCGATAGGCCTAAACCTCATCGCAATTTGCGAGCGGCCATCGATATCGATCGTCGCACAGGTGAAGAGGTGGTTGTAGCGGCGCATCTGAGCGATGTTGTGCTTCTTGCCTGCTGTTTCTGGTTGGAGATCGTCGCCTGTCACCATCACTGTCAAATCC
The DNA here is from genome assembly GCA_025455775.1 of Fimbriimonadaceae bacterium. Taxonomy (GTDB): domain Bacteria; phylum Armatimonadota; class Fimbriimonadia; order Fimbriimonadales; family Fimbriimonadaceae; genus JALOLT01. The sequence continues at coordinate 15,248 of JALOLT010000053.1, forward strand.
TTGATCGTCACATCAGTGCGGATCACGAGGCACTCGCCATCCTGCCGCCACTGGAGAGTCCGTCTGGCCTTTTCATAGTGGAAGATCCGTTCCAGCGTGAATTGGCTCATCCGTCTGTGTCTGGCAGTAGAGAGGGCAGTACTGAGCCCAGACTCAAAGTCAAGGTCGTTTGCTCCAGAAGTGCTGAGAGTCAGATGGAAGATTCCGTGGGAGAAGTGTGCCTGACTCACCAGGTGATCGAGACCTGCCAGAGGAGTCGTGACCCCTGGATTATTGCTGGCAAAGGGAAACTCTAAGACATTGAATGGCTTACCGCCCCGGCGTATCGGGAAAAACGGCCGAGCCGTGCCAAAGAGATAACCGCTAGTGCCTGGCTGAACGCCTCCTTTTGTGGCGCAAATCTTGGCCCCCGCTGCCTCGGCTGCTTCATAAAGAGTGGTTAAGCCATGCCAAAAGTTATCGAACCCTCTCAGGGTCAAAATGCTCCGAGGGGCTGCTCTCAGAGTCTGAAGGTATTGCACCCTCATGTGCTCTTCCAGCGGGCCAGGCTCTGGGCGAAACAGAAGACCAGTTTCGTGATCCCACTTATCAAGGGCTTTATACACGTCTTGAGGGAAACCAGGGGAAGCGACGAGCCAGGTTGCTGGCATCCCGTACTTCATAAGGCCTCCCGCCACTTTTCGAATGTTTTCTGTCGCAGCAGAGGAGCAATCCACCGAGCAAACAATTGCCGAGTGGGCATTTTCCGGGAGGTGCCAGGCGATTGCTGTCCGTAAGTCAATCTCTTCGAGGGCTTCAATCAGAGAAGCTGCCCAAAGATTCCGCAAAGAGTCGATGTGAGGTTCGCCGAAGATCGGGGCACTGTCGCCCAGCTCGACTCGATCCTGGTCGAACCTGAGATTCGTTCCCGACTCGGATCGCACTTGGCCATGCATCGTGTCGGCACTTCCGTCGCCTGGGCCGATGATGTCATTGCCGACTGCTCTGCCCCCGCCGATCAAGGCAAGGGTTTGCCCCAGATGAGGGGCGAAAAAGTAACAACTGCCTCGCTTTGTCAGGAGGGCTTCGCCGGTTGCACTCTTAACCAAGGGGAGCGAGGTCGAAGCGCAAGCCTTGGTACCACCCACAAACAAGATGCGGTTTGCCCCCTCTGGCCAAATCGCTTCAGGAGCATCTCCTGGGACTGCGTGATTTCTGCCGTACCAAAGAGGATTACGGGGAGCTTCAAGCCCAAGAACCGACTCAAAACCAAAGGCAGAGCCACAGGCAAACAGAACTTTTTTGCCTGAATGATGCCACTGCAGGATGGCTTGGAAAAGAGAGGGGGCCAGACTGTGGCTAGAACCGAACATCACGAGTCCGTCAAACTCAGGCAACCTTTCGATCTGAGAAGAATCGATCCACTCAGAACAAAAGCCCACTGCTTCGACACATTCCTTTGTCCAGGATGAATAGCTATCACTTGGATCAAGCCAAAAGGCAAGTTTTGCAATTCGTCTGGTCGCCATATCCCACAAATCCTCCCCGTCATGAGGCGAGGCTCCAGAAGTGATCATCGGTCGAAATGATCCTGATCCCAAGCCTTCCCAGAGGAAAAGACTTGTGCCAGGTACCTTGACAACCACGTTATGAAAATTCGACTTGGGATTCCAAAGGGGAGCCTGGAAGAGGCGACTTATTCGCTCTTTCGCCGCGCTGGCTGGGAGATCCGAGTGGCCTCACGCTCCTACCAGCCGATCATTGACGACGAAGAGATCGAGCCGATCCTGCTCCGACCGCAAGAAATCCCCCGCTACATCGACACGGGGATTATCGACGCGGGACTGACGGGACTTGATTGGATCAAGGATTGTGAGGCAGATCTCCACGAAATCTGCGAACTTCGGTACAGCAAACTCACCAGTAATCCAATCCGAGTCGTTCTAGCTGTTCATCAGGAGAGTCCCTACCAAACAGCGGAAGACCTAGTCGGGAAAACAGTCGCGACGGAGTATGTTTCGATGGCAAAGAGGTTTTTTGAGGAGAAAAAGACAGGAGTCAAGGTCGAATTCTCCTGGGGAGCCTGCGAAGTCAAAGTCCCGGAGCTTGTGGATGCGATCGTGGTGAACACCGAAACTGGCTCCAGCCTAAGGGCTCACAATCTACGCATCATCGAAACCTTGGTCACATCGACCACCCGTTTTGTCTGTGCCCATTCCGTTTGGGCTGACCCAATACGGCGCGACAAACTCGAAGCGATGGGCATCCTCCTGACGGGAGCGATCAATGCCACAAAGCTTGTGGGCCTGAAAATGAACTTGCCGAAGTCGATCCGGTCCGACGTGATGGCCATTCTCCCTGCCCTCAAAAATCCGACGATCTCTCCCCTCGCAGACGAGGATTGGATGGCGATGGAGATCATTGTCGGGGAAAGAGAAGCTCGCCTGCTGATTCCCCAACTCAAAAAAGCAGGGGTCTCGGGCCTCGTGGAATACCCTTTGAACAAAGTCGTCTATTAGCTAGATATCCGCCTTTAGAAGAAACGTTCGAAAATTTCAGGCAAGAATCAGCCTGAACTTTGACCCACCACCAGCCATACTTTCTACAGGAACAGTGAGCATTTAAGATGAATCCACAGAGAGTCGCGGTAATCGACGACAGTGCGGAAGACGGCGACTTGATCCTTCGCGCCCTGCGGGAATGTCCCGTCGTCGATGAAGCGATTCACTATCTTGACCCGGAACAAGCAGTCGAGGCACTCAGGACAGCCCCAGAGCAAAGTCCGCGTCTGGTTCTTGTCGACATCAAAATGCCTGGCCTGGATGGGTTTTCCGTCATTCGGAACTTGCGCACCTCCCTGCCTGTGGAAAAATGCCACTTTGCCGTGCTGAGCTCCAGCCAGGATCCTGAGGATGTCCACCGAGCTCACGCCTCTGGCGCTAACACCTACTTGGTTAAGCCAGTCGAGTTTCAGCAACTCAAAACCATGCTCTGCTCTCTCTGCGATACTTGGCTCTGAACCAGGGGCCAGTCACTAGGCCATCCGACACTTTCACGCAAACTGAGAGACATGGCAAAGGCTCCCGTGAAACCAGAAGATCTGATGAAGTTCCACTTCATCAGTGATCCCCAGATCTCCCCGGATGGTTCCGAAATTCTGTTCCACAAAGGGGTGATCACCGAGAAGAACAAGGTTCTTAACCACCTGTGGCTCCTCGATTGCCACACTCGGCACAGCCGACAACTCACCCAAGGTGAGAATGGGGTAGGCAGTGGAAGATGGTCGCCCGGCGGCAAAGAGATCGCCTTTGTGAGTGGGCGCGAAAAGCCAAGCCAACAGATTTATCTCCTTCCCCGCGAGGGGGGTGAGGCACGGAAACTCACCAACCTCCCGGAAGGAGCCTTAAACGGACTCACCTGGTCACCAGACGGCAAGCTCCTTGCCTTCCAGTTCCGAGCCGTTCCTCACGAAAGGACCACCGCAGCCTCCAAGGAGAGAGAAGAAAAGGGCCTCTCCACCCCCCCTTGGGTTCTTGAGGATCTCTTCTACAAGCTCGATGGCGATGGAGTCTTTGGCGGTGCGCGCCACACCCTCTGGGTCGTGTCGGTTGAAACCGGCGAGATGCGAGAAGTTTACAAAGGGGATCCCACTGGCTTCGGATCTTTCGAGTGGCTGCCTGATTCCTCTGGATTCATCGTCGCCCACTCAGCCCATCGCGAGCCGATTCTCCACGACCCCAACGATCAGCTCTTTTTTGTTCCTTTGGAAGGCGAACCGGAGCAAATCACCCAGTGGGAAGGAGTCACGATTAACAGGATTGCTGTCTCCCCCGACGGTCGGCGCATTGCCTTCTTGGGCGACACTGATCCCAGAGATGTTTGGGGTACAAGAAACGTAAAGGTTTATGGCTTGAACCGCAACGGGGCGGAGCTCCGTTGCCTATCGCAAGATGACTACTGCCTGTCTGTCCCGAGCCTTTCGGATACTGGGGCTGGGGGCGAGCCATTTCTTTCCTGGCTTCCCGACTCCGAGACTCTCCGCGTGATGGTAGGGTGGTGGGGCGAAGCTCATATCGCGACGGTCAGTTGGAGTGAGCCGGGAGTTAAGCCCCTCACCTTTGGCAAGTTTGTTCTCGGCTTAGGCAACCTTTCCCAAGATGGCACGAAGCAAGCCCTGGTTCATGCCACCAAAACGACCCTCAATGAAGTCGCCTTGTGGGATGGACACTCGGTTCAAACTCTCACTGACTTCAATGGCCCAGTCTTAGCTGAGCTGGATTTGGTCGAGCCGGAAGATCAGACCTTGGTCACGGAGGACGGCTCCACCCTTCACTTCTGGGTCATGCAACCCAAGTCAGCCGCCAAGATCCCCGCTATCATCGAGATTCACGGAGGGCCTCACACCCAGTACTGTCACGCCTATTTCCACGAGTTTCAAGTGCTCTGTGCTGCTGGATACGCAGTGGTCTTCAGCAACCCTCGCGGGAGCAAAGGCTACGGGGAAGCCCATACCAGGGCGATCGAGCGGAACTGGGGAGATAAGGATTGGATCGACATCAGATCCTTGCTGGAATGGCTCAAGGGTCAGTCGTGGGTTGATCCAGGCCGAATCGGTGTAATGGGGGGAAGTTACGGCGGCTACATGACCAACTGGGCCATCGGTCACACCACGGACTTTCGCGCGGCGATCACCGATCGCTGCGTCCTGAACTGGACCAGTATGGCTGGCTCCTGTGACTTCCCCTTGAATCGCAAAGGCTACTTTGGGGCGAATGCGTGGGAACCCCACGAAGCCATTAGCCATCTCTGGCAACAATCGCCCCTCAGTCACTGGCACAAGGTGAATACTCCCACGCTTGTTATCCATTCGGAAGGCGATTTGAGATGTCCGATTGAACAGGGGGATCAAGCCTTCGCCACCCTCAAGGCATTGGGGGTCAAGACGCGCTATGTTCGGTACCCAGCGTCGACCAGCCATGGGCTCAGTCGCACTGGCCCGCCAGATTTGCGGTTACATCGCCTCCACCAGATTTTGATCTGGTGGGACGAGCATTTGGCTTAGCGACTCGCCAGAAGGGCGATGCTCCTGGCTGGGAGTGTGAACTCTACCTTGCCATCTGGCTTGTGCCCCAGTTGAGTTTCTCGCTTGGAGCTTATAGCTGGTTCCGACTCCCATTCCTGCAATGGTGAGGGTTTTCGGGCCAGTTTCGTTGGCGAGGAGAATTGCCATCTTTCGCCCGGTTGGATCAAGAGAGGCCAGGTGTTCGACGTCATCGGAAGTGATGCTGCTGTTGATCACAGACCAGCCGGGGGCGAAGGCAGTCTCCATCATCTTCATCGCGTGGAACGCTGGGTAAGGGGCCAGGCTCTTGGGATCTACCAGGGTGTAGTTGTCTTGATATGTCCAATAATCAAGCCGTGAGGCACCAGATAACCTGGCACTCCTTGCGTAGGCCTTCGTGAGGCGGAGGGCGTTTTCCCACGAAGCCCAGGGATCGGGCCTCTGCCACAGTTGGGCATCGTGTCCTGCTTCAGTTCCCCAGATTGGCTTATTGAACTTTCTCCCCAAATCACGAATCTTTTCGTAGGTGGAAGCCTCCACGCTCAGAGCATCCCAGGTGTGGTAGGCGATTGGCCCAAGAACGTCCTGAAGATCTGATGCCGCCATCTTGGCCTCGACGTAGGGGGGAAGGGCAGCCCCGCCTGCCGTATCTCCGATCAGGAACTTGATCTTGATACCCTTTGCTTCCCAAGCTTTCCGCGCGTCGCGAATGAATCGCACATACTCTTGGGGGCTCAGCTTTACATTGATGCCGTAATCTGGCTCGTTGAAGGAGAAGTAGTCTGGCTGAACTCCGTAGTACTCCTTCGCGGTGCGCAGGTACTCGCCAATGATCTCGATTAAGGTGTTCCATTCCGCCGCGGGAATCGAGAGGCCTCCCTGTTCTTGGCTTCCCCCCATTAGCCAGCGCGGAGGTTCCCAGACGCTCGCCATCACGGGAATTCCCTTGCTCTTCAGCTGCTTCATCGCCTCAAAACTTGCCCTCGCTTGGCCTTTTTCACTGTAGAGGCCTCGTTGGGGTGCCCAATGGTTGAGGGGGATCCCGATGCGAGCCGCCTTTACGTCCAAAGATTCAAGGATCTTTTTCCCGACCCCGTCCATCGCTTCTTGTGAGCCATATCGGGGCTGGCAGAAGTTTCCGCCGAGTCCCGCCAGGGTTTGATACTTCTGACTCTTGTTGAATGTGAGGGTCACAGGCTCGGGAGATGACGCTCCATAGACCTTTGAGTAGAGTTGCTCAAGGGTGAGAGTTTTCTGATAGTTTTCAACTGTGAAGCCTGCCAAGAACACCTCTTGGGCAGCAAAGGCAAAGCGAAAACTAAACATCGCTTCCCCAGGCCCGTAGCTCTGAGCCGAAACGAATGGGATCTCGACTTTGCGCCAGGCAATAGGATTTTGGGGTGCCCTCACCATCCGCACGACGCTCTTTGTCCAGGGATCCGTTGCTTTTTCAAAGTAGAACTCCAGGACAGATGAGTTTCCGTCGATTCTTGTCCCTCTCATCCAGAAGGTAGCGAGCAGCAAATCACCCTGGCTCACGGCTGACTTATTGAGGATCGTGAGTTGGGTGGCGTTGGTTTCTGGGTCTCCCCTGCCGACCTTCACCAAAAGAGCTTCCCGGAAGGGCTGACTCGTGATCGGGACGACTTGGGTTGTGGTGGAAGTCCGCTCTATCCCTGTCACTGGGGTGGTGAGAAGATCTCTTGGGCCAACGACGGCAGTCCCTTCGGTCTTGGTGGCTTGATTCCCTTGGTTGAGCAAAGCAGGGATATAGAAACCAGCCAGGGCGGCGATGCCCAGGCAAAGTGCGCCTTTCATTCTGTTACTCTATCCGACTCACAGCAAGAATCCACTCAATCAGAAAGGTCATTTGACTGGATCGTCAGAGACGCTGAGAGAAATCTTAGGTTCCCGTGGCTTTTGAGGGTTGATCGGCGCGAAATGCCTCTTCACGACACCAACCGGAGGAAAGAACAAAACCTCCACTCAAGGCAGAGGTGGAGGTCTTGAGCCCATCCCTGGAGGTATCTCGCAGGTCATGGGGTGGGAGTTTGTTGGCTCAAACGAATCGGACGAATCGTTCTTGTGGATGGCGGAACGTGGGGAATCCTTCTTCGTCCTTGCGTCCCATCGCGACGAGGGCCGGGATCTGGACGTGGCTTTCGAAGCCAAAGAGCTCCCGAACCTGATCCGGAACGAAACCCAGCATCGGAGACGTCGCATAACCGTGAGCTTCCGCTGCCAGCAAAAGGTAGGACATGAAGCTGTAACCCTGGGCTTTTCCCCACCAGTGGAGATCTGCCTCGCTGTAAGAGTCGAAGTGGCCCAGGATCTGGCCCTTTACTCCCTCAGCTGCCCCTTCGTCATAGCCAGGATGGATCGTGTCCGCGACGTTTGCGAGGACATCATTCATATCGGTGGCGATGACGAATACGACGGGAGCGGAACCGACCTGGGGTTGGCCAAAGGCTGCTGCCATTAACTTCTGCTTGGTTTCTTCATCGGTCACGGCAATCACGCGCCAGGGTTGCAAGTTCCACGGCGAGGGAGCAAGGCCTGCAACCCGGATGATCTCCGAAATAGTCTCGCGAGAGACAGGCTCGCTTGTGTACTTGCGGATAGAACGTCGTGATTCGGCAGCTTGGGTGACGGTAAGTTCGTTGCTCACGCAATCAGTTTACTCTTCCGTCAGGCTTGCCCTGGGTCTGAGCTAAAGTGCCTCCAACCCATTCTCTGTAATAAAGAACCGGCAGTGATTGGGATGTCACCTGCCGGTCTCGTAAACTTGGTGCGCAGAAAAGGACTCGAACCTTCACGCCTTGTGGGCACTACCACCTCAAGGTAGCGTGTCTACCAATTCCACCATCTGCGCGTGGACTCGCATTGTACCACCGCAATCTAAGGTTTGGGCCTGGTCCCTCTAGGCATGAAATTCCTGGTCAGATTAAGATTCGAGTTGGATGGCTCACTTTAAATGTCGCTCTGGTTGCGATGAAGTCCCGCAATGGGATTTTGCCGAATTCACTCTTCAGAAGGATGTCCCAACTCGAGGGAATCCGTTTCGCGACTGCTCCCTGGTGGCCAGAGTGACGGAGCCGGACGGAACCCAGTATAAAATCACTGGTTTTTGCGACGATGAACAAGGATTAGTCTTTCGGCTCCGCCTGATGGCAAGGAAGGTCGGAACCACGACCCTTGAAATTGCTTTTCGCGAGGGAGAAGAGGAATTCCATCACCAGACAAGCTTCGTGACAACCGAAAGCGATAGTCCCGGCATGGTCGTTGCGGAAAACTGGCACTTCGTTTGGTCTGGGACAGGCCTGCCTTTTTGGTGGAACAGCACGACTGCCTACTTCTTGTTGGGTCTGGAAGAAAATGTAATGGAACGGGCGGTGCATCGCCTGGCCGATCAGGGTATCAACCGGATCAGGGTGGCGCTTTGCCCCTCTCGACAGAAGGATGGGAATCGTTGGCTAGAGCCGAGTGTCCAGGAACGAGAGGATTTCACTTTTCTCTATGGTCCTTGGCCGAGCCTGAACCCAGACTCTTGGGACGATCCGCAATATGATGTGACCAGATTCGATCTCGCCCATTGGCGCAAGTTTGAACGGATGCTGCGCCTCGCGGAGAGCAAAAACATGGTGGTGGCTGTCATCTTTTTCGTCGATGGCCAAGAGGCTCAAAACTATCCTTTTAATCGCGACAAGGTAGGAGACGACCCAGACGAGATTGCCTATTACGAGACAGCAATTGCCAGGTTGTCAGCCTTCCGGAACGTCGAGTGGGCGATCACAAACGAGTGGGCTCTCTTCCGCCCCGACGAGTGGGTTGAGACAAGAGGCGAGCACCTTTCCCAGATTGATCCTTATGGTCACTTGCTCAGCGTTCACGGTCACGGTCACTTCCCCTTTCGGGCGAGCCGATGGTGCACCCATTGTCTCTTCCAGGTCTGGGACGAGCATGGTGGCTATGACTGGGGGATCAGGATGAGAAAGGAGCAAGACGCGGCTGGCGTGGCAAAACCACAGATCAACGAAGAATTTGGCTACGAAGCTCACTACCCGTACCCCTGGGGCGAGGGACGAAAGGCACCAGCTCGGTCGACAGAAACAAGGGTGCGAATGGCCTGGGAGCTTGCCTTTGCTGGCTGTTTTGCGACCACCGGCGAAGAATCTAGTTCTGGCCATGGAGGCTGGATCAATGGCTTAGCGGAAGGCGACAGTGACCTTTGGATGGGCCATAAGCGACTCAAAGACTTTATGACTGCCTGGAATTGGCACTCAGCCGTTCCCCGTGCCGATCTGGTGGCAGGCTACGGGAGATGCTTGGCGGTGGATGGCGACAGCTACGCGATCTATCTTTACGGAGGAGGAACTGTTGCACTAACCCTCCCCCATGCGGAGAACTGGCAAGTCGATCAGTTTGATCTAGCCACCGGAGAGTGGACGCCCCTTTCTTCTGGCGAGCCCTTGGAAAAGGATCCTGGTTCTCCTGGGATCGTTTTCCCCTTTCTGCCTTTCGGCTCTCAGATGGCTTTCTTGGTGAGAAGAGTCTTGATCTAAAGCGATTGGGGAGCAACAAGAATCTTGGCAACGGGGGGGCTAGACCTTGAACGGGGCAAAAAGGGACTTCAGTTTTTTTTCAAGGCAAAGAGTGTGGAGCTTCTAGTTGGGAAGGCCGAGAGCCCAAGGCTTAATCAGCCTTGGGCTTCTTGGTGTCCTTTCGCCTTTTTTGAACCGCCTCCCGGAGGAGCACTTCGATTTGCGCGTTCACGCTCCGCAAGTCTGCAGCAGCGAGTCGCTGGATCTCATCATAGAGCTCGGGAGGCAGACGAAGGAGGAAAGGTTTGCGCTCATTTGCCATCTGCCAATTTCCTCCTCTGGTTTCCTTAACTGTAGAGCGTGCCAGTGTTGACGACCGGGTGAACGCCGCTTTCGCTGCACAGAACGACCATGAGATTACTCACCATCGCCGCTTTGCGCTCGTCGTCCATCTCGATCACACCTTCACTCTCGATTCTCTGCAGGGCCATCTCCACCATCCCAACCGCACCATCGACGATCATTTGACGAGCCGAAATCACAGCGCTCGCCTGCTGACGGCGAAGCATGACCCCGGCGATTTCTGGTGCATAGGCCAAATGAGCAATCTTTGTCTCGATGACCTTGATTCCAGCGATTCCAAGCTTTGACTGGAGCTCATCCCGAATCGCAACGCTCACCTCATCCGCATTCTGCCTGAGCGACACAACATGGTCGGCTGCATCGTAGGGATAGCTGCTGGAGGAATGGCGCAAAGCTGTCTCGCTCTGCAAAGTTACATAGTCCTCATAAGCATCGACCTCGAAGGAAGCAGCGTAAGTGTCCGTCACTTGCCACACGACCACCATGCCAATTTCAATCGGGTTCCCTGTCAAGTCGTTCACCTTGAGGGTGCCACTGTTGAGAGTTCTGACCCTGAGCGAGAGGTTTCTTTTGGTGAGGAAGGGGTTTGCCCAATGAAAACCAGCTTGCTTCACGGTTCCAACGTATCGACCAAACAACAAAAGCACTTTGCTCCCGTTCGGCTCTACGATGAAAAGTCCCGCCAGCCAGGTTGATCCGAGAACAAGAAGGAGACAGGCGATCAGGATCTGGTCGGCAATGATGCCCCAGATTCCTCCCCCAAGCATTGCTAGACCAATCAAAAGGCCAAGGCCCCCATTCATTACAGTAATGTTCTTTTCATTCATTGATAAAAACCTTCTTCGAGGTGATATTGATATGATATCACGTTGATAGCAAAAACAGAAGATGGATAAGCGAGATGATAGGTCAAAGGGGAAGCCAGTGACGCCAAATCGAACCTGGTCGTGAGTCCCAGAAAGATTCAAGGGCTTCCCAGCGAACTTGACCAGTCCAGCTCAACCAGTCTCCCGTCCAGGGCCTGGCGAAGTCCGCGACCACGCGGCAGAAATGGGCTTGCATCAGGCGTCCGGCGAAGGCTTCGTCCACAGACCCACCAGCCGCGGAGTAACCCTCGATGAGCCCTGGAAGTAACGGGGCCATCAGGCAGTGGAAGTCTAAGACTGGGTCTCCGAAGCCAGCATCGCCCCAGTCAATGATCCCAGCCAGCTTGGCGGCGTGGGTCACCATCACATTGCCAGAGTGCAGATCGTTGTGAAGAAACACGGAAGGGGCCTCGGTGGCGAGGGAGGTATCCAGGTGAGTGCCATAGGATCGAAACCAGGCTTCGTCGCGGGGCAAAACTCTGCCTTCTCTCAGGGCTCTTTCTAAAGAGGGCTCCCACGAATCGTGGGTAGGAATGTCGAAGTGGGGATGAGGGGGCGAAGTGAGGTTCTGCCACTCTGCGATCTGGGCTCCCAGATCTCTGGCCATTTCATTCCAGCGCTCTGGCTGCCACGTTTGGCTCGCGAGAGGTTCGCCGCTGGCATAGTCCCAGATCGCGACGATCCCTGGAAACTCGCTGCGCGAGTCGTCCCAGTGCAAGAGACGAGGGGTCCAAACCTGTGACCCAATCAGAACGGAAGCTGCAGCTCTCTCTGTCAAAAAGTCCTCTTCCAGTTCTGGATCGATGGATATCTTGACCGCTAGCTCACCAGGCGAAACAGCAACAAAGCTCGTGATCCCTTGCCGGCTGGCAGGGGCAAGCGATCCAGAAATCGGAAACCCAATCTTGGCCAGATAAGAGGATATCTGGTCGAGTTCAGGCCAGGATCGCTGGGCGTTCGCCATTCAGCAGCTCTGAGCAGGTATGGGGAAACTGAGCCATAACCATCTTGGCAGCTTCCTGGGAATCAGGTGCCCCTAGCCTTCCGTGCAGGTGAGCTTCCTGTAGTTTGGATTCCAGAAAGGCAACATCTTTGGACTTGACCAATTCTTTCAAAAACTCTCCGGCTTCCTGGTCTGAGAGCGTGAGCTGCTTGCCATTCATCAAAAGAAATGAGGCAAAGCCGACAAAGGCACAGGCTTGGTTGCCATGGACGAAGGGCTTTAATTTGGGGAAGTCGCTCAAAAACCGGATGGCCTGGGATAAAAGGTCACCGCTGGCCCCGTAACTGTATTGCAAAAAGGTCGCCTCTTCTAACGTCGCGAAGTTGTAGCGATGGCTCTTTTTGGTGATCTGCAAATTGATCCAGAGCATATCGGGAACGGTGAGGAAATGGAGAGACGACATGGTGGGTTCGTCGCTATTATGACGCAAGCCAGTCGCCAAAGCCTTCTTCTAAGTGGGCCGTTCTTGCCACGGCTAGTGGCGATCCGCCAGACCGGAGAAAGAGTGCTTTTCCATCGCTCCATCTCTGGCAACCCAAAGCTGAAATTCTCCGGTCGAGATGGCAGCTCCCCATTCGCCGCCTGGCGAGAGAGCGAACACCACGCAAGGGAGAGAGGTTGCTTTGGGCTGGCGCCGAATCATGTGTCGGATCACTTTTTCACAGGCTTCCTGGGGAGAGTCGCCCCCTCTCATACATTCCACCACCCGGAAAGAAGCACAGGCCTTCCAAAGTTCTTCACCGAGTCCCGTAGCCCCGGCACAGCCTGCTTCGTCGTCTGCATAGACCCCTGCTCCAATGATCGGCGAGTCTCCGACCCTTCCCGGGAGCTTAAAGGGCATTCCACTCGTACTCGAAGCAGCGGCGCACTGACCTCCCTCTGTTGCGAGCATGGTCACAGTGTCGTGGCCTTCGTTGTCATCGATGACATGGACGTAGTCTTTGGCCTTCTTGGATCCTGCCAAGAACTCTTCATAGCGGTCGATCATGCCAGAAGTCATGAGGTTCTGAGGAGAGAAGCCATGAGCGATGGCAAACCGTCTGGCTTGTTCTCCCGCCAGCATCACATGGGGAGTTGTTTCCATCACTTTGCGAGCCACTGAGATGACAGGGAGGATTCCGCGAACGCTGCAGACAGCTCCCGCTTCCAGGGTCGTTCCGTCCATGATGGAGGCATCGAGTTCTAGCTCGCCGTCGCTGTTGGGGATCGATCCTCTCCCAATCGCCACGAGGTTTGGGTCTTCTTCTGCCGCTGCCAGTCCTCTTTCGAGGCAGTCGAGCAACGAGCCCCCGTTTTGGCTCGATGTGACTGATGCCTGGATCGCGACTTCGCCTGGTCGATCCCAGGTCGCCAAGATTGTTCTCATGGCGGAGGAGCTTACTCTCGGCGCCTAGCTTGTTGTTTGCCGAACCACTGGCTGTTCTCTTTTGGTGTGAGGGAGTCTTTGAAGGTAGCAATGAGGTCTTCTGCCTCTGACTCGAAGCAGTAGGATCCACTGATTTCACCTTGCCAAATGGTCTCTACGACCCACCCTGGCACTGGCAGAAAGACGACCCTTTCGGGGGGAGCAACGTCCACCGTGAAAACCAGGGCCGAAGTTGTTGGGTCGTGGAAGACAAACTCGAGTCCGAGGGAGTGGGGCTCGTAGGTTGTCGCTCCCATCTGGGGTTTTCCTCTGAGCTTGGCAAGACGCAGTAGCTCCTCGTCGTAGGTTCCTTCTCTGGGAGCCTTGCCTGCCGTCAAGTCCTCAAAGATCTCTCGCTTCTTTTGAGCGACAAAGGTGTTGAGCTTGGCCATCTGATGTATAGTTTATCGGATTGATTCTGGAAGTCTGGGCACAGATCACCGATGGCGTGTGGTGTGACCTCTGATCACCTCGCGATAGACGGTTAGGATGTTTGCTGCCATATCGGGAATCGAGAGTCGCTCGGCTGTCTGGATCGCCTCGGAGGCCAGCCTTTTATAAGTGCGGTTATCACTTAGGAGGTTAAGGATATCGCTTGCCATCTCTGCGGGATCGTTTGCGCACAAGAATCCGTTCACGTTATCCTCCACTTGTTCACCAGCTCCGCCATAGCGAACCACAACTGGAGGGAGTCCATAGCTCATCGCTTCTGCGACAACAAGGCCTTGGGTTTCGGTCATAGATGGAAAGACAAAGACGTCTGCCGCTGCATAAAAAGGATCAAGGTTTTCGCGTGGAACGAAACCAACAAACTTCACGCAATCGCCGACCCCAAGGCTTCTTGCGAGTTCCAGATACTTCTTGTTGGCAGGCCCGTCACCGACGATCAAAAGCTGGGCGTGCTTTTCTTTCTCGATCACAATCTTGAATGCCTGAAAAATGAGTTCGAGATTCTTCTCGGTCGCGATCCTGCCAGCATAAAGGAGCACCGAGTCATTTGGGTCGATTTTGAGTCTAGCGCGGCACTCGCTTCGGTTAAGTTGGCGCGCAGGAGGCACTCCAGTTGGCACGATGGTGAGTGGCGTTACCACCTTGTGTTTTTCGAGCCACCGGAGCGACGAGTGACTGGGGGTCAGAACATGATCGACAGAGTTGTAGTACCGCGTGGTGTGACGAGCAATGATGCGTCGGACGATCTTCTTGGGGATGATCGGGACGTAGTGAGTGTACTTATCGTACTGGGTGTGATAAGTCGAAACGATCGGGATCTCTTGGAGCTTCGCCCAAGCCAAACCAATACAGCCGACCGTAAAGGGTGTATGGGTGTGGACAATATCAAACTTTGCTTCGCAAAACTCTCGAAGAAACGGAGCAAAGGGTGGAAAGGCAAAGGGATAGTCTGGTGCAAAAGGTGTAATGGCTGAGTAGAAACGGTGAGTGTTAGGATCGGTTTCTTTGTATCGAGGGTAGCCAGAAGTGAAAAGATGTACCGAGTGTCCCTGTCGGCGAAACTCTTCGATGAGCGCCGCGATACTCACGCTCACACCATTGAGAATTGGGAGAGCACTATCACTGAAGAGAGCAATGGAAAGTTTCTGCTTCACTGTGACAATACCGGCGAATAAAAATAATTAAGTGGTGGGAAGACTTCGCTTTCCACCACTTAAACTTTGTGAAAGTGTGTCGACTTAGTCTTGGGGTAGACGGCCGTGTTCACTCACAAATTTCACCACGTGGCTAAGGCGGAAACGACGCTGTCCACCCTCAGTTCTTTGGTGTTCCAGCCAACCACGATTTGTGTAGCGGCGGACGGTCGCTGGGCAAACGCCGAGCAATCGGCTTGCCTCTTCTAGGGTCAAAACTGGGTCAAGAAGACGCCTGATCAGGTCTTCGCGAGACTCCTTGAAGTCACCCTCGTAATAGTTTGAAGTAACGGAGTCGTTGAAAAACCTGCCTAAGAATTCAATATTCTTCGGCAGCAGTTCCAGCAGCTCCTTCAGGTGGGGATCAAGGACAGTCTGGGAGGGAACATCCTTGCTCCGTCGGGGTCGAGGGGCGCTCAGTTGGGTCTTGCGAAACTTGACGGCTTTTGAGTGACCGTTACGCTCTGCCTTACCGTTGGCGTCCTTGCCAGGGCGATCTAAGAAAGCGTTTTCAATATAGGCGAGCGGATCGAATTCCTTTGTCGTGGCCATCTTTGGTAGTCCGAGTTAGCTATATTACACAAGTCCAGACGTGGCAAGGGGGCCAAAGGGTCAAAGAATTAACATCGAATCGCCAAAACTGAGAAAACGGTACCGAGATTCGACGGCTTGACGATAGGCTTCAAACAAAGAATCAGGCCCAACAAGGGCGGCGAGCATCAAAAGCATCGTCGTTCGGGGCATGTGAAAGTTTGTGAACATTCCATCCACAACCTGGTATTTATAACTGGGCACGATGAACAGGCGACTGACCATCTCGCCGCTTCGAATCTGGCGAGGGCCAGTAGCAAAGCTCTCAAGGGTTCGAACGCTTGTGGTACCGACAGCGATGATTCGACCCTGGCACTCCGAAACAGCTCTCACTGTCTCCTCCGGCACTCGGCAGACCTCACCGTGCATCACGTGATCCTCGACCGACTCTGATTGAACAGGTCGGAAGGTGTCGATACTCACATCCAAACTGACATGGGCTAGCTTGACTCCCTTTTCCTGCAGCTGATCCAGAATCTCTGGCGTAAAGTGGAGTCCAGCGGTAGGGGCTGCTGCACTCCCTGGAACAGAGGCATAGACTGTGTTGTATCGCTCCCGGTCCGAAAGTGTGTGACGGATATAGGGGGGCAGGGGAGCCAGTCCAATCACATCCACTTTCTTTCGCCAGTCGCTCTGGGTGTCGAATTGGATGAGTTTCTGGCCCTCACCCAAATCCTCTCGAACTTCTGCCATGAGATCCTCTCCAAAGAGAATTTTTGAGCCAGGAGCCAGCTTCTTAGCAGGCTTGGTGAGGGCGATGAACGAGCCATCCTTCACTTCTTTCAGGAGGAGAGCCTCAACCTGGCCACCAGTGGGGCGATGCCCCAGAAGGCGCAAGGCAGTCACCCGCGTATTGTTCATCACTAAGAGGTCGCCTGCCTCGAGGAGGGAAAGGCAATCCCGAAACTGCCGATGGTGAACGTGCCCCCATTTTCGATCTAAATGTAAAAGTCGTGAAGCTGTGCGATCGGCCAAGGGTTCTTGGGCGATGAGTTCTGGGGGGAGGAAGTAGTCCAGATCCTCGACTCTCATCCTACGAACTCCAAAACTTGCCTTAGGTCATTGATCCGTCCCGGTCCAGGTTCTGCTCCACGGTCAATGAGGAGTGTTCCCATTCCCAGGGCTCTGGCTCCCTGCACATCGTCGATCGGATTGTCCCCGATGTGGAGAATCTCGCCCGGGGGCAAGCCGAGGCGGTCTAGCGCCACCCTGAAGAGTTTGGGATCTGGCTTTTCAGCCCCTTCTTCAAGCGAGGCCAGGGCGAAGTTAAAGAAGCCTGAGAGTCCAAAGTGATTCAGAACGCGGTGGAGGCTTGCATCCCAGTTGCTGATGACAATAAGGGGGTAGTCGCGTTCCTTGAGGCCTTGCAAGGTGGGAATCACATCTTCATAAAGTCGGTACACCTCAGATGGGGTGCCGAAAAAGACCTCGTCAGATACTCTGATGAGTTCTGGGGCAAGGGCGATATCTTCACCGAGCTGTTTGAGCCAATCCTCGCTCAGGGTGAGCCAGAAGTCTTCGAGCACCTTTGGATCCCTCCTTTGGTTCAGCAGACCATAGTGGGCCCAACGACTCCCGATCAGGCGCGAATAGGTTTCGGCTGCCACTTGTTCGTCCAGGGCGAGTCCGACTTTTCTGGCACACTTGAGGGCCACGACCGGAGGCACCCAATCCACTTCGACGAGGGTTTGGGCACAATCGAAGCTGACGACTCGGAAGGGGCTTGCCATTGCTCTGCCCATTAAACCCAACCCCCCGCGAGTACAATAGGGGCAGGTATGTCAAAGGTCAAAGAAGGCGACCGCGTGAAAATCGTGGCGCGCACGCTCTCCGCTCAGGATAAGAAGGTCAATTCTTTCTTTGGTCACATGCAGGGGCTCACGGCGAAAGTGGCGAACTATTACAGTGACGAAGAGATTGCCATTGAGGTTGACTTGGAGACTTTACCGGACATTCAACTCTCGGTTCACGAGAGTGCGACGCGCCGCATGAGAGCCAGATTTGAAAATGAGGCCACTGAGGAAGCCAAGAAGATCCTGACGAAAGAAGAGCTGGCCTTCACTCCTCACTACATGCTTCTGGTGACAGCGGCAGATATTGAGAAGATCTGAGTTCTTCGGCTGGGCCTGGGTGAGAGGGCTTAAGGCACAGTAGGCTCCCTGGCCTAGCTCGCCCCTTTGTCTCGGCGTGACTCAGCAAAATCCTCAATGTCAAAGCTGGCACCAGGCTCCTTTTCAGCCTTGTTGCCGGCAGTCTCTTCTCGCAGACCCAACATCACCTGGGTGATCCAGAGCAGAGCAACCCAAAGAACAAGGATCCAGGCAGGAAGAGCCTTTGCCAGGGGCAAGCCGACCAGAGGCATGAGGGCGACCACTTGATGGGCCCGGACAAAGCGAATGACTGCTTGAGTGCAAGTACCAGTTGGAACCGTGCGGTAAATGACCGTCATGGTGATCATTGACACAAAGCTACAAAGGAGAAAGATCACGCCACTGTCGCCTTTGAAGGCCTGGGTCGCGTCTAGCTTGATCGCACTCTTTACCCCGATCGCCATTCCTACGATGCCGAGCACCAAGGGGAGGTGAGAGTACATCCAAACGCGAAAACTCCTGCCGCTAGACCGATCGACAATCGCCCGAGCCTCGGCCCCGCGGATCCCCTCGAAGTAACTCCACCATGCTCCGAAAGCGATGATCCATCCCAAAATTGCCACGAGCCAATCGTGACTGTCCAGCTTTACTGATTGAAGACCAAGTACAACCGCGATGATGCTTTCACCGAGAACAACAATCGTGAACAGTCCGAAGCGTTCTGGGAGGTGGTGAATGCGGGGTGGGGCTTTAAAGTTTGCTCCCCCGGCCAAAAAAGGAGTGACAAAGTCGATCACAATGGCGGTTCCCCAAAGCCAAAACCGCCCAGGCGACGGCTGCCAAACGCTCGCGAGCCAAATCAAAGCAGCCAAGGAAAAACCTGCGATGTAGACTCCGGTCAGGGCCTGCGTTTCTGGCATTGCCCTGTGAGCTCGGACGTATTCGAACACCAAGATTGCCCGGATCGCGACGTAGGCAAGTGCGAAACCGCCAGCTTGGGCACCCATTGCCCCTTGTACATTCAGGGCGAGAGCGGCAACCGCAAACATCTGAGTCACAGTCAAGACCTTGTGTACCATGTCGTCAGAGTCAAAGCGAGTCAGATAGAAGGTCTGGCCGATCCACGCCCACCAGATGGCAACGAGGATGACCACAAACTGCCCAAAGCCAACCCAGCCATAGCTCCCATACAGGAAGAGGGCTGCCTGGCCGACTGCTACCACAAAGATCAGGTCAAAGAAGAGTTCTAGCCAGGTGACCTTGCGCTCATTGGTTCCCCCCGATTGGAGTGACGGGGGAACCACTAGGCCCGGACGAAACTTCATGGCCTCATAGTATCCGATACACGAATTCAGAATCTTCGTTAATTTTTTAGGAGACAGCCCGACTCCCCGAGGCCACACCCTTCCCTCCGCTCACGCTCCGGGACTGCGCCTCGGCGGGCCAGGAGACTGGAGAAGCAGTCGCTCCTTTTTCCCTTCCCCAAGACTTTTCGGAGCGGAAGGGTGGGGATGGGAGGCAGATTTGTTAGATCGAATCCATCTGAGAAACAGAACTTTGAGCCTGAATCCCCAGTTCTTTCACAAAAGACCTCCATCCCGACCGACGCGGCCACGAGAACCGGCAGCCATCACCCACCAAACTCAGGGACCAAAGTTCGAGATCGGGGTGCACCGCTCCGTCTCGCCAGAAACATATTAGGGCGACGTGATGTGTTTTTGGGGCGTAGAACAAGAGATGATCACCTCGCTTATCCTTGTTCTCATGCAGGCCGACCAAAAATCCCCTTCTGACGCCAAGGTTGTCGACCTCAAAGACGGCTACGTTTTGGTTGTTTCTGCTTCCTATTCGATCGAGGTGCCGAAGGGCTGGGTGGTGAGCGAGGAGACCCGTTGGGGCCAGAGGAAGGCTGCTCCTGAGGAGGGGAGGGGAGAGCTTGGGGTGATGACGGCTCCTCCGGGGCGACAGACCTGGGATCAGCTGTACCGCACTTCCCTCTACTTCATTCTGCGCGAGGATGATGGGAAGGCAACCCCCTATAAGGTGACGAAGCTGGAGAATGGGCTTGAGGCTGCGACCTTTGAAGTTCTGAACAAAGAGGGCTTCGCCAACCGCCGCTACGTCTTGGTTCGCCATCCCGAAAAAGGCCTCCTCGCCCTCTCAGTGAGGATTCCTGGAAAGGATCAAGAGAAGGAGTGGCAAAAGCACTTTGAGCGCATGGTGAAGTCGGCGAAGTTCTTGGGCTAAGCAAGGGGTTCTTTCATCACTCCGCTGGGGAGCCTTTTTGTTGTCAGAGTCAAAAAGTGATTCTGTTGTGGTCGAAGCGGGGGGAGTTGCTTTATACTTAGGGTGATGAGGCAAAGTCTCTCGAAAACCAGCCTAAGCATGGTGGTTGTGGCACTCTGTGCCATGGCCCTCGCCCCCCCCCCGCGCGATTCAAGTAAACGGTGATACGTGGTTGCCTCCCGATATCCAGGCCTGGGCAACGAATGGATCCCGCCCACTTAACTCCCATGAACGTCAGATTGTTCTGGACACAATCGCTCAGTTGCGCGCTTCAGGGCGCAACGAGGAGGCGGATCAGCTTCAGGCGATGTTGGATGCCGGAAACATCAGGTTCACTCCGAACGACCAGTTCCCGGCAGTGACCGTGGTTGACAATGTGAACGGCGTGCCGACGGTGAGGATCTACCTCTCACCTCTCTTCTTTAGGGCACGAACCTACAACGGGCCATGGGCCAAAAAGATGTGGCGAGCGCTCGTGCTTTTCCACGAACTGGGTCATGTCCAGCAACTGATCGGCGCCAGTCCGATGCCACCCAACATGAAGCAACGTGAACTTGCCGTGCTTTAAAGACAAATTGCGTTGCTGAATATCTTGCTCAGCCAGACAGCTGACCCCGTGTTTCGCGGGATTCTCAACGACCTCATTGATGAAACCCAGGGACTCATCAACCACTGGAACAGCCAACCATGAAAAAAGAACTCAAACTCGCCTTAGCCTTCTCGACCATCGCCCTTGCCGGAGTCCTGATTCTGGCTACCCGGAAGGGTGTCACGCAGACGCCGCCTCAAACAGATCCCTACTTCGGGGTTGGCTATCCCAATGACCGACCTGCTGCGGGTGAGTATGGTGCCCTCCTTGAGGAGGCCTCCCGACGTCAAGGCTCGGTGGTGGCCCTCGGTTCCAAGTCGCCAATTTTGGCATTCGAAACGGCTCTGGGCCGCCCGCTGGATAACTTCGAGCGCGGCATTTTATCCTGGCATCAGCGTCAGTCCTACCGCTACGAAGTCGTGCCCTCGATGATTGGCATGCCGGTAGCGAATCTCACTGGCGAAATGAAGCTCGCCCGGGCAGTCGGTCTCCCACCGGTTCCCTTCTATGTTTCAGGCACTTTCGAAGTGTGGGTGGACAAGGATCCCTTGCCAGTCCAGCCTTGAGCTGAGGAAGCAATCGAGAATTGAGCGTTGAAGCGCACGACTTTGTTTTGTTCAGCTTGGTTGGGATGTCCTCCTCAGGGTTGGGTGGCCGGAAGCTTGGCAGTCAGGAGGTGGCCAGTATTCGTGGCTTCCGACTTGTCACGTGTCGGAGCAGAAATGTAATAAAGTCTCTTCTGATTCAGGCAATCCTGTGGGAAAATGTTATATAATGAATGAAAGAGGAAAATGCCAGAACATGCTTTTAGCCGTACTCCTCACTCAACTCAACTCAACTCAACTCAACTCAACTGAACTCAACTGATTGGTGGCGAACGCATCTCGAGTTCGAACCTCCTTCGGCTCCACCTGTTGGGGATGATCCCACTCCAGTCTTCGAGGAGGTATACGTGTTCCCTGCCTGGCGGTACCAGATAACGATGTCGATCACTCTCGTCCGCTTAGTGGAACTGGAGGCACCTGACACAGCATATGGAAACGCAAGGAGTGAGGGGCGCGAAGGACGGCTAGTCCTTTACGCTGGGCCAAGGGACTCAGGCAATGTATCTGCTCCTCCCACCGCCTGGATCAGGGTGGAGAAGCACTGGGCTCATGGAGTGTTTGGTGGAGCTGCACCGGGAGAGCCTTCCTTTATGAATCCCGGGCCGCCTCCGGTTTTTTTCTTGGATACTAGGGGAGCTTCAGCCGACGCAGCATCCAATCTTTCTGGTGCGCCACGGTCGATCTTGTATAGGGGTGGCTATCCCCGCGTGTTACCTGACTTCGCCTCTGTCGGTCTCCCCCTGCAAGTCACAACGGAGCCTAGTCAGGTGATTCAGCTTCCTCTTGTGCCGCTCGAGTCGGAGATCGCAGGTAAGGAGTGGGCGACCCACAAGGCGGAGTGGGTTCCACCATTCACGGCCACTTGTTCGGTGGAAGCCAAGTGGCTGTCGCCACCCTCGGGAACTTACAACTGTACAGCCAGAGCCGAGTCCGATGAAGCGTGGAGAATACTAGGATATGGCGCTGAGTCGACTGTTCAACCCCCTCCTCGGAGAAAATCATGATCACAACCCTTATCACTATCGCTGCTTTGCACGGTCAGCAACCTCGCAATGGAGACGTGCGCCCTGGTCCAATACGCTACCCGAGCTACGAGATGCCAGAAGTGCCTCGATTCAGTGGCTTTTCCCTCGATCGGCTTGGCGATGGTTACTTGGGCTGGTCCCGTGATCTGACTTGGCCGAAGTGGGTTCCACTTGAAGAGGGCCAGAAGGACATAGACTGGCGAGAGCTTCGCATTCGGCCTGAGCCCTCTACCCTCGTTTGGGATTCAGACATCCGCTTCGGGATCGGAGTTGCCAAGGTGCCTGCAAGCTCACTTGGAAAGAAGCTTCGCATCGGCATGAGAGTGCAGGCGCGAGCGACTGGCCGTCTTGAGCCAGCCCTTATAGGGCCTAGGGGAAAGGCGAAGTCAATTTCGTTGACCAGCGAGTGGCAAGACGTTCCGGCTATGGATCTCATTGTTGAGGTCAAAAAGCATGTGGAGCCAGGCAAGCTTCTCGGTGGACGCGTCTATTATCGTGTGCAATACCAGGGAAATGGCGAACTTTTCCTGAGGTTCAAACCCACCTGGGAGATCGTTAACTGAGCGGTAGTCACCTCAAGAAAAGGGGGGCGAATGGCCAAGACTCGTCCCCCGAGATTTTCGTCGGGACTATTGCACGGGGCCTGGAACCGCAGTCTTGAATCTGAGATGCCTCCAAAAGTCCAGGCGTTTGGCTTTCCCACCGAGTAATTTGTCGGAAAGGGTCCCGGTGCCGTATTCTTGGGGCAAATTGGGGCCTACAATATCCGAGACGCCGAAAGGCGCGCAGAGGTCGCAAGAAAGTTAAAAAAACTGACTAGGACCCCTTGACCTGAGCGAGAGTGACGGTCTACAATTTTCTTCGCCCCCAAGAGAGGGGT
>JALOLT010000138.1 GCA_025455775.1 Fimbriimonadaceae bacterium
CCTGATCCAGTACGACCTTGGGACACTGTGTGGCAGACTCGTCAAGTCGTCACAATTGTTCCTGGCGAGACTCGGTTCTTATGTTTGCCGAGCGGGGCAGAATTGGCCTGATTCCCTTAAACCTTCACGCCACAAATCCAAACCTTCATTCCCATGTGGTGGGCCATCGCTGCCTTCGCTTTTAGGCATTGATCTGCATGGAGGCTTGAGTGAGCGTAAGCGACCTGGATGTGGTTTGAAGCATGGCGAGCCATCATCTGGTTTCTGGTGACGCCGTGCAGAATTGTGTGCATGATCGGCCAGACGGGAGTCGTTGAGTCGAGACGTCGCTTGGTCTCTTCCGCCGGTAATTCGATCACCGTTCCACGCCCAAGATCCATCTGCAAAACACCCTCTGCCACATAAATCCTGCTCCAAACAATCTCGCCTGGCTTTGCAACTCCGCTGCAGGTTGCCCCTCCGCTCGGGAAGTACATGGGTGGCTGGCGATAGCCGTGAGTTCCCTTAAAGCCGCCAACATGGTGAGCTGGTGGCGCTGCCCCACTGATTTCCAAAACCCAAACCATCTCGTCAGTGGTTCCCGATCGGTCGGCATCGGCCCATCGCAGGTCATGCAGGGTGTTCTCTACCGGTTGACCGAGGTGTTCGTGAACGAGGGCAGTCATCAGCCCATCCACTCCTGCGCACTCGTCGACCTCATTAAAGTGAGTGTATGGCTTTCCTGGGCGGATCTCTGAGCCGTCGCCACGCAAAACAGGGGGGCGATGGCTGTTGTTGAGGAGCCCTTCGGCGAGATCGCTGGCAGGGGCGACATCCTTCAGCCCTTGCTGATATTGGATGCCAAGGGCATCGCATCCAAACTCATCGGCGATGCGAGCTGCGGCAATGTACATACGACACTGGCCAAGTATTTGGTCTTTTGTGAGATCGGTTGCTGGGTTTGGCCCAGTGTGAAAAGTCATCCCTTCTGCCTCCAGCCAGGCATAGCAAGCCTCTGCTTCCGCTTGGGTGACTCGTGTCATTTCAAAAACCAGGGCACTCTGGCTCAGGCGCTCCTTATAGATGCCAATCGGGAAAAGGAGTTCGTCCGGAATGATGGCGTTATACATTCCCATACATCCCTCATCAAAGACACCGAGGATCGCCCCCTTTTGGCGCAATTCCGAGGCGAGTTTTGCCCCCAGGCTCTCTTCTTCACCTGACCCCAAGGCGTAAGGGGCGACGTGGCTGAGGTCGTGGGTGACAGAGCCGGAGGTCAGCCACTCTTCCAACCCGTCAAAGAAGAAATCCTCGTCGAACGTCTCTGTCCAGAGAGTGGAGTAGGCTTTACCAGCCTTCTTAAGGGATGCATTGAGGTTCAGCAGCCCCACAAGTCCTGGCCACTGTCCGCTCCAGTTGGCGAGAGTCAGGATTGGCCCCTCATGGTGCAGGAGCCCTCCCAAAACGTGGTGACTATACTGCCAAACAGCCTCCGCGACGATGAGGGGCGCCTTTCTATCCAATTTGCTAAAGGCTTCAAGGCCAGCACGTTGTGAGTCCAAAAAACCATGTTTGACGTCGTCGCTATAGGGGTGGATGCGCTCGACGGTGACTCCCCATTTGCCCGCCAGAACGTCTGAGAGCCGTTCTTCAAGTGCGAGTTGGGCCGGCCAGCAGACCTGATTTGCAGACAGACGAAGGTCGCCGCTGGCGGCAAGAAGAACTCTGGGGGGGACTTTGCTCATTGGTCTATTGGCTCCGTTGCCTTGGCTTCCATCTCGCATCGGGGTTTTGCCTTGTTTGGCTCCACTTGTGAGGGCTTCAAGTAGCCTGGCTGGTGATTTCCCAGTATATCTGGATCATTCAGGCTAAGGGCCACGACCTGGGAAGCTCCGTTTTGAAAAAGATCGACGCTAGTTCAGACAGTCCAAGTGAGCAGTTGGTTGATCTTTTGATATCAAATCGTTTCGAATTCCTGAAAGAACAAAAAAATCAAAAAAAAACTTGTTGAAACTGATTGAAACTGTTATAATGCGAACAGGACAGCTTGTTTAAACTCAAAACAAGGTCGATGTTCTGCTGAAAGACTGCAAGATGGTACGGAAACCTTCCGTTCTAAGTGGACTTTGGTAGTTCTGGCCAGTTGTTGGGTGCACGACTTCTCGTTCGAGCAGGGTTTAGCCCTCACAATTCGCTCTTCGGAGTTGAGTCAGCAAGATCTCAACCCGACCTGACTGCAAACTGCTTTTATCCCAATTCAACGGTAACGCAATGAAGCCATCCAAATCTCTGAAAGATCGAGCCTTTACGCTCATCGAACTCCTTGTCGTCATCGCCATCATCGCGATTTTGGCCGCGATCCTGTTCCCGGTCTTTGCCCAAGCAAAGCTCGCTGCTAAGAAGACCACTGCTCTCAGCAACACCAAGCAGATCTCAACTAGTACTCTGCTCTATGCCACTGACTACGACGACGTTCTGCCTACCGCGATGGTCTGCAACGATCCTCCGTCAGCGTCGGCTTGGACTGGTGGCTGGATCTGTCCAGGCCCTAATGATGGCTGGACGCCGGTTGAAGTGCTGCTCTTCCCCTACAACAAGAACTATGGCATCTGGGATTCCCCTGCCGACCCAACGAACGTTGCAGGCGGCGGCGGTGGCTCATGGGCTGGTATGTGGGATGAAGCCCTCAGGACTCCTTACCGCAAGCGCTCTTGGGTCTATGCTGGTCAGATCGCAACATTGCAATGGCACAACACTCCCAACAAGCCAGCCGGCCAGGATCTTACCAAAGACCCGAACACTGGAATGACTGGTTGGTCACGAGACCCACGCAGCCAGACGCAACTTGACGAGCCTTCCAACACGATCATGTTTGCCGAAGTTTGGGCCCCGAACGACGTGTGGCCAGTTGGAAGCTGGGGCGGAGCCCTCTTCACCGACTGCGATGCGAAGAAGCTGAACGGTCGTCCCAACGGGTCTCCTTTGCCCCCACCTTGCACCGCAGGTGACGTGAACACCATCGCAGCCAAGGGTTACGCAGGAGACGGTAACTACGCTCTTGCTGATGGCTCGGCGAAGGCTCTTCCTTATGGTCGAGTCTCAGCCCAAGACTTCAGAATGTTCAAGGTGGCTAAGCCAGCCAACTAAGGGCTCCTCTCCAATAAGCGCGCCAACAAAAATCAGGCGGGGTGGATCTGGGCATCCGCTCCGCCTCAAACCCTTGAAAGAAACTGAATAGGCAATTTATGAAGAAACTGACTCTCCCCCTTTTCGCCTTTGCCATGGTTCTGCTCGTTGGATGCCAGTCCGACGCAGAAATTGGCACTTCTCCTTCTACATCTGCCGCTCCCGTTGATCCAGCCGTGGCTGCTGATGCCACGATTCCAGAGGGTCAAAAGAAACAGGCTTCCGAGATGATGAACAAGGTTCCGCAAGAGTTCCGAGACAAGATGCCTCAAGGAACGACCGCGAATCCGAACTCTGGTAAATAAGGTTTCGACGACAGGACCATTCAAAGATGAATTCTGAAGTCGACGTCGCTATCATTGGCGGTGGACCAGCCGGATCTACCGCCGCTAGTATCCTCCTTAAATACGCGCCAGACCTTAAAGTAACTATCATCGAGCGGGAAGCCTTCCCCCGTGACCACGTCGGCGAATCACAGCTCCCTCCCATCAGCACAATCCTCAATGAAATGGGCTGTTGGGAAAAGGTCGAAGCGGCTGGTTTCCCGATCAAAATTGGGGCGACTTACCGCTGGGGCCAAACCAAAGACCTTTGGGATTTTGAGTTCATTCCAGGCGCAAAGTTTCAGGATCAGGAAAGACCAGCTCCGTACCAAGGGCAGAGAACCCAGACTGCCTTCCAAGTGGACCGGGCCATCTACGATACGATTCTCCTGGAACATGCTGCCTCCCTCGGGGCAAATGTGCTGCAACCGAGAAAGGTTGTGGACATCTGGAAGGAACAAGACCGAGTCGTAAAGCTCACCCTGGATGACGGTAAGACGATTGAGGCAAAACACTATATTGATGCTTCTGGTCACGCTGGAATCTTGAGACGGGCCATGGGAGTAGAGGTCGAAGCACCGACGAAATTGCGGAACATCGCCCTCTGGTCTTATTGGGAAAATGCCGACTGGGCAGTAGAAATCGGAGTCGGAGGAACAAGAGTCCAAGTCCTTTCCCTCGGATACGGTTGGATCTGGTTTATTCCTCTCGGCCCCACCAAGACCTCGATTGGTCTGATCGTTCCCGCTTCTTACTACAAAGAGTGCGGCAAAACGACGGAGGAGCTCTACCAGGAAGCCCTTTCCTCTGATCCCATCGTGAGCCAACTCACAAGGAATGCCAAACAAGTCGCCCCGATCTCCACCACTAAGGATTGGAGCTTCTTGGCCGACCGCCTCACGGGAGAAAACTGGTTCCTGGCAGGTGAGAGCGCCGGATTCGCTGATCCGATTCTCGCTGCTGGCATGACCCTCGCCCACTCCCAAGCCAGAGAAACTGCCTACTCGATCCTCTCGATCGAGTTCGGCAAGCTGGATCCAGATTGGGTGAAGTCAAGCTACTGCCGGGCTAATCGACAGAGAATTCGACAACATATCCGCTTCGCTGACTTTTGGTACAGCGCAAATAGCCACTTCACGGAACTGAAAGAGCATTGCTCCGACATTGCCCGAGAAGCAGGCCTGGAGCTCGAAGCAGATAAGGCCTTCCAATGGCTCGGAACCGGAGGGTTCATTCACGATCAAGTTGACTACCCGACCGTGGCGACCTTCCCTCTCGGAACCATCAAGCACCTTGCCCAGGCCTTGACTGCTGACCGCGCAAACTGGAAATCGAACTCCTTCACCCGATTCAAACTAAACTTAGAAGGAGCGGAACGCACCCATCTTCCCGTTTACCGCGAAGGGAGAATCTACAAAGTGCCCTGTCTGCAAAGGCAAGGTAAAACCCTCCCCCAGGCAGGAATCTTCCGAGCTGTCATTATCGCACTCGATCAAGGCACAACTGCCCCCGAAGTCATGCAGGGCATCTACCGCTACTACGCCGAGAACCGCGAGTACTCATCTCCTACCGAAGGGGCTTATCACGCTGTTCAAGCGCTGGAGCTCATGGTTCAAGACGGCTGGATCACAGGATCATATGATCCGAGCATCCCACCGATAGGACTCGCCGTCGCAACCGAAGATGCCTTTATTCACCCCAATCGCGACAATGTCGTGAAAGACCAAGCCCTTACTTCTCTTTAAAGAACTTCATGAAAAACAACAGCTATGATGTCGCCATCATCGGCGGAGGACCTGCCGGTAGCACAACCGGAACGCTCCTCAAAAAGTACAACCCAAACCTAAACGTCTTGATCCTGGAACGTGAGAAGTTCCCGCGGGATCACGTCGGCGAAAGCCAGCTCCCCCTCATCAGCCACATCCTTCACGAAATGGAGGTCTGGGAAAAGGTTGAGCAAGCAGGGTTCCCCATCAAGATCGGAGCAACATATCGCTGGGGAAAGACGGATGACTTGTGGGATCTGGAGTTCGCCCCTGGAATTCAGAGCGCCGATATGCCTCGACCTGGAACATTTGACGGAGCTCGCCGACACACTGCGTTCCAGGTGGACAGAGCCATCTATGACAAAATCCTCCTGGACCACGCTGCCGAGTTTGGTGTCGAAGTTCGAGAAGAGACCAAGGTCACTGAGGTTCTCACATCCGGAGATCGTGTAGACGGACTCACGCTGGAATCCGGTGAAACGATTACTGCCACCCACTATGTGGACGCCAGCGGGAACGTTGGCCTGATTCGCCGCGCCCTGGGAGTGGAGGTCGATTGCCCTTCAAGCCTTAAAAACATCGCCATTTGGGACTACTGGCAAAACGCCGAGTGGGCAGTCGAAATCGGTGTCGGTG